>VGSZ01000075.1 GCA_016874845.1 Deltaproteobacteria bacterium
CCATCGGCCATGCTCGCCGACCGCAGCGTCAGTGACGCGTCAGCGACGGCCTCGGGGGGCGCGCGCACGTAGGCCGGGTTCGTGAAGAACGCCGTCTCGAGCTGCACGCAGTCGGTGGGTCCCTGCGGCAGGTAGCAGTCCCAGGCCAGGTCGAGGGCGGCCTCGGCGGGCAGCGCAACGAGGAGCGAGGCAAGCAGGACCCATGTGCGCACGACCAGCCTCCTCGGGCCCCTAACGCTCGACGAGCGCTGCGAGCGGACGTGACTGGCGTACGCCAGCAGCGGCACCGTCGACGGCGTCGTGGCCGTCGTCGCCGTCGGGCATTCAGGGGACGGGCACGCCCTCGAAGATGCGGCGGACGACGTCGTCGGGCTTCACCTCTTCGGCCTCGGCCTCGAACGTCAGCGGGACGCGGTGGCGCAGCACGTCGAGCCCGATGGCCTTCACGTCGTCAGGCACGACGAAGGCGCGGTGGTTCAAGAAGGCGTGGGCGCGCGCCGCCAGGTTCAGCGCGATGGTCGCGCGCGGTGACGCACCCGAGCGCAACAGCGGCTTCAACGACGCCAGCTTCCCGCCCAGCGGCCCCTGCACCTGGTCGGGCTCGCGCGTCGCGAACACCAGGTCGACGATGTAGCGCTTGACCTTCTCGTCGACGTAGAGGCGCCGCACGCAGTCGGCGGCGGCGGCCAGCTCCTCGGGGCCGACGACGTTCTCGGCGACCGCGTCGGCGGGGTTCGTGGGGCCCTCGGTCATGCGGTCCATGATCAGGCGCTCTTCGGCGCGCGTCGGAAAGCCCACCACCGTCTTGAGCAGGAAGCGATCGACCTGCGCCTCGGGCAGCGGGTAGGTGCCCTCCTGCTCGACGGGGTTCTGCGTCGCCATGACGAAGAACGGCTTCGGCAGCGCGAAGGTCTCCTTGCCGATGGTGACCTTCTTTTCCTGCATCGCCTCGAGCAGCGCCGACTGCACCTTGGCCGGGGCGCGGTTGATCTCGTCGGCGAGCAGCAGGTTCGTGAACACCGGCCCGCGGCGTGGCAGGAACTCGCGCTTCTCCGGGTCCCAGACGCTCGTGCCGGTCAGGTCGCCGGGCAGCAGATCGGGCGTGAACTGCACGCGCTTGTCTTGCAGGCGCAGCACGCGCGACAGCGTCGTCAACGTCAGCGTCTTGGCCAGCCCGGGCACACCCTCGAGCAGCACGTGGCCGCCGGTGAGCAGCCCGATCAGGATCCGCTCGACCATCGCCTTCTGGCCGACGACGACCTTGCCGACCTCGAAGGTGACGCGGTCGACGAACGCCGAGCGCTCCTTCACCTCAGCGGACAGCGCCTCGATGTCGGCGGCGGCCCGCGCCGACGACGGCGTGGTCGCCGAGGACGACGACGAAGAAGACGATGAAGACGACGAAGACGACGAAGGGGCTTCAGCCATGGCTAGGGCCTCGACGGTGGTCCCGCCGAGGCGCGGGCGGGAGCGAGCGTGCCGTCCTCGACGACGAAGTCCTCGGCGACGGCGGGGGCGAGCGGCTTGTTCGCGTCGACGGCGAAGCGGTGGCGGGCCATCACCTGCGCGGCGTGGCGCAGCACGCGGGCCGGGCGGGCGTCGTCGGCGACGAGGGCGGCGAAGCCGACGGCGACGGTCGCCTTGAGGTCGTCGTCGGCGGCGGCGACGTAGCGATCGAGGCAGTCGATGGCGGCCATCTGCACGTCGTCGGCGTGGTCGGCTAGGTAGGGCAGCACGGCAGGGATGACGTCGGGTACGCCCTCGTCCTTCAGCTGCGCGACCAGCTCGGCCTTGCCCTGGGTGGTCCGGTGGTCGTCGGCTGGGCGGGCGTGCAGCGCGGCGACGATGTCCTTGACCCACTGGTCCTGTGACGACGACAGCTTGCGCAGCGCCTGCGCGGCGAACGCGACGCTGTCCTCCCGGGCGAGGAACGCCTGCAGCGCCTGCTTCGCCGCCTCGCCGCGGGTGGCGAGCTCGTCGACGAGCCAGCGCTTCTCCTCTTCGTCCCAGTGGGGCGACTGCGCGACGACGGTGAAGCGCGTCAGCAGGGCCGCCAGCGCCTCGGGGGTGCCCCAGGCCAGCAGCTTGTCCATCGCCTCGCGTCGATACTCGGGCTGGGCATAGCGCTCCTTCAGCCGCAGCATCTGCTTGTCGATGGCCTTCTGGGTCGGCTTGTCGCCGAACAGCGAATCGAGGAAGCCCATGGAACTCTCCGGTGCGCCGCGCTTACAGCGTGCGCCGGCGCTTGTCAGCCGGCGTCGGTGGTGCGCGTCGACGAACGCCGGCTCGTGCCCGCGGGCGGGCAGGCGACCGACGATGGTGCGCGGCCGGTCGCGGGCGGGCGGGCGGGCGCGGTGCGGTGCGGTGTAGGGTACCACGCGGACTCTGCTACGCTTCGCCTGATGTCCAAGATGGTCGGCAGCTACCGCATCGTGCGCAAGCTCGGCGAGGGCGGCATGGCGGCGGCGTTCCTTGCCACCGACGCCGTCGGTCAGCAGGTCGTCGCCAAGGTGGCCTTGACGTCCTCGCCCGACGCGATGGTCAAGCTGCGCGACGAGGCCCAGGCTGGCTTTCGGGTGACGAACCCCTTCGTCGTACGGACCCTCGACTTCTTCGTCGACCGCGGCCGCGCGGTGCTGGTCATCGAGTACGTCGATGGCTGCGCGCTGTCCGATCTACGGCTGCGAGGCGGCGCGCCCAACCCGCTGCCCGCCGTCGCCGTCGCGTGGGTCGGGCGCGCCATTGCCTCGGCGCTGGCCGCGATCCACGAGGCCGAAGGCGCCGACGGCCAGCCGCTCGGGATGCTGCACCGCGACGTCACGGCATCGAACATCCTCGTCGACCGTGAGGGCGTGCCGCGGCTCATCGATCTGGGCATCGCCCACAGCATCGACAACGAGCAGGAGAAGACCCAGGCTGGCCTGATCAAGGGCACGCTGCGCTTCGTCGCCCCCGAGCTGATCCTCGGCAGCGGCTACTCGGCGGCCACCGACCTGTGGGCCCTTGGCGTCAGCTTGTTCGAGGCCGCCGTCGGCCGGCAGATGGTCACCGGCACGCCCGTCCAGATCTTCCGGGCGCTGACCGGCGGCACCTGCACGGCGCTGCGCCCCGGCGAGTTCATCCAGCCCGCGCTCCACGACGCGCTGCTTGCCATGCTGTGCGACAAGGATGACCGGCTGCGCAACGCCCGCGCCGCCGCCCGCATGTTTGCCAGCGTCGAGCAGAAGCTCGCCCTCGCCGACCCCGAGCAGCGCACCGGGCAGGTCTGGCTTGCCCGGCTCGTGCCCTACGCCACCCGCAACTACGACCACCTCGATGCGTCGCTGCCGGCCCTGCGCGACGACTGCTTCGACGGCGAGGCCCTCGGCACCCTGATCGTGCCGGGCGTCGGGCGCGCGACGGCGACGCCGAACCTGGGGCGGATCGTGATCGGCGACGGCTCCACCGGCAGCGCACCCACCCAGCTAGCGATGCCCGCCATCGAGGTCGACGTCAGCGACGACGCAGCCCCGGCCAGCGCCCTCACCGCGACGAGCGCGCCGACGAGCGCGCCGACGAGCGAAACGGTCATGACCGGGCGTCAGGCGATCGAGGCCGACGCCAGCGACAACGGCTCGAGCGTCTGGCTCGACGCCGGGACCGCAGGTCCTTCGGCTTCGTCGTCGTCCTCGTCGGACGTCTGGGGCGAGCTCGAGGCGCCCGCCCCCGACCCGGACCTCGTCGCCGCGCGCGTACGCGCGCTCCCCGAGAGCGCGACGGTGGTGCGGGCGAAAGCGATCGTCGCGCGCGCCCCCCACCGCGCCGTGGTCGTTGACGCGCGGGACCCGGGCGAGCTCCCGGCCGATCGCGCCGGAGCGTCTTCAGCGGCGCCGGCGCTGCTGCTGCCCGCCGTCGACGTCGCGCTGCCGGCGGCGCCCGCGCGCGCCGCGCCGGCCCTGCAGCTCCCGGCAGTGCTCGTCGCTCCGGCGTCGATGGTCGCCGCAGCGACCCGGCAGATGGCCGCCGTCGACGTGGCTCCGGCAGCGGGGCCCACGCTGCCGAGGGACGCCGTCGCCCTGGACCTTGTCGCCATCGCCGCCGCGGCGGAGGCGTCGACGGGCGCCAGCCTGCCGGGGCACCCGTTGCCGATGCTCGCCGACGTCGTGCATCCGGCGATGGCCGGACGCGGTGCCCGGTGGCCTGGTCTGCAGCGCGACGCCGCGCGCGCGGCGCCGGGCGACGTGCTGCCCGCCGGCGCCGCAACGCTGCAGATGCCAGCGTGGACGCCCCCCGACGGCGGCGCAGTCCCGGCGGCGCCACTGTCGCCGACGAAGCGTGATGACGACAATGAGCCGCGCTGACAACGCGCTGAAAGTCTGACGGGGAGATCGGGTGTGAGGTCGTGGCCGGTCGTCGTTGCCCGCTCACGCCCCACGCTCTCTCGACGTACGGCGCTCGGTGCGCTGGCTGTGTCGTCGGGCTGTCACGGCAGGCGCGAGCGGCTCAGAACGGCTGGCCGATGGTGATGTAGGTCTGCAGGGCCCACTGCTCGACGGGCGAGACGGCGACGTCGCAGCGGACGATGAAGTTCTCGTTCCAGGCGACCCGCAGCGCGCCGCCGCCGCCAGCGGCGACACCGACGTGTTGCGGCTGCAGCACGCGGTCGGCGACCAGCCCGCTGTCGACGAAGCCGACGGCGGTGAAGGCGAGCGCCTGGCCCAGCGCCTCCACCTCGGCGAAGCGCCAGCGCAGCTCGGCCTGATCGAGCACCTTGAGCGCACCGAGGAAGCGCTGCACGCGGATGCCGCGGCCGAGATCGACGCCGCCGAACGCGTAGGTGTCCTGGCTGCCGCCGATGCGCGCCAGGTCCTGCACCGGCGCGTCGCCGACGATGCCGTCGAACAGCAGCCGGTGGGCGAGCACCAGCCGATGGTCGCGGTCGCTCACGCCGGGCAAGGACAGCGGCGTGAAGCCGCGCACCGTGGCGTGGAAGCCGGCGTAGCTCCACGAAGACAGCCCCGGCGTCGTCGCCCGCACCGACGCCTCGGTCCACCAGCCGCTCGTGGGCGACGGCTCCTGATCGCGGGAGTCGAACATGACCCCGAGGCTCACCAGCGACGACAGGCCCGGCTCACCGTCGGGGTGGGCCCGGGCGTACAGCGAGCCCGGCCACGGCTGCAGGTCGGGCTCGCCGTCGCCGTCCTCGTCGATGAACACGCTGCCGGGCACGAAGTACGACGCGCGGTAGCCGGCGGTGAACTCGACGCGCAGGGGCTGGCCCACGCCGCGCTCGAGCACGGCGTAGCGGGCGTTCACGAACGCGTAGGGATTCATGAAGCGTCGCTGGTAGTAGCGGCGCACGAAGCGGTCCCAGGCGTCGTCGTCGTCGTCATCGTCGTCGACGAGGCCAGCGGCGGTGGCGGCGGTGGCGGCGGCGGCCTCGTCGCAGGTGACGTCGCCGCCCTCGCCGCAGTAATTCTGGGTCAGCGACGTGAGGAAGCCGGCGCGGGCCCCGATGCGCAGCGGCAGGTCGAAGACCCGCAGCGCGTCGAGCGTCACGTGGCTGTCCTGCACCAGCTTCGTCGTCGCGAACAGCTGCAGCGTGACCGCGGTGCGGTACGGCAGCGTCAGCCCGTCGCCGTGGTAGGCGGCGGCGATCAGGCCGAGCCCCAGCCCGTTGTCGGCGATGTAGTTCAAGGCCGGGATGCCCGAGAAGCTCAGGCCCGCCGGCGCTGCCGGCGCTGCCACCGCTGGCGCTGCCGGGGCCGCCGGCGCCGCCGGCGCCGCCACGGGGGCCTCGGTGACGACGTAGGCCGGCGTCGGATCGACGAGGGCGACGGCGACGGCGTCCACGTGGGCGCCGGGGACACGGGGGTCCACGACTGGGACGGCGCCGACCACGGCGACGCCGCGCGGGTCCCTGGTCGTCGTGGCGCGCGCGCCCGGCTGGACGTGGGCGGGGGCGTCGACCGCGGCCGCGGCGCCGGCGGCGGCGGTGTCGACGACGGCGGGGCGGTCGTCGACGACGGCGGGGCGGTCGTCCACCGTGGGGGCGTCGGCGGCGCTGGCGCCCAGGGCGAGCGAAGCAAGGTAGAGCGCGAGCATCCAGCCATCCTCGCCCGGGCGCCGGGGCCGCGCGCAAGCCGGTACGCCGGTTTGCAGGCACGTGACGCGTTCCTTGCCGTCGGCGGGTGAGCGCCGCTAACCTGAGGGCGCGTCCGTCGACGACGTCGGCGCGGGCAGGAGCAGGCGATGTCCGACATGAACCAGCGACGGTTGATCCCCCTCGTCGATCGAGCGTTCCAGTTCAAGTACACGGCGGTGATCCTGGGCGTGGCGGCGGTGACGTCGACGGCGCTCGGCGCGTTTCTCTTCCGCGCCTATCAGGAGATGAACGAGTTGCTGACGCTGGCCGGCGTCAGCGGCCTGGTGGTCGACAAGGTCGGCGCCGAGGACGCGCGGCGCGTCTTCCAGATCACGGTAGCCTCGCTGGTGGCCGAGGTCGCCGTGCTCGGCGTGCTCGGGCTGTTCGTGACGCACCGCGTTTGCGGTCCGATCTTCGTCGTCACCCGGCACCTGCAGACGATGATCGACGGTCGCCACCCCGAGCTGCGACCGCAGCGCGCCGGCGACGAGTTCGCGTTGCTGTTCGAGACGTTCCGTACTCTGATCGTCCAGTCGCGCGCCCGCGATGAGGTCGAGGCGAACCTGATCGCGTCGGTGATCGCCGCGGCGAAGAAGGGCCCGCTGGGCGACGGCGACGTCGCCGCGCTGCAGGGGCTCGTCGACGAGCGCAGCCAGCGCCTCGCCGCTTCCTCGGCGACCGAGAGCTGAGCCACGCTTGTCGCAGTTCGCCGACTTCGCCCTGCTCGCGTCGCTCCCCAGCTATGGGGGCGCCAAGATCCTGCTCGCCCAGCGCGTCCTCCCGGGTGGCCCCGGCCCGCGCGTGCACCTCGCGATGTTCGGGCGCAGCGAACCCATCGCCCGCCGCGTCGTCGCCGTCGCCACCGCCGCCGCCCAGCTGCAGCACCCGGCCCTCGCCCGCATCCACGAGGTCGCCTTGTTCGACGGCGTCGTCTTCGGCGTCAGCGACCCCGCCGAGGGCGTCGACCTGGCGTCGCTGCTTGTCGCCGAGAAGGCGCGGCGGCGCACCCCCGCCATCGAGGTCGCCGTCGGCGTGGCGCTGTCGGTGGCCCGCGTCATCGTCGCGCTGCACGAGACCGGCGACGCCTGGGCCGCCGACTCCCGCGGCGCGGCGGGCCTCGCCACGGTGTTCCCGGGCGGGCTCTCGCCCGACCTGCTGTTCCTCGACCCGCAGACCGGCGGCGTGCGCCTGCGCCTGCTCGCCTCCGCCGCCGGCGACCCTGCGGCGCCATCGACGTACCGCGCTCCCGAGGGCCGCCCCTCGATGGCCGGCGACGTGTACTCCCTCGGGCGCCTGCTGATGGGCCTGCTGGCCGGCGACCCGCACGGGCTCGAGGTCCCGCGGCTGGCGTCGTCGTCCATGATACGGTTCCTGCCGCGCCTCATCGACCAGCGGCCCGACGACCGGCCTACCCTCGCCGACGTCGTCGAGCGCCTCGAGGCGGCGATGAACGAGCTGCACACGACGCCGGAGCAGGCGGTGCAGGCCGCGGTCAACGGTCCCTACAAGCACCTCGTCGTCGACGCGATGCCCGGGCTCGAGGTGCCGCCGCACGTCGTCGACGAGATCCGCATGCGCCTGCCTTGGACCTACGGCGCCGTACAGCGGCTCTTCCCCTCGATGGCCGGCATGCCCGGGGGCAACCCCATGATGGGCATGATGGGCGGCATGATGGGCATGCCCGGCAACCCGATGATGGGCGGCCCGATGATGGGCGGCCCGATGATGGGCGGCCCGATGATGGGCGGCCCGATGATGGGCGGCCCGATGATGGGCGGCCCGATGCTGGGCGGCCCGATGATGGGCGGCCCGATGCTGGGCGGCCCGATGATGGGCGGCCCGATGATGGGCGGCCCGATGCTGGGCGGCCCGATGCTGGGCGGCCCGATGATGGGCGGCCCGATGGCGCTGCCGGCACCGCAGGGCGCCATGCCCCTGACGAGCGAGGAGGGTGGCGCGGTGTTCACCGATGCCCGGCCCGCCGAGCCGAAGAAGCGCAGCGGCAAGACGAACCCGACAATGATGATCCCCGACGCCAAGGCGCTGCTGAAGCCGCTGCCGGGCGGCGCCGCCGCGACCGTCTCCATCGACGACGCCTACGTCGTCGGCCGCGCGGAGCCGCAGCACACGGTGATGATCGACCCGTCCCAGTTCGTGCCTTTCCAGCCCGCAGTCCCCGGCGCCCCCTGGAGCCCCGCCACGTTCCAGCCCCCGCCCCCGCCGCCGCCCGCCAAGGCGCTGCTCGCGGCGCCGTCGACGCCCCCGTCGATCCCCCCCTTGCTCGGCCATGGCGCCACCGTGCGCCCGGCGCCGCCCTCGCCGTCGGCGTTATCGTCCCCCGACGTGCGGCTCGGCACCACCGTCAACGCCGTGCTCGCCAACCAGGCTGCCGGGGTGTCCGCCCCCGCCGCCACCGCGCTCGGGGCCAGCCGCAGCGACTCCGCGCTCGTCGGCGCCCTCGCGGGCGAGCTGGACGACGACCACGACGACGAAGAAGAAGCAGCAGAGGAAGAGCACGAAGACGACGAGCGGACGATGATCGCCGAGCAGTCCTCGCCGCCGCCGCCGCCGCCGCGACCCGAGCCGTTCCCCGCGCCGCCCCAACGCCAATCGCCTATTGACGTCTCCGGAGCCATTGACGTCGACTTCGACGACGAGCGCGACGCGCGCCCTCGCGACGACGCGCGCAACGACCTCGACGACTTCGACGACGAAAACGACGACCTCGACGCCGACTCCGCGGCCGACCCGCTCGACGCCGACGCAGACCTCGTCGACGTCGCCGGCGAGTCGTTCCAGATGATCGGGGACGCCGGGCGCACGTTCGACGAGTCCGACAACCCGTTCCGGCGCGCCACGCGCATGGTGCCCCAGCAGGCGCTGCAGAAGCCCCGCGAGCCGACGCTGCCGTCGGCCGAGTCGAGCGTCGACGGCTACGACGACGACAGCGGCGCCACCGAGATGGTGACGCCCGAGCGCGTCGCCGCCCTCGCGCAGGGGCGGCGACGCGACCCCGTGACGCCGGCGGCGCCCCCGCCCTCGATGCTGCTGCCCCCGCCGGCGGCGCCGCCGCGCCGCGCGACCCCGCCCGCGTCGACGCGCAGCACCGGCCAGCCTGCCGTGACCGCCCGAGTCGACGTCGACGACGACGACGGCGCCACCCAGATGGTCAGCCCCGAGCGGATGGCCGCCCTCATGCGCGGCGCGCCGTCGATCGGGGCGCCCGCGCCGCCGGCGAGCGCCGCGCCGAGCGCCGCGCCGAGCGCCACGACCGGCGCCAAGACGGGCCGCTGGCCCACGTCGCCCGCCGTCGCCGCCGTGCCGTCGATCATCGTCGAGGACGACGGGGCCAGCGAAGAGGGCGGCGCCACGCAGATGGTCAGCCCCGAGCGCCTCGCCGAGATCATGCGCTCCCGACGCGACGAGCCCGAACGGGGACCCGCGCCGACGACCCCGATCCCGCCGGCGGCGGCCGCCCGCGACAACCCGCGGGACGCCGTCCGCAGCGACGCCGACCTCGACGATCCGGCCGGCGCCACGCAGATGGTCAGCGCCGAACGCCTCGCCGAGATCCGGCGCTCCGGGTCGCGCGCCGCTGACGATCCGGCAGCGCCGCCACCCGCACCGCGACCAGAGACGCCGCCGGCCGGGACGTCGCCGGCAGGGACGCCGCGGGCAGGGCCGCCGCGGCCAGGGACGCCGTCGCGAGGGACGCCGCGCGCGAGCGGGGGCGACCCGACGCCGGCGACGACGCGCCCGTCGACCGCGGCGGGCACCGGGCCCCGCCCGGCCGCCACGGCGACGCCATCGACCAAGCCCGAAGCGGCGCGGCCCGCGGCCGCGCCGCCGGCGACGAGCGCCCCCCCCTCTTCGGGCGCCGGCGCGGGTCCGGCCCGACCGTCGTCCACGACGGCGCCATCGGCGGCCAAGACGCCCCGAGCGCCCAGCGCGGGCGCGCCGCCGCCGCCGCCGTCGAGCGCGACAGCGGCCGCAGCGCCGGCGCCGTCCCGGACAGGGACGACGTCGCTGACCATCGAGGCCCCCGACGGCGCGCGCGTGCTCGTCAACGGCACCGAGGTGGGGATCGGGCGCGTCGTCGTCGACGTCGCGGCCGGCTCGCGCGCCATCGTCAAGGTGATGCACGCGGCGTACGCGCCCTGGTCGAGCGTCGTCGAGATGGGCGGCCGCGCGAAGCTGCGCGTGCGCCCGCAGCTGAAGCCAAAGACCTGACTCCGCAGCGCGGACGCGTCACCGGTGATCCCGTGATGTGGGCCCGGCGGCTATCCGGACGCCGACGCCGCCGACGACGGGCCCGGGGCGCGCGCGGACCACGCAAGGCAGAGCCACGCGCCGACGAAGGCGAGGCCGCCAAGCGGCGTGACGGCGCCGAGGGCGCGGAGGCCCGTCAGGGTCATCGTGTAAAGGCTGCCCGAGAACAGCAGCACGCCGACGGCGCCGAGCACGACGCCGGTTCGCGCTGCGCTGCTGCGATCGGCGCGGAGGGCGAGCAGGCTCACGAGCAGCGCGTGCCACAGCTGGTAGCGCGACGCCGTGTCCCACCACTCGAGCCGCGTGGCACCGTCGCTGACGTCGGCGAGCAGGCCCTTGAGCCCGTGGGCGCCGAACGCCCCGAGCAGCACACCGGTGGCGCCGAGCAGCCCAGCCACGACGAGCGCGCGGCGCCCTGCCCGACCGTCGCCTTCCAGATCTACCTCGCTCCTCGTCACCGCCGACCTCGTCTGGCTACACTGACCGTCGTGAGCGTGCCGTCCCTCTTCGTCGTCGTCTACCTCGTGCTTGGCATGGGCACATCGACAGCGATGTGGACCGGCAAGCAGGACGAGCTCGAGCTGGCGATGACCCTCGACCTCGACGACGAGGCGCACCGGCCGCTGTTCCGCCTGCTGCTCGCGCTCTTCTTCCTGCTCGCGTGGCCGCTCGTCGTGTTCGAGGCCTTCGGCAAGGACCGCTGACAGCCCGGGACAGCGACGGGCGCCGACAGTTCGGGGCACGCTTCCGCCGCCGACCCGCCGTCGCCGGGCCGGCGCCAGACCAGCGCCGCCGTCGACGTCGCCGGCGCGCGCTGGTAAGCCCGTGCCATGCGCATGCTCTGCGTCACTACCGCCGTCTCGCTGTTCGTCGTCGCGGTCGCCAGTGGCGCTTGTCCGTCCGGCGCGCCAAAGGCCAACGCGCGCAAGATCACGACGCGCGCCGAGCTGATCGGCGGCCCCCGCGCCCTCGGCGAGGTCGGCGACTGGCTCATCCAGAACGACAGGGTCCGCTTCATCGTGCAGGACGCCGGCTTTTCGCGCGGCTTCGGCGTCTTCGGCGGCGCGCTGCTCGACGCCGACCTGGTGCGCAAGACCAGCGGCCGCGGCAGCTCCGACGGGGGCGTCGGCAAGGACAACTTTGGCGAGATGTTCCCGGCGTTCTTCCTCGAGGCGCTCGAGCCGCGCGAGGTGAGGGACCCCAACGACCCGCGAAAGACGCTGCCGCCCATCGAGATCGAAAACGACGGCACTGACGGCAAGGCCGCCGTGCTCATCGTGCGTGGCACCGGCGGCGACTTCATCGCCCTGACGCAGACGGTGAACACCACGTTGCTCGGCGATGACCGGCGCAACCCGACCCTGCTCTTCGAGACGCGCTACATCCTCGAGCCCGGCGCGCAGCACCTGAAGATGACGACGAAGGTGCAGAACATCGCCTTCCCTCTCGACACGCTGCAGCTGCCCAACGCGACGCTGGGCGACACCGTCGTGCCGACGCCGTTTGGCGACGTGCTGCTGTTCGGCGCCGGCAACAAGGTCTTCGCCCCCACCGACGCCGGCTTCGACATCCGCTTCACCCTCGAGAAGATCTACAACCGCGGCGACATCGCCTTGCCCGCCTTGCCCGGCATCGCCGCCGAGTTCGTCGCCTCCGCCGGCCCGGACGTCAGCTACGGCCTGCTCGCCGAGGCGCCGACCTTGCCGTCGCAGAACTTCGTCGCCGCCAACGCGACGGCGTTCCCGGGGCAGCCTGACCACGCGCTGCACATCCCGTTCATCGCCAGCGCCTTCACCGGCGTCTTTCAGGTGCTGCCGCCGAGCGCGCTCGCACCCAACGACTCGGCCCCCGGCGGCGCCGACGAGATGGAATTCACCCGCTACTTCCTGGTTGGCGACGGCGACGTGGCCAGCATCAGCGACCAGGTCTATGCGCTGCTCGGCGACCAGACCGGCCGCGTCCTCGGGCGCGCGCGCTTCGCCCAATCGGGCGAGGCCGTCACCCGCGGCTCGGTGGTCGTCCTCGGCGACGACGGCCGGAAGGTCACGCAGATGAAGCTCGACGAGGGCGGACGCTTCCAGGCCGACCTGCGCCCGGGCACCTACGACCTCGTCTTCGTCAAGGACGGCCTCGCCACCACGCGCCTCGACGACGTCGTCGTGCAGGCCGGCGCCACGACGCAGGCGCCGCTGTCGCTGCCGCCGCCGGCGCGGCTCGTCCTCACCGCCACCGAGCAGGGCGCCGGCCGCGTGCCGGCCAAGGTCACGCTGGTGGGCACGACGCCGGCCGACGACGTCGGCAAGCCGTCGGCCGAGTGGCTGTACGACCTGAGCCTCGGCGAGGACTTCCGCTACACCGACTTCATCCCCGACGTCGCCGGCGACGACGCCACGCTGCGCTACATCGAGGACTGCCAGTACACCGCCGATGGCACCGTCGCGCTCATCGCGCGCCCGGGCAAGTACACCGTCGTCGTCGGCCGCGGCGCCGAGTACACGCGCGTCGAGCAGGACATCGAGCTGGTCGCCGGCCGCGCCGTGGCGCTGGACGCCGTGCTCGAGCGCGTCGTCGACACCACGGGCTACGTCGGCGCCGACTTCCACCTGCACTCGGTGTTCTCGCTCGACAGCAACGCGAGCTTGCAGGACCGGATCACCAGCTACGCCGGCGAGGGCGTCGAGCTCGCCGTGTCCACCGACCACAACTTCGTCGTGGACTACCGCGCGACCATCGAGACGGCGGGCCTGTCGCGCTTCATCAATTCCGCCGTCGGGCTCGAGCTGACCACCATTGACCGCGGCCACTTCAATGGCTTCCCGCTGGAGCGCGGCAGCGGCGTGCTCGTCGAGGACGCGGACGGCGACGTCGACACCATCGCCAGCCGCACCTACGGCAGCTTCGAGTGGGCGCTGCGCAACCCCGCCGACATCTTCGCCGACCTCCGCTCGCGCGGGCACCTCGGCGAAGACGGCAGGCCCGGGTCCATCGTGCTGCAGGTGAACCACCCGCGCGACTCGATCCTCGGCTACTTCGACCAGTACGGCGTCAACGCCGACACGCTGGAGCCTGAGGGTCAAAGCGGCCTGATCGCCCCCGACCCGGTGCAGCACCCCGAGTTCAGCAAGGACGCCTTCTCCTTCGACTTCGACGCTCTCGAGGTCTTTAACGGCAAGCGCTTCGAGTTCCTGGGCACGTTCAAGGTGCCCAACGGGGTCACGCGCGACCCGGTGTCGTGCTGCCCGCTCTCCGCCGGCGAGATCCTGCGCGACCGCCCCGGCCCCACCTGCGGCGACGACGTGGACGACGCCGACTGCAGCTGCACCGATCGCGTGTGCGCCGCCGCCGCCGCCGTCTGCGACGCGCGGCAGGCCGCGCAGGTGGCGGCGGGCAGGTGCAACGTCGACGACACGCGCTACGACGTCGCCTTCCCCGGCGTCGTCGACGACTGGATCAAGCTGCTGCTCTCCGGCAAGCGCGTCGTCGGCACGGCCAACTCCGACAGCCACGAGCCCGAGAAAGAGGAGCCGGGCTCGCCGCGCACGTACATCCGCGCGCCATCGGACGACCCGGCGCAGCTGACGCCCGACGCCATCGTCAAGGCGTTCGCCGACGGCGACGTCTTGATGACCAACGGCCCGTTCGTGCGGGTCACCATCGACGGCAAGGGGCTCGGCCAGACGGTGACGGGCGCGACGCAGACGCTGTCGATTCATGTCGAGCAGGCCCCGTGGGTGAAGGCCGACACTCTGAAGGTGTTTTCGGGCACGACGGTCGTGCACGAGGAGCCCTTCGACGGCACGAAGAACGACTTCACGATCACCGTCGCGACGCCTGCCGACACCGTGCTGCTGGTCGAGGTGTCGTCGACGAAAGAGTCGTCGACGCTGTTCCCGTCGATCTACCCGAACGAGATCCCGCCGCTGCAGTTCACCGACGTGATCGGCTCGCTCGGCTCGTCGTTCGGCTTCGGCGTCGTCGAGGGCGCGCTGCAGCCGCGGGCCGTCAGCGTGACTACGCCGTTCGCGATGACCAACCCGATCTGGGTCGACGTCAACGGCGACGGCTTCGACGCCCCGCGCAGCATCCCCGGCGTGCAGGCCCAGACCGCCGCGCACGCGCCGCCGTCGTTCTCGCTGACCCGCCCCGTCGTCACCGTGCCCACCGCCGAAGAGGCGCGCCGGCAGGAGGCTCGCGCGGCGTGGGAGGCCCTGCCGCTGAAGAAGAAGCTGGCGCTGTCGCACCTGCCGCGCTGGCTGTGGCCGAGCAACGATCCCCGCGACGTCCGCCGTAGCCTCGTGCAGTTCACCCGCCACTCCGACCCGTGAGGTCGCGGTTGGCGTTGTGATCGCCGCGTGACGATCCGGGTAGCCTTGCCCGCGACGAGCGGAGCGCCTCCGCTCGCGGAGCCACCAAGGCCTCACCTGCTTGAGCGACCTCTGCGTCGACGCCGAAGGAGAAGGCGAAGGAGAAGGCGAGGGCGAGGCCCGTCGTCCGCAACCGCGTCGCGCAGGGAACGATCTTCACGGTGATCGTCGAGGGCCCTGACAACGCGCCCTTCACGCGCAACGTCATCGAGCAGCCGCACACGCTGCTCGACTCGGGCGAGACCTGCAGCCTGACGTCGACGACGGCGTCCTGTGATCCCAACGTCACCGGGCTCGCCTGCGTCGGCGTCGGCTTTGGCGCCTTCACGCTCACCACCGAGTAAGGCCGGCAGGTCGTCCTCGACGCGGGCGACGTCACCCACCGCACTGCGCTGTCAGCCTGTGCGCCCAGGGTCCCGCCCTCACGGCGCCGTCGAGCGCACGAGCTCGATCAGCAGCTCCTGGCAGGCGTCGACGGCGAACACCGACGCCCCCGCCGGCGCGATGCGCAGGTGCTGCAGGCAGCTCGTGATGGGCTCGGGAAACGTGGCCCGCGGCGGCGCGCCGTAGATCGTCGTGACCACGTCGTCACCGCCGACGCGGCCGCGGTCCTCGGCCAGCACCACGCGCAGGGCGTCGCGCGACGTCGCGTAGAGGTTGCCGGCGTCGTCGACGTCGAGCCCGGTGGGCGCGTTCACCGGGAAGAACCGCGCCGGCGCCCCCTCGCCGCTGCTGGCGGCGGCGCCGTCGCCGAGCACCGCGGCGACCGTGGGCGCAGCCCCGTCGACGTCATCGATGTGACGCACGCGGTGGTTGCCGGTGTCGGCGACGTACAGCGTCGTCGGGCCCGACACCCCGTCGCGGACGAGCGCGAGGCCCGACGGCTGGTTCAGCCGGGCCGCCGCCGCCGCCGCGCCGTCACCGAACGAACCGCGCTGCCCGGGGGTGCCGGCGAGGGTGGTGACGACGCCGTCGACAAGGTCGATGCGGCGGATGGTGTGGTTGTCCTGCTCGGCGACGTAAAGGACGCCGGTATCGTCGTCGAGGGCGAGGCCGGCGGGGCCGCCGAGGCGCGCGTCGTCGAGCACCCCGTCGCGGTGGGCGCCGACGCCCGGCCGCCCCACCATCGTGCGGGTGGTCCACGTCGTGGGGTCGGCCTCGTCGTGCAGCAGGAACTCGCGGATCGTGTGGCCGCCGCGCTCAGCGACGTACAGCCGGCGGGGCGCGCGCGCGGCGTCGACGACGACGCTGGTCGGCTCGCGCAGCGGGCGCGCGACGCCGAGGGCGACCGCGCCGTCGTCGGGGGACTCGCCGTCGGGCAGCCCCGACAGCGTCTGCACCACCCCGGCGGCGAGGTCGATCAGGCGCAGGCGGCCGGTCACACGCTCGGCGAGGATCAGGCGGGCGTCGTCGAGGAAGGCCAGGGACGAGGGACCGCGCAGCGTCGCGGTCGCGAGCGAGCCGTCGTCTTCGGGTGCCTCGCCGCCGAGCAGCGTCGCGACGGAGGCGGCGACGGGCTCGGCGGGCGAGCCCGTCGCCCGCAGCCGCAGCAGCCGCACGCGGTCGTAGCCATCGAGGACCAGCAGGCACGCCGCCGCGTCGCCGGCCGCGCCCGCGCAGCCTTCGCCCGCATACAGCGCCACCGAACGCGGATGGAACAGCTGCGCGGCGCGCCCGTCGTCGTCGTCGAGAAAGCCCGGCGCGCCGGTGCCCGCCAGCGTGAAGATGCGCGGCGGCAGCAGGGCGGGCGCGACGCCGGGGATCCGCAGGTCCATCAGCGCGCGCACGCGGTGGCTGCGCCGCTCGGTGAAGACCAGCAGGCCCCCGCTGGCGCCGGCCACCAGCGCAGCGGCGGGGAGGAAGCGCGCGCCATAGGGCTGCGCCAGCGCCAGCGCCGTCGGCGCGACGCCGTCGGCGCCGGGCTCGGCCGCGCCGCGGCCGGCGATGGTCGCGATCGTGCCCGCGGCCAAGTCGACGCGGCGGATGCGCTGGTTGCCGCTGTCGATGACGATCAGGCGCTGCCGGTCGTCGAGGTCGACGTCGGTGGGGGCGGACAGGGTCGCCGCCAGCGCGGGCCCGCCGTCGCCCGCGAAGCCGGCCGCGCCCACCCCGGCGAGGGTCGCGAGCTGCCCGCTGCCGTCGATGAAGCGCACGCGGTGGTTGCCCTGATCGGCCACGTACACCACCCCCGCCGCGGTCGCTGCGACGCCGCGCGGTGACGACAGCTGGGCCAGCCGCGCCGGCCCGCCGTCGCCGGAGAAGCCCGCGACGCCGGTGCCGGCGAGCACCCGCACGTTTCCCGAGCACTCGCGCAGCAGCAGCCGGTGCGCGTCGGGCAACACGCCGTACAGGAACAGCGAGTCGGCGAAGGGCTCGCAGCCTGCACGGCTCGTCACCGCGTAGCCCGAGCCGAACCGCTGCATGAGCAGCGGCGCGAAGTCGAACACCAGCCCGTCGTCCTCGGGCAGGCGTCCGGCGACGGTGCGCACCAACCACGGCGCGTCATCGCCGGCGCGCTCGACGACGTGGATGGCGCCGGCGTCGTCGGGCTCGCTGACGTAGATGCGGTGGGGCCCGTCGACGTGCAGGTGCTCGAGGCGTCCAAAGCGCGCCTGCGACGCGGGCACATCGACGAGCGCGCCCGGCTCTGCGGGGTCGCCGGCGAGGACGTCGAGGCGCTGGCGCACCAGGTCGATGACCAGCAGCGCAGGCACGTCGAAGCTCGTGAGGTATAGCTGCGTCCCGTCGGGGGACAGCGCGATGGACTGCAGCGTACTGCGCCCGATGCCGCGCTGCAGGCCCTGCTCGCTCGGGTCGAAGGCGCTGCCGTCGCCAACGACGGTGACGATGCGGGCGAAGCGGTCCGGCGCGTCGGGGTCGGGCTCGAGCCGGCGGACGCGCCCGTTGCGGCGGTCGAGCACGTACAGGTTGCCCTGCGGGTCGATGTCGAGGTCGCGCGGCGCGTTCAACGCGGCCGCCCGCGGATCGCCGCCGTCGCCCGAGAACCCCGCGGTGCCGGTGCCGGCGATGGTCGAGATGATCCCCGTGCGCGCATCGACGCGGCGGATGCGGTTGTTGTCGGTGTCGGCGATGAAGACGTTGCCGACGCCGTCGCCGATCGCCATCTCGGGCTGCGCGAGCGTGGCCACCGTGGCGGGCAGGCCGTCGCCGCCGAAGCCCTGCTCGCCCGTGCCGGCCACCGTGGTGACGATGCGCGTGCGCGCGTCGATGCGACGGACGATCGCCTCGTCAACGTCGGTGACCAGCACGTCGCCGAGCCCGTCCACCGACAGTCCTACGACGCTGGCCATGTTGACGTCGGTGGCCGGGACGCCGTCGCGCTCGCCGATGTCCGTCGGCGTGCCGGTGCCGGCGAAGCGCGTCAGCTTTCCGGCCGACGCGTCGAGCCGGTACAGGGACGCGTCGGTCAGGTTGGCGACGATCAGGTTGCCGTCGGGGTCGCCGGCAAGCGCCATGGTCGCGAGGGCGACGGCGAACGGGTCACCGCCGCTGTCACCGAGCCCGGCGCGCACCACCGGCGTCCACACCGCTAACCGGCAGCCGCTGCAGCGGTCGCGCTCGTTGCGGTTGCCGTCGTCGCACGCCTCGCCATCGTCGCGCACGCCGTCGCCGCACGCCTCGATCTTGGCGCAGTCGCTGCGGCAGCCATCGCCGCTGTTGGCGTTGCCGTCGTCGCACGCCTCGGCCTCGTCCAGGATCCCGTCGCCGCACCGCGGCGCCCGGCAGTCGTTGTGGCACGCGTCGCGGTCGACGTCGTTGCCGTCGTCGCAGTCTTCGTCGCCGCTGCGCAGCCCATCGCCGCAGCGCGGCTCGACGCAGGCGCCAGCGCGACAGATCCCGCCCTCGCAGCTCGTCCCGTCAGCGGAGAACGTCGCCAAGCCCTCGGCGATGACGAGGCAGGGCTGCAGCGCGCTGGCGCAGCGGCTCGCAGCGACGACGCACACGAGGCCCGCCGTGCAGTCTCCTGCCGCTGCGCAGCGCACGCTGGCGTCGCTGGGCACCACGGCGTCGAACACGCAGCCCGACAGGGCCGCGCACCACAGCGACAGCGCCCACGCCCTGCGACCCCTCAACGCTCCTTCGACGCTCCCCCCTCGCATGCTTCGGAACGTAGCACCATTATCATACTCCTCGTCACCGTCGCCGTCGCCGCCGTCGTCCTTGTCGAGCGCCGCGCGGAGCGCAGCGTCGCGACCGTCGCGCGCTACAGCTCGACGCGCGGCACCGGCGCCGGGCCGACGCCAGACTCGGCGCGGTCGGTGTCCTCGTGGGGTGTGTCCCAGCGGACCTCGCGGTGGTCGGCGCGGAAGGCGTCGGCGGCCAGCACGGCGTCGTCGACGTCGAACAGGTCGTCGCCGAGGTGGAGCTTGTACTGCCGCTGCTCGATGTAGCCGCCGGCCTTCATCGAGCCCGACGGGTAGCACTCGAGGGTGACCTCGCCGCGGAGATTTGCCGGCAGCTCGACGGGGATGCGCGTCGCCCACTCGATGCGCCCCGGCTGGTTGCGCGGCACGTCCTTGTGCTCGACGACGCGGCCATCGGGCAGGCGCAGCGTCACCTGGTACGTGTTCGTCGCCGCGTACAGCTTGCGCAGCGCGCGGTCGCCGTCCGCCGCCAGCTTGCGCAGCGCCGGATCGGTGCTCTTGCTCGACGCCGACAGCAGCTGGTCGAACGTCGCCCGCGGCAGGTCGAGGCTCTTGCCGTCGGGCAGGGCGATCGTGGCGCTGCCGAGCGTGCGGCTGCGGTCGGCGAGCAGCGCGTCGGTGGCCCGCTCGCACGCGGCCCGCAGCGCGACGAAGGCGCGGGCGTCGTCGCCAGGCTTGACGCCGCGGGCCGCGTGCGCCTGCTCGGCCCAGGCGCACGCGCGGTCGACGACGCCGCCGTTGGTGTGCCCGACACGTTGACGA
>VGSZ01000076.1 GCA_016874845.1 Deltaproteobacteria bacterium
GTGCTTCGCCGGTATCTTGTCGCCGCCGACGACGACCGGGTTGTCGCTGGCGGGGGCCGCGTCGTGGCACGCGGCGCCGAGCAGCAGGGCGAGGACGACGGCGGCGGAGACGACAGAGCGAGCGCGACGCATGTTCACGGGGTGGTTCCTTGCGCGGCCAGCTGGCCGAGCTGCGCCGACGTCCACTGCCCGCACACCATCCCCGCGTCGCCGCCGACGACGATGTGCACGACGCTGGCGGTGGCGAGGTGCGGCGCGCCGGCGCCGAGCGCAAAGGCGATGCCGGGCAGGATCGGGAGGTGGGCAACCACGAGCAGCGGGCCACGCCCGGCCTGCCGCAGCGCGCGGGCGGCGGCGTCAGCGTCGGCCTCGGGCAGGAAGCGGTCGTCCTCCACCAGCGTTACGCCCAGGATCTCGCCGACGATGGTCGCGGTCTGCAGCGCGCGCCGGTAGGGCGAGTGCCACAGCGTCGCCGGGCGCGTCCCGAGGCGCGCGAAGAGCGAGCGCAGGCCCTGCGCCGACGCCCGCGCCTGCGCCTGCCCGTGGGCGGTGAGCGCGCGGTGGAAGTCTCCCTGCGCCCACTCGCCGGCTTCGCCGTGTCGCATCAAGAACAAATCCACACTCCGAAGGTGCCAATGACGGACGACGCTGACAACGGTAAAAACGGCCGCCGTGTCCGACGCCCTTGACCCCTTCCTGCTCTTCTGCGGCTACCACCTCGGCCTCGACCGCCGGGGGCGCCGGCGCTTCCAGAACGCCCACGACGTCGCCCGCGACCTCGGCGTCGACGTCTCTACCGTGCACGCCGCGCTCGCGCGCTACGGGCTCGACGCCGCGCGCCTGTTGAACCTCGACTTCGACCTCGTCGGCGCGCAGCTGGACATCCAGGCGTCGCCGCCGGGGGTCGACCTCTTGTCGATCGCGCAGATGCACTGGGACTTGTTGCAGCAAGCCCCCGAGAAGCCCCGCGACTGGGCGCAGGAGGCCGAGGACGCCGCCCGCGAGAACGAGTCCATCTTCGGCCGGCCCCGCCGCTCGTGAGCTGACCTCCCGCGGCGCGTCAGGCTGTCGACGTCGTGGAGGCCAGGGCCTCGGCGGTCTGCGGCTGAAGGCCTCGGGGCTCGGCGGTCCAGCGCATGACGACGCGGGCGCCGGGGTGGCCCGGCTCGAACGCCAGCGTCGCCCTCACCGCCGCCGCCCGCCGCGCCGTGTTCCTCGGCGCCGTCCGGCATGACGCCCCGGCAGGCCGCGGCCATGGTCCTGTACGACCAGCACGACGGCGCCTTTGTCGGCGTGCCACCGCGCGCGCACGGTGATGACCTTGCCGTCGGCGTCGCGCAGGGCATCGGTCACGGCCTCCTGCAGAATGCGCAAAAGCTGCAGCTGCGTGCGCTGCGGCATGGGGGGGCAGGCCGTCGAGCGCGACGTCGAAGGCGACGGACACCGCGCTGCCCTTCAAGCGTTCGGTGAGCCGGTGGCGGAAGCCGCCGTTCCCCCAGCCGAGCCGGCCCTCGTCGTTGCCACGGATGTCGACGACGAGGCGCAGGTCGTCGCGGCACTCGCCGAGGACGTGGGCGCCGCGCTGCGCCGTGCCGTCCTGCGACAACAGGATGCGCGCGGTGGCCAGCGTCGAGCCAAAGCCATCGTGCATGTCGCGCAGCAGCTCTTCGCGTTCGCGGGCGCGGGCGGCTTGCTTGACAGCGACGGCACGAACAACGCCGACGACGCCGACGACGCCAACGTCTGCATCCCGACGCCGAACGAGGACACTTGCGACGCCGACGGCGACGGCACGAACAACGTCGATGACGCCGACGACGCCAACGTCTGCATCCCGACGCCGAACGAGGACGCGTGCGACGGCGACGGCGACGGCACGAACAACGGCGGCGACGCCACCGCCGACGACAACGTCTGCATCCCGACGCCGAACGAGGGCGCGTGCGATGCCGATGGCGAAGGCCTGACGATCGACGAGCAGGACGCCGCCGGCACCGATCCGTCCATCCCCGACAGCGATGACGACGGCCTGAACGATGGTGACGAGCTGAACGGCGCGACACCGTCGAATCCGAACGACGAGTGCGACCCGACGCTCGACGACGCGCAGTGCGACGCCGACGGCGACAGCGACACCAACGACGAGGAGCTGGACAACGGCACCGACCCGAACGACGTTGACACCGATGGCGACGGCGAGCGCGACGGCGCCGACTCCGACTCCGACGGCGACGGCGAAGACGACGCGCTCGAGTCGTACGAAGAGGATGCGGACGGCGACGGTGTCAACGACGAGAGTGACCCGGCGAACCTCGATACGTGCATCCCCAACGCCGACGCGGGCAACTGCGACCAGGACGGCGACGGCAAGGTCAACAGCGAGGACAACTGCCCGACGACGGCGAACGCGGGCCAGGACAACGCGCTCGGCGGCGCCGGCGGCGACGCCTGCACCGAGACGGTGCTGTCGGGCGGCGGTCTGGTGAGCTGCTCGCCGACGACGGGCGAGGGCACGGCGCCATTCGCGGCGTTCCTCGGCCTGTTCGGGCTGCTCGGCGCGCGTCGTCGTCGTCGAGTGACGGCGCCCGTGGCCGCTGCTGTTGCGGCGGCGCTGGTGGCGGGCTCGGCTCAGGCCGAGGCGGTGCAGGTGCCGGCGGACTCCTTTCGTCCGGCGATGGACACCGACGGCGTCATCGACACCGACTGGGCGGCGACGAGCGGCCACCTGTCGATGGATGGCGGGCTGTTCCTGGACTACGCGCTGAACCCGCTGGTGCTGAACACGGTGGGTGAGGACGGTGCGCTGACCCGGGCGACGTCGCTGGTGGCGCACAGGCTCGGCGGCAACGTGATCGCGTCGATGGGTTTCTTCGACTGGCTGCAGGTCGGCATCGACGTGCCGGTGGTGCTGTTTCAGACGCGCGACGTGGCGACGCTGCCGACGCTGCGGGGCGTGGCGGTGCAAGCGCTGAGCGTCGGTGGCGTGGGTGACCTGCGGCTGCGTCCGAAGTTCCGGATCCTGCGGGCCGAGACGGCGGTGGTGGACCTGGCGGTGATCCCGACGGTGACGCTGCCGACGAGCACGGCGTCGCAGTCGTTCCTGGGCGAGTCGTCGTTCACGGTGGTGCCCGAGCTGGCGGTGTCGAAGGCGCTGGGCGACCTGCGCTTGACGACGAACGTGGGCGCGCGCCTGCGTGGTCTGTCGGGCGAGCTGGCGAACATCCGCATCGGCAACGAGCTGACGTACCGCGGCGCGGTGGGCTATCGGCTGGGCACGACGGGAGTCGAGGTGGGCGGCAGCGTGACCGGCGCGACGTGCCTGACGGCGCCGTTCGAGGCCAGCACCGAGAACCCGCTCGAGGCGGTGGTGGGCCTCGGCTACTCGCCGGCGGGCCCGACGGCGCCGACGACAAGAACATGGAGCTGTCGGACAACCGTGCGAAGGCCGTCGTCGAGCACCTGTCGAAGAAGGGCATCGCGAAGGAGCGCCCGGAGGCGAAGGGCTTCGGCGAGAGCAAGCCGGTGGTGCCGAACGACTCGAAAGAGAACCGCGCGAAGGACCGCCGCGTGGTGTTCACGATCCTCGAGCAGGCCAAGTACTGACGGCGTTGGCGCTCGCGCGCGCTGACGTGCCCGAGAGCCCGGCCTTGCGCCGGGCCCTCGACTTTTGGGGCCACCAGGCGATGCGCGGCCCGCAGTGACCACGGCGCCTGCGTCCCACGACGCCCGGCGGCGCCGCCCTCGGAGCCGGAGCCGGCTGCCCAGACGGAGACGGCTGGAACAACGGAGACGGCGGGCGTCGACGGCAGCGACGCGCCCCGCTCAAAGCCCGGGGCGCCGGCGGACGCGCGACCGCCGCGGGGCGCTTGCCGTCCGCATACGGTCGCCGCGCCTTGCTCCCCGAGCGGCGCGCCTCGCGCTCGAACGTTCGTGCGACGCTGTCAGCGTCAGCCCTTGACGTCGAGGTCGATGCGCGCGGTCTTGCCGGCGCACTCGACGACCACGCCGCAGGTGCCGACGGCCAGCGGGCGCACGAGCCCGTCGGGGCCGACGTCGACGCAGTAGTCGGTGGCGCGGAACTTCAGCTTCGGCTGCTCGACGACGTTGCCCTTCTCGTCCTTGACGACCACCGTCACCTTGACCGGCGGACTGTCGAGCTTGAAGTTCGCCGGGAACTCGCCCTTCATCTCGACCGTCGACACGATGGTGTGCTCGACGGGCACCTCGGTGGTCAGCGTCTTGTCTGCGCCGGCAGGCACCGACGCGGTGACCGTCGCCTTGCCCGAGCCGGTCACCGTCAGCACCCCGCCGGCGTCGATGAGCACCACGTCGGGGTCCGACGACGTCCAGGTCACGGTCAGGGGAGCCTTCGCGTAGTCGTGCTCCCTGACGCCGCGGTAGGCGCGGATCGTCAAGGTCTCAGTCTTGCCGAGCTCGGTGGCGCGCAGCGTCGCCGGCGCGGCGATCTCGATGCGATCGGGCGGGGGCACGCCGCAGGCGAGGGCAAGCAGGACGGCGAGGGAGAGGGCAGCAAGGGAGACAGTCCGCATCCGCGAGCGATCCCTCCTTGTCGCGTGCCACGCAAGGGACGCCCGGACGCCCGGGATCCCGGGCACCGATCCGCCCCCCTCGGCCGGGATTTTGCGCCGGCGCGCGCGCGGATCCACGCTCGACCCATGCGCACCCTCGACATCGACTGGGCCGACCTGGAGATCGCGTTTCGCGACGCCGGCACCGAGAGCTACCTCGACCGCGACGGCGGCGATGTCCTGTCCATCGTCGACGGCTTCGACGACGAGCGCGACCTGCGCGAGCGCCTCGCCCGCTTCCCCGGCCGCTTCGTCCCGATCGTCCCCGTCGACCGCGCCTTCACCGCCGCCGTCGTCGAGCGCTTCGTCGCCCGCCAGAAGCCCGCCGTGGCGGCGCGGCTGCGCGACGCCTTCGCCGGCGCCGGCGGCCTGTCGCGCGTCATGGCACTGCTGCGCGATGACAAGCCCCTGCTGCAGGCCTTCGCGCGCTTCGAGCAGGCCGAGCTGCTTCAGCACATCGAGCGCTTCCTCGCCGGACACGGGCTGTCGTCGGCAGAGCAGGCGCCGGGCCTCGAGCTGTTCGAGGGCACCGCCTGACCTGCGGTCGCCGTCCGTCGCTGGTTATTGTGCGGCGCAGCATCTTCACTGTGCATGTGCACAAACCCGGTTGACATTCAGCGCTCGCTGCGGCGACAACCCGGCACGCGACGCATTGTGCGATCGCAGCAGCCGCCGGGGCCCGATGGACGAGACACGCCGCATCGCCTTTGCGCCCGCCGTTGGGCCTGACGTTGGGCCTGACGTTGGGCCGGCTGCCGTACCGTGGGCGACACCCCAGGCGGTGCCCGGGGCGGTGAGCGTCGAGCAGCTGCGGGCGCAGCTCGCCGCCGGTCGTCCGCCGCCGGCGCGGGGCACCTCGGCCGACGGGCGGCACGTGATCTTCGTGCACGGGCTCGGCCACGACGCGTGGGACTTCGGCCCGCTGATGCAGCGCCTGCCCGACGGCGTCGTCGGCCACGCTGTCGACCTGCCGGGCTTTGGTCCCGGGCTGCTCGACTCACCGGCGGCGCCGCTGTCGCTGGCGATGCTCGAAGACAGCGTGCTGCAACAGGCGCGGGCCTGCCCGCGGCCGCCGGTGGTGGTGGCGTCGTCGCTGGGCGGCCATGCGGCGCTCCTGGCGGCGCTGGCGCACCCCGAGGCGTTCGCCGGGCTGTTCCTGCTCTCGCCCGGCGGTCTGGTCGAGGCGCCGAAGCCGACGCAGGCGGTGTTGCAGCGCTATTACGCTGTCGACGCGATCATGGCGCGCCCCGACGACGAGCTGGTCGCCAACTCGCGCCGCGTCTTCGCGCGGCCGCACCCGCTGCGCGAGCAGCTGGCCGCGCGCAAGCTCGCCTGGCACCGCGCGCCCGCCGACGTGAAGCGCCGGTTCGCGCTGCCGTTCTCGACGGTGATCGACGACGTCTTCGCGCGCCCGGTGCGCGCGACCGTGCACCGGCTCAAGGGCCGCCTGCCGATGCTCGTGATCTTCGGCGGCAGCGACGTCGTCGTTCCCTTGGCGGCGGGCCGGACGCTCGAGGACCGCTGCGGCGCGCGCCTCGTGATCCTCGACGGCGTCGGCCACTGCCCCCACCTCGAGAACGCCGACACCACGGCCCGCCTCGCCTTCGACTTCGTCCGCGCCACCTTCGACGCGGCCCCCGCCTCGCCCTGACCGGGCGAGCACCACGGAGCATGACGATGTACCAGGGTGACTGGACCGAGCGACTGGCGCAGCTCTTCGGCGAGCGCGAGGCCATCGTCGACGTCGACGACAAGGGCGAGGTGCGCCAGCGCATCACCTACGACGAGCTGCGCATGCGGGTCGCGGCCACCGCCGCGGCGCTCGTCGAGCATGGCGTCACGCAAGGCGCGCGGGTCGCCATCGTCGCGAAGAACCGCGTCGAGCATCTCGAGCTGCTGTTCGCCTGCGCGCGCCTCGGCGCGCTGTTCCTTCCGGTGAACTGGCGGCTGGCGGCTCCCGAGGTGCAGTACATCCTCGGCGACGCGACGCCGTCGGTCGTGGTCGTCGAGCCGGCGTTCCTGCCCTTGGTGCAGGGCTACGCGCCGCCCGACGGGGGCAGGGCCGTCGTCGTCGCCGTCGACGACTTCGCCCGCGAGGTCGCGGCGCGGCGCGCGCAGCACCGCGCGACGGGCGCGACGGTGGCGCCGGCGCAGGCGGCGGTGTCGACGGACGACGCGTGGATCATCCTGTACACGTCGGGCACGACGGGGAACCCGAAGGGCGCGCTGCTGCCCTACCGGCAGGTGGCCTTCAACGCGCTGAACACCATCGTCGCCCTCGATCTGTCGTCGAGCGACAAGACGGTGACCTACACGCCGCTGTTCCACACCGGCGGCCTGCACGTGCTGACGACGCCGATGTTCGCCAACGGCGGCTGCATCGTCTTGTGCGACGGCTTCGACGCCGACCGCGTGCTCGAGCTCACCGCGCGCGAGCAGTGCACGGTGCTCTTCGGCGTGCCGACGACGTACGAGCGCATGGTCGAGAGCGCGCTGTTCAAGAGCGGCCGCGGGCTCGCCGTGCGGCTGGCGCTGTGCGGCGGCGCGCCGTGCCCGCGCAGCCTGATCGACACGTGGAACAACCGCGGCGTCGTCTTCAAGCAGGGCTACGGCCTGACCGAGTGCGGCCCCAATGTCTTGAACCTGAACCCCGCCGACGTCGTGCGCAAAGCGGGCGCGGCCGGGCGGCCGAACCTGACCATCACCGCCGTCGTCGTCGAGGACGACGGTCGGGTGGTGCGGGGCGCGGGGCGCGGCGAGCTGTGTCTGGGCGGGCCGTGCGTGTGCCTCGGCTACTGGAACAAGCCCGACCAGACGAAGGCGTCGTTCACGACGGGTGAGCGCGGCGTGCCCGCGGGCCTGCTGAAGACTGGCGACGTCGTCGAGGTCGACGACGAGGGCTTCATGACCATCGTCGACCGCAAGAAGGACATGTTCATCTCGGGCGGCGAGAACGTGTACCCCGCCGAGGTCGAGAAGGTGCTGTCGGACCATCCGCGCGTGCGGGCGGCGGCCGTGATCGGGATCCCGTCGGCGCAGTGGGGCGAGGTCGGCCGCGCCTACGTCGAGGCGAAGGACGCCGCGGCGCCCGTCGAGGTCGACGACCTGCTCGCCTTCGCCCGCGCCCGGCTGGCCCGCTACAAGGTGCCCAAGGAGGTCGTCGTCGTCCACGCCCTGCCGCGCAACCCGTCGGGCAAGGTGCAAAAGCACCTGCTCACCCGCTGAGGTGTCCCCGCGACCAAGGCCACCGATGCTGCGCCCCCGCCTGTCCCTCGTCGTCGTGCTCGTGGCCTCGCTCGCCGCCGTGGCCGGCTGCGACGGCGCCGTCGACGGCGTGGCCTGCGTCGCGAACGACGACTGCGCCGACGACGAGCGCTGCGACGGCGGCGTGTGCGTCGCTGCCGGCGTCAATGAAGGCGAGGGTGAAGGGGACGGCGACGGCGAGGGCGAAGGTGACGGCGAAGGCGAGGGCGAAGGCAAGGGCGAGCCCGCCGGCTGTCGCGACGACGGCGACACCACGCTGACCGCGCGCGAGCTGCCGCTGACCCTCGATACGCCGCTGCGCATGCTCGAGGCCGTCGACGCCGACGACGAGGCGCTGCCCGTCGACGTCGAGGGGCGTGACGACGGCGGCGCGCGCGTGTGGGACTTCTCGGCGCCCTACGCCGCCGACCGCGCGGTGCAGGTCGAGGCCCAGGCCATCGACGGGCGCCACTGGTTCCGCGCCGACGTCGACGACCTCGGCCTCGTCGTGCAGCCCGGCGAGGCGCTGTACACCGCGAAGCTCGATGAGCAGACGTGGGGCGTGTTCGTGCGCGCCGACGACGCGCTGCTGTTGCACGCGGTGGCCAGCGTCGTGCCCGACGACACCTTCGTCGCCTACGACCCGCCCATCCGCGCGCTCGTCTATCCGCTCGTCGACGGCGCGACCTTCGCGTCGACCTCCGACGGCGCCGGCGCGTTTCAGGGCAACGCCTTCTACTGCTCGACGGACACGTACGAGTCGACGATCAGCGGCCGCGGCACCGCCCGCACGGCGGCCGGCGACTTCCCCGCGCTGCGGGTGCTGACCCGCCAGCGCGTCGTCGTCGACAACTGCTTCGGCGTGCCCCTGCTCGTCGTCGAGCACCGGCAGGCCGTCTTCCTGAGCGCCTGCACCGGCGCCGTCGTCGCCGTCACGTCGGCCGAGGGCGAGACCGAGCCGGTCTTCGCCGTCGCGTCGCGCGTCCGCCGCGTCGGCCTGCCGCCCTGAGCCGCGCGCGGATTGTGCCGATGCACACGGTCCTTGGCGACGACGAAGACGGCAATCTTGTGCAGCTGCGAAGAACGGCCTTGACCGGCGCCGCTGCGGCTGCGAGACGACCGCCGTGGTCCTGCTGGTGCGCGCCCGATCGTCGTCATGCTTCGCGCGCGCGCGGTCGTCGCTCGCGGCCACGCTCGGCGCGCTGGGTGTCGTCGCGGCGGGCGGCGTGGCGGGCGGGGCCGGCGTCGGCTGCGTGACCCCCGGCGCGCACGCGCCGGCGGCGCCGGCGGCGGCCGGCGAGGGCAAGGGCGTCACCTTCGTCGACGTTGGCGACGCGTGGCTGCGGGTGCGCGACCGCGGGCCCAGGGCGTCGACGAAGACGCCGCTGGTGCTGCTGCACGGGTTCGGCTCGCGGCTCGAGACGTGGGTGCTGGTGCAGGACGCCCTCGCCCACGACCGGCGCGTGATCGCGTTCGACCACAAGGGCTTCGGCCACTCCGAGCGCAGCGGCGGCGACTACGGCCCCGAGAAGCACGCTCGCGACGTCGTCGCGGTGCTGGACGCCCTGGGCATCGAGCGCGCGGTGCTGGCCGGCCACAGCTACGGCGGCGGCGTCGCCCTGCGCGTGGCCCTCAGGCACAAGGAGCGCGTCGCCGGCCTCGGCCTCGTCGATGCGTTCGCGCTGCAAGAGCAGGTGCCGACGTCGTTTGCGTGGGCGAAGGCGCCGGGGCTCGGCGAATTCATCTTCTCGACGTTGTTCACCGAGCTGCCCGGCGAGAAGTACGTGCTCGCCTTCCACGACGGCCAGCGCTTCGCCACCGCCGAGGTCCTCGACGACGTGCGCGCGCTGCAGGAGCGCCCGGGCAGCACCTTCGCCCTGCTCGCCACCGTGCGCGCCATGGACTACGCCGCGGTGCAGGCCGGCTACGCCGCGGCGACGACGACGCTGCCTCGCGTCGTCGTCTGGGGCGAGGACGACCGCGTGACGCCGCTGCGGCAGGGCAAGCGGCTCGCCGCCGCCCTGGATGCGCCCCTGGTGGCCGTGCCCGCCTGCGGCCACGTGCCGACGTGGGAGCGCCCCGGCGTCGTCGCGCAGGCGCTGCGGGGCGTGCTCGCCGCCGCCGACGCGGCGGAGCCGTCGAACCCGACGAACCCGACGAGCACGCCGACCCTGGGGTCGCCATGAGCTCCCACGGGCGCGCGCTCCTCGTGATGGTGTTCACAGCGGCACTGTCGTCGTCGACGGCGATGGGGCGCACCGGCATGGGCGACCCGGTGCAGCCGTGGCGCGACAAGGAGCCCGACGAGTGGCTGGTGCTCGATGGGCACCTGCGCCTGCGCTCGGCGCTGACGTCGCACCTCGACCTCGACCGCCCCGTGGGCGTCGCCGGCGCCGGCAGCACCGCGCTGTGGGCCGCCGGGCAGGGCGCCCTCGACCTGACCTACGGCCACGACCTGCGGCTGCGGCTGGCGCCGTCGTTCTTCATCGGCGACCTCGCCCGCGTCGTCGTTGAGGTCGACCTGCTCGACAACGTCGCCCTCGGCGCGCGGCCGCGCTTCACGCCCTTTCGCGACACCACCGGCCTTGTCGCCGCGGCGCCGTTCGCCGCCCAGCCCTCGCTGGGGGACGTCGCCACGCTGCGCACCGCCTACGGCGAGGTGCTGCTGCCCATCGGCGTGCTGTCGGCGGGCCGCATGCCGTCGCACTTCGGCATGGGCCTCGCCGCCAACGACGGCGCCGACGTCGACGACGACCTGGGCGATCGCGCCGACCGCGTCGCCTTCGCGATGCCGGTGCTCGGCCACGTCGTCGCCGCCGCCTTCGATCTGGGCGCCAGCGGCCCCAGGGCCTCCGGCGCCGCGCGCGCCGCCGGTCTTGGCCCCGCCCCGCGCCTGCCGAGCGTCGCCGAGCAGTCGCTGTCGTTGGCGCTGCTGCGCTTCCACGCGCCGTGGGAGCTCGACATGCTCACCCACGCCCGCACGCCCGAGGGCGGCCGCACCGTCGTCGACTACGGCGTGGCGCTGTCGGTCGAGTGGCAGGACGACGACGTCCCCGGCTACTGGGTCGCCTTCGACGACGCCCTCGGCGCCGACCCCGCCGCCGTCGTGCGCCGCGGCTACCGCGCCGGCCTCGCCGACGGCTGGCTGCGCGTCGCCACCCGCCGCCTGCGCCTCGAGGCCGAGCTGGTCGGCGCCGCCTTCACCATCGACAACGCCTCGCCCCTCGCCGGCGTCACGCTGCGCACGCCCGTGACCGGCCTGCCGTGGGGCGGCGTCGTCACCGTGCAGGGGCGCCCGCTGCAAGACGAAGACCTGCTGCTGCTGCACGGCGAGCTCGGCGTGGCGTCGTCGGACCCGGCCCCCGGCCTGCCGCTGCCGTCGCCGCAGGCGCTGTCGACGGCGCAGCCCGGCGACGTCTTCGGCAGCCAGCTCGACGGCCCGCGCGACACCCGCCAGGACGCCTTCCGCCTGCACCCGCTGCACCGCATCGACCTGATCCTGTGGCGCACCCTGCTCGGCGGCGTCAGCGAGGCCGCCTACGCCCGCGCCCACGCTGTCGTAGCGCCCGCACAAGACACGTTCCGCGGCCTGCGCCTCGAGGGCAACGTCGTCTACTCCCACGCCCTTGACGCCGCCAGCGCGCCGGGCGGCGCGAGCCCCCTGGGCGTCGAGCTCGACGGCGCCGTCGTCGTCCCCTACGACGCGTTCTCGCTGCGGCTGGATGCCGGCTGGCTGCTGCCCCTCGGCGGCCTCGGCGCGCGCCCTGTCGGCACCCAGACCCCCGTCGCGCCGACCCCGGCGACGATGATCCTCGTGAGGCTCGCCTATGCGCTGTGACCCCGTCGCCCTCGGTCGCCTGCTCGCCGGCGTCGTCCTCGCGGGCGCGGCGGCGTCGTGGTCGGCGTGCCTGCCGACGCCGCTGCCCGACGACGACGAGGCCTACGTGCCGCCGGCGCCGGCGCCCGCGTGCCACGGCGACAACGACGGCACCATCACGGCCGCCGAGCTGCCGGTGGTCACCGGCGTCGTCGCCCGCTACCGCATCGGCGCCGACGTCGCGGTCGACGTCGATGGCAGCGTCGACGACGAGGGCGTCGTCGTCTGGGACCTGTCGCGCCCCGACCCGCAGGGCGAGCCGGTGGCGTCGCTGGCGGCCGAGCCCATGGCCGGGCAGTGGTTCGCCGACCTGTTTCCGCAGGCCGGCCTCGCGGCGCCGCTGTCGGCCGACAGCGCGCAGCTCGGACCCCTCGTCATCGACGACGACGGCTGGCGCCTGCTCGGCGCCGCATCGAGCAACGCGAACCCCGCCGAGGGCCTGACCCGCGTCGTCTACGACCAGCCGACGACGCTGTACCCGCTGCCGCTGTCCGAGGGCGCCACCGCGCGCTCGACGTCGCGCGCCGACGACGCGCTGCTGCTCGGCGTGCCGACCTCGTTCGTCGACGAGACCACCGTCACCGTCGTGCGCCGCGGTCGCGTGATCCTGCCCGACCTCGTCCTTTACAACACGCTGCAGGTCACCGTGCGCCTGCGCCGCACGCTGGTGGCCGGCGACGTGCAGCAGGTCAGCCACCACTTCGTGCACGAGTGCCTCGGCGAGGTCGCCCGCTTCGTCTCGCCGGCGGCGCCGCTGTCGCAGCCCCTCGACGACGACTTCGCCGTCGCACAAGAGGTCTGGCGGCTGTCGCTGTAGCGAGGCGCGCGGGCGCGGCGCCGGGTGTCGCTGGATGGACGAACCTCCGCGGCGGCGTTGCCGTCGTCGTCGGCGGGCGATAGCCCCCGGACATGACCCGTCGCCGCGCGCTCGCCGTCGCCGCCGCCGCCGCCCTGCTGCTGCCCGGGTGCAACCCGGCGGCCTGCTCGGCGCCGGCGGACCTGCCGAAGGACAAGGCCCTCGAGCTGGCGTCGAGCTCGCGCGCGGCCCCGGCCGCCGACGTCGACGTGGTCTTCGACGCCCTCGGCGTGCCCCACCTGTATGGCGCCACCGAGGTCGACCTGTCGTACGGCCTGGGGTTCGTGCACGCGCGCGACCGGCTGTTCCAGATCTTCGTCTACGTCCACGCCGCCGAGGGCCGGCTCACCGAGCTGCTGGGCGAGGACCTGCTGCCCATCGATCGACAGAACCGGCTGCTCACGTGGCGGCTCGACGAGCAGGAGGCCGCGCTGTCCGAGCGCGACCGCGCGCTGGTGCAGGCCTACGCCGACGGGCTGAACGACGGCGCCGGCCACGCCGGCCGCTCCGCCGAGATGGCGCTGCTCGGCGTCGACTGGGAGCCCGTCTTTGTCCGCGACGTGCTCGCGGTGATGCGGCTGCAGCAGTGGAGCCAGTCGGTGGGCTTCACCGAGGAGATGACGCGCTGGCGGCTGGCCCGCACGCTCGGCGTGAACGACCCGCGCTTCCGCGCGCTCTGGCAGGACACCCCCGACAACGGCCACTCCATCGTCGCCGCCGACAGCCACTCCGGCGATGCGTTCGCGTTCGGCCTCGACCGCGACAAGGCCCGCTACCACCGCGCGCCACGGGCTTCGTCGTCGCCCGCGTCGTCGTCGTCGTCGCCGCTGGCGCAGCCGTCGCCGCTGGCGCAGCCGTCGCGGGGTCTGCAAGCGGTGACGGGGGTGCTGGCCGGCCTGAAGCGCGACGTCGGCGACCGCTTCGCGCGCGGCGGCACCGGGCACAGCAACGAGTGGGTGGTCGACGGCGACCACAACGCCAGCGGCGCGCCGGTGCTGTGCAACGATCCGCACCTCGACCACGCCGCGCCCGGCGTCTTCTACATGGTGCACCTGGAGGCGCCCGACTTCACCATCGCCGGCGGGTCGTTTCCCGGCATCCCGGCGGTGTTGATCGGGCACGGCCGGCACATCGCGTGGGGCGTCACCAACGCCTACGCCGACACGCAGGACGTCGTCGTGCTGCGTCCGTGGGCCGGCAACCCCGACCTGTACACCCTCGACGGCGGGCCGATGAACTTCACGCGGCGGACCGAGCGCTTCCGCCTCGGTAAGGCCGGTGACGACGAGGTCATCGCCGACGAATACAGGGAGAGCGTCTTCGGCCCGGTGCTGCCCGCCGGCTGGGGCACGTTCGGCGGGGCCGAGAGCTGGAACACCGACGACGAGCGGCTGGTGCTGCAGTGGACGGCGTACCAGTTCCCCGAGCGCACCGGTCGGATGATGTCGGCGTTCTGGGATCTGGCGCGCGCCACCACCATCGACGCCGCCCACGACGCTGTGCAGCGCTTCACCGCGCCGGCGATGAGCATCGCGATGGCCATCGCGCAAAACGACGACGGCCCCGCGGGCATCCACTACCGGCTGAACGGGATCATCCCGGTGCGCGGCGACGACCAGCGCGTCGACTTTCCGCGGCTCGGCGTCACGCGGGCGAGCGGCTTCGTCGACGTGCTCGACGCCGCGCAGAAGCCGCAGCTCGACAACCCCGCCGCGGGCTTCTTCGTCGCGTCCAACCAGCGAGTCGTCGACAACGGCGTCTTGTCGCAGCGTTTCGTCGGCTACGAGGGCGCGCGCCACTACCGCGCGAGCCGCGCCCACGAGCGCCTCGCGAAGCTGCTCGAAGGCGGCAACCGCCCGAGCCCCGAGGAGCTGCTGTCGATCCAGCAGGACGTCACGAGCATCGAGGCCCGCACGCTGGCGCCGCTGTACGGCGCCCGCTGTCCAAAGGCGCTGCCCGGCCGCGACGCCGACCTCGTCGCGCGCTTCTGCAAGGCCGTCGCCGACTTCGACGGCGCCTACACCAAAGAGGCCCGCGCGACGCCGTTCGTGCGCGTGCACCAGCGCTTCAAGGAGGTGCTGCTGCGCCGGCACCTGAGCGCCGACCTGAGCGACGAGGCCGCCGACCAGAGCTGGGTGATCATGGCGGTCAACGGCCTCGTCGAGCGCGCCGCCAACGACCGCGCCACCGACGGCGACCGCGCGCTGCTCGACGACCCGCGCACCGACGCGGTCGAGGACTTCGACGCCGTGCTGGCCCTCGCCACGAAGGAGGCGCTGGACCTCGTCGTGCAAGAGGCCGGCAGCGCCGACGCCGACTGGCGGTGGGCGAAGCTGCACACGCTGCAGTTCAAGGGCGTGCTGGCCCGCGCGCCGTGGGTGGGCGGCTTGTTCCAGACCGGCGAGCACGAAGAGAGCGGCACGGGCACCGCGCCGCGGGCCGAGGCGCCGTCGACGTCGAACCGGCTGCGCATAAGCTCGGGGGCGGGCCTCCGCAACTTCGCGGTGATGACGTCGCCGCCTACGGTGCAGCTGGTGAACGACACCGGGCAGTCGGGGCACTTCGGCCACCGCCACCTCGAGGACCAGTACCCGCTGTGGACGAAGGGCGAGACGCGCCGCCTGCAGCGCCGCCAGAGCGACGTCGAGGCAGACAACGACGGCCGCTTGCGGCTGCGCCCCGCGCCGTGACACACGACCCACCCGCGCCGTCGAAAGAGGAGCCGATGAGTCTGAAGAACCGCGCCGTGATCGCGTCGTTGAAGGTCCTGCCGCAGCACTGGATGAGCGCGGCGGCGGGCGTCGTCGCCGGGCTGCCGACACCGAGGCCGCTGCGGGGCGCGGCGTACCGGGCGTTCGGCGGCGTCTTCGGCGTCGACTTCGACGAGGTGAAGGAGCCGCTCGACTCGTTTTCGTCGCTGAACGCGTTCTTCGTGCGCGAGCTGAAGGACGGCGCCCGCCCCGTCGACGGCGCCAAAGACGCCGTGGTGTCGCCGTGCGACGGCGCGTGGGGCGCGTGCGGCACCATCGCCGACGACACGGCGTTGCAGCTGAAGGGCCGGCCGTACTCGGTGCGGATGCTCTTGCACGACGACGAGCAGGCGCGGCGCTTCGACGGCGGCACCTACGCGACGCTGTACCTGTCGCCGCGCGACTACCACCGCTTCCATACGCCGGTCGAAGGCGACGTCGTCGGCCTGCGCTACGTGCCGGGGGCGCTGTGGCCGGTGAACGGCGCGGGGCTGCAGTTCGTCGACGGGCTGTTCACGAAGAACGAGCGGATCATCGCGTGGCTGCGGCCGAAGGATCGCCCCGACGAGCTGGTGGCGATGGTGGCCGTGGGGGCCACGATGGTGGGCAAGATCCAGATCGCGTTCGACGACCTGACCACCAACGTGGCGACGCCGGACACGACGGTGAAGACCTACGAGCCGCCGGTGCACCTGCACAAGGGGCAAGAGTGGGGCCGCTTCCTGTTCGGGTCGACGATCGTGTTGTTGGCGACGAAGGGCGCGCTCCGCCTGGACGCGCAGCCCGAGGGCACCAAGCTGCGGCTCGGCGAGCGCATCGGGACGATCTGACGGCGCTCACGACGACGACGGCCGGCAGCCCTCATCCCCCGGCCCCTTCTCCCAATTCTGGGAGAAGGTGAGAAATGATCCGTCGCCGGTCTTGCCCGAAAAACACGCGTCGAAGACGACGACGCTGTGGGCCTGCTTGCCGGCGCCGACGAGCGACAGCACGGTCTTCTGCGCGACGCCGCGGCCGGCGACGCTGTCGGCCGCGGCGTCGGTGTCGACGCCGAGCAGCAGCCCGTCGTCGCCGCTGGCCGAGGGCGCGCCGTGGCCGACGAAGACGAACCACAGCGTCCCTTGCGCGCCGACGTCGGCGGCCAGCGCCTTCAGGTTCTTTTCGATCTTTTCTTTCGTCGCCTCGCGATCGGCGAGCAGCACGACCCGCTCGGGCCGCACCTTGCGCGACCGCAGCAGCCACTGCTGCCACGCGGTGGCGTTGTCGACGGCGCCGGCGATGGGCGGCAGGTTGTAGTAGTCGCCCACGCCGACGACGAGCGCGGCGTCCTGCTCGCCGCCGCCCTGCACGCCGGCGTCGGTGGACAGGTCGGGCCACGCCGGCGCGTCGCCCTCGGCCAGCGCGGGCGACGACGACAGCAGGCAGGCGGCCAGCAGCGCGAGGGGGGCCAGACGAGCTTGCATGGAAGCCACGCTAGCGCGCGCCGCCGCGTCGATGCAGCCGGTGAGGGCCGGTAGCAAGCTCGAGCGCGACGCTGACGACGCTGACGACGCTGACGACGGCGTGGCGGCTCGCCCGCGCCGGACGACGCCGGTGATCGTCCTCGGCGCGTTCGTCAGCCGACGTCGTCCGGCGGGCGCGCTGCCCGCGTCAGACGCAACACGAGCTCGTCGCGCCACGCCCCCAGACGGTCCCGGGTCAGCGGGGGCGGCAGGCGCTGGTCGGCCGGCACGGGGAACGACGACAACAACCACGCCAACGTCGCCGGCGTGCAGCCGCCATCCTTGCGCTCGGCTGCCGCCAGCGCGTCTTCGACGCGCAGGCCCGTCTGCTCGATGAACCACACGTCGATGAGGTCGCGCTCTTCCTGCCGCCCGACCAGCGCGGTCAGCTTGTTCACGAGGATCTCGTCGAGCGGGTCGACGCGCACGCCGTCGATGGTCGGCTTGTCTTCGTGCAGCTGCGGCACGTCCTCGTGGACGATGTCGACGACCAGACCTTCGCCGGCACGCTCGACGACGGCGCGGATGAACGTCGGCGTCTGCTGCCGCACCGTCAGCGTCGCCTGAAGGTCGGCGGCCACGGTACCGAGCGCCGCCCGGGCGTCGACGACGGCCTGAACATCGCGGACGAAGAAGTCGAGGTCGACCGTCGTGCGGTGGCGCAGATGAAAGCCAGCCAGCGCGGCGCCGCCGCTCAGGTAGACGCGGGGCTCGGCCCGCGCCATCGCGTGCAACACCGCGCGCTGCAGCGAAGTCAGCTTGTCAGGCGACGTAGCCGTCACGGCGCCATTGCTCGATGAGGAAGTTCCAGAACGGCGCGCGTCGGACGCCCAGACGGCGTTGCAGTCGCGGCAGCGCGTCGGCGACGTCTTGCGGGCGCACGAACCGCCACACCTCTCGATCGTTTGCCTCGCGCAACAGCAGCGCCAGCAGGCGATCGCGCTCGTCGGCATCGTCGCCCGCCAGGCGCGCGCGGAGCTCGTCGACGGAGAGATCCTCGTTCCAGAGGAACCACGGGCGGGCGGCGCCGTCGTCGAGGCAGAGCGAGAGCGGACGCATGCCGAGAGGATAATGGTCAGCGAGCCGTCGGACAATCGGAGCGCGGCGCAGCGATCTCCTCCCTATCAGGCGGAGGTGAAGACGGCGCCGATGGCGACGGGCGGGGATCGCCACGACGACGCTGACTTGATCCAACGACGACCTGGCGATGGGTCGACGCAAGACGCAGCGGTCATCTGTTCCTGCCGGGGGCTCGCAGCGCGTGCTCGATCTCGTCGAGGTCAGCCGGTGAGCCACATGACGTCATGGTGGCTCCCTCGCTGTGCGAGCCCACCCTCGTCTGGGTGTTCGTCACCCGGCCGAGCGTCAGTCGAGCGTGAAGTGCCGCGCCAGGTACGCGCCGCCGAAGTGCTTCAGCGGCAGGCACATCTGCTCTTCGACGAAGCGGATGAAGCCCTGAGTGTCGCCGCCGCCGGTGTCGAAGGGCCACTGGTGGGCGGCGATGGGAAAGCTCTCGCCCGTCGGCGCGGTGCAGTTGCCGCCGCCATTGCGGTCGGCGCAGATCGCGTGGTTGTCGACGACGACGCCGTCGGGCACGCCGCGCACCGTCTGGGCGTGCATGCCGTAGACCGACACCGAGCGCAGGTCGGTGCCGGCGTCGACGTCGAGCACCCAGTCCGTGGGCTCGTAGGCCGTCAGCACCAGCGCGAGCGGGCCGGCGCGGCGGATGGTGACCAGCGCGCTGCCCGGCTGGCCGCCGGCGACGGGCTCGGTGGTGGGGTTGCCGGCGTCGTCGAGGCTCCAGCGCCAGCTCGCCGTGCTGCCGGTGTCGTAGGCGCCCAGCACGACCAGCTCGGTGTCGTCGTCGGCCGACGACGAGAACGTCGAGGCCACGGCGTCGGCGGGCTCGGTCACGACGATGGGCGCGCGGCGGGCAGGGGCGGGCTCCGTCGTCACGCACGGGCCGGCGCTGCCGTCTTCGTTGGTGCTCCAGGCCCGAAAGCCCGCGGGCGGCGCAAACGCAAACGGCGCGGCGCCGAGGTTCAGCGCCAGCTCGGTGCCGGGCATCGCTTGGGCGGTGGCGAAGAACGCGCCGACGCCGGGGAACAGCCCCAGGGCCTCCACCGCGCGCAGCGCGCCGTCGGCGTACAAGGCGAGCGCGCCGGCGTCGAGGTCGACGGCGACGCCCATCACGGCGTCCTCGACAGGGCCTCCCGCCGCCGACACCGCCTCCTGGAAGTACGGGCCGAAGCCGACGTCGAACGGCGAAGCCGGCGACGCGAACGCGCCCGCCGACGCCCAGCCGGGCGCAAACGAGCGCGGCGTGACCTCGAAGTAGAAGCGGCCGCTGGCGTGGCCCTGCCGCGACGTCGCCGCGCCGCCGGTGGCCGCAGTGTCGCCGGTGTCGACCGTGGGCTCGCCGGTGCAGGCGGCCTGCGCGGCGCCGTCGCCGTCGGCCAGCGTCGTCGGCAGCGTCGGCGCCGCCGGTCGCTGGGGCAGCGTGTCCCGCCACGAGCCTCGGCTCGCCCCGTCGCGGCAGGAGCCACCGCCGTTCACGCCCGTGTCGTCGTTCGCGTCGTCAACGGGGTCCGCCGCGTCGTCGCCGCGCGGGTCGGTCGTGTTGTTGTCGTCGTCGTCGTCGTCGTCGTCGTCGCGTGCGTCGTCGGCGTCGGTGCGTACGTCGTCGGCGCGTGCGTCGTCGTCGGCGCGTGCGTCGTCGGCGCGTGCGTCGTCGTCGTCGTCGTCGTCAGCGCGGCCCTCGGAGCTGGCCAGCCGGGTCAGGTTGGGCCCGGCGGTCACGGGCGACAGCGGTTCGGAGCCGCAGCCGCTGGCCACCACCGACAACGACACGAACAAGACGCT
>VGSZ01000077.1 GCA_016874845.1 Deltaproteobacteria bacterium
GCCCGCCCGGCGCGCCCGAGGCGGCACCGACCTTCGGTGAGCGCATCGCGCGGCTGAAGACCGAGCGCGACCTCGACCGTCTGTTTCGCGACGTCAAGGCGGCGCTGACCCGGAGCCACCCCGGCAGCGTCGCCATCGCCGGGGCGCTGGCGGTGCTCGCCGGCCGCGGCGACCTCGACAGCCTGAACCCGGTGACGACGGCGGGCTCGATGCAGGTCAAGGTGGACTTCGCGCGGACGCTGTCGCCCGCGCTCGACGACGCCGCGGTGCGCGAGCAGCTGTACACCCGCGCCGGGGGCGTGCGCGCCGGCACCGCGCGCCTGCTCGGCTATGCGGCGTCGTACGAGGACGTCGTCTACCGCTTCGCCGACTACAACGCCGGCGTCTACGCGTCGCGCAACGCGGCGTTGCAGATGCAGATCGCAGCGCTCGCCGGCGTGCCCTTGACCAGGGACGGCGACCTGCTGATCTACGCCCCCGACGGCAGCGTGCGCGACGTCGATGGCGAGACGCTGCGGGCGCTCATGGCGCTCGCCCCGCGCCTTGGCCTGTCCGAGCGGCGCGTGCGCGCCGACGCCCGCCGCGAGAAGTCCGTCGACCTCGAGGACACCGACACGTGGCGCGCGGTGCGGGCGGCGTTTTCCGCGCAGACCGGCCGACCGGCGCCGTACGCGCAGGTGCCCGCGGTGGACCTGCGCTCGCCCAAGCTGTCGCGGGCGCGCACGACGTCGTGGTTCGCGTCGTCGGTCAAGCAGCACTACGCCCGCTGCCGCGCCGCCGGCTGACCTGTCCGTGCGCGCGTCGTCGTGGTGCGCCGGTCACGCGGCGGCGACGGTGCCTTCGCGCGAGACGGCGCCTTCGCGCGAGACGGTGCGCACCATGTAGTCGAGGGCCAGCGCCCGTGGCTCGTCGACCACGAGCAGCCACAAGAGATCCGTCGACGTCACCAGACCGATGACCTTGCGACGGTCATCGTCGGCGACCACGACGAGCGCGTCGATCTTGTCGTCGAGCGTCGCTTGCGTCAGCTGCGACACCGTCGTCGTAGCGTGGCGTGTACGCGGCTGCAGCGTGATCGCCTCGCCGACGACACAGCCGTCGACCTCCGGCGTCCCCTGCCCGTCGGCCGAGGCACGCAGCACCTCCTCACGGTCGGACAGGAACCCGATCAGGGCGCCAGACTGCGCGACGGGCAGGTGGCGGATGCGCAGCTCGAGCATCAAGCGCCACGCGCGCCGCAGCGGCAGCTCGGGGGGCACGCCGACGACGTCGCCGAGCATCGTGATCGAAGCCTTCATCGAACACCTCCGGGGTGCTCGACGCACGGCGCGCGCCACCGGCGCCTGCGCCCCTCGCGCAGGATCGGGGGAGAGACACGCCGCGGTCGCGGTGAAGGTCCCGTGCTGGTGCGAGGACGCTCGATTGACGGGCGCGCTGGCCCACGACGACGACGCTGCGTGTCGGTCGGTCGGTCAGCGCGGCCGCTTCGCGACTTCCATCTGCCGCAACGTCGCCTGCGTGCGGGCCGCGGCGTGCTCGGTGACGAGCAGGCGCCAGCGGTTCCACGCCGCGTCGTCGACGGCGAAGGGCGCGAGCCGCGTGCACTGGCCGGTGGGAGAGGACCACGCGTGGGTCACCACCCCCCACAGCCGCAGCCGCGGCTCCAGCTCGAGCTCAATGGCGACCAGGGTCGTGACCGGGAACGCCTGCGGGCTCTGGAGCACCAGGGCCTCGCTGACGAGGCCGACGACGTCACAGCGGACGGCGTCGGGAACGACGGTCGCCGCCATCAGCGGCGTCGCCGGTGGCGGTACGGGCTCGGGCGGAGCGCCCGACGACGATGTCGGTGGCGCCGTCAGGCGCGGCAGACCGGCGTCGAAGGCCGCGACGGCCTGGGCGAGCAACGGGATGGCGTTCACCAGTTGGGCGCGCTCGTCGGCGGTGAGGCCGGCGATGTCTTCCAGGTCGGCGCGCTCGATGCGCGGCCGCTCGAGCACGCGCTCGGCGACGTTGCGGGTCACGGCGATCATGGCCACGAGCTCGGCGTGCTGGGCAGGGCGAACGCCGGACTGCAGGTGCGGGTGCGCGGCGACGCTGGCGATGACCGACGGCAGCTGCCAACGGGCGGCGGCCTCGCGCCCGAGGTCGGCGGCGAACAGGTCGACCAGGCGCAGCCACCAGCCCCACTGCTGGGCCGGCAGGTCGGTGCGGGTCTTCAGGACCTGTTCGAGGCTCAGCAAGCCGACGACGGCGCCGAGCGACGAGAACAGGCCGCCGACGAAGCAGTCTTCGCTTTCGAGCCGGCGGGCCCGCGCCAACGACTTGGCGAGGATCGCGGTCATCAGGCTCTTGCGCCACAGATGCGCGCGGTGCTGGGCGAGGGGTCCGCCGCCCGTGAACGCCCGCCCGACGCCGAGGGTCAACGACAGCTGCGCGACCTCCTTGAAGCCCAGGCGCGTCACCGCCTGCACCAGCGAGCTCACCTCGCTGCCGCGGTTGAAGTGCGCCGAATTCGCCACCCGCAGCACGCCGGTGGCGAGCCCCGGGTCGATGGCCAGCGCGTCGGCGACGGCGCGGATGTTGACGTCGTCGGACGCCACCAGCGAGCGGACCTTCAGCGCCGCCGTGGGCGCCGGCGGGATCGAGATCTGGCCGGTCTCGAGCGTCTGCAGCAGCGCCGCGCCGAACTCGAGCACCAGCGGATCTGCCGCCGGCGCCTGGGACGGCACGGACGACGAAGACGTGGTCGACGGCGCCGTCGCGGTCGACGGAGTGGGCGCCTCACGCGCCCAGCGGTTGACCTGCTGGACGATGTCGAGGCCGACGTCGACGTGGGCGCGGCCCATCGAGCGCGCGGCATCGGCGAGGGCGCGGTTGAAGGCGACGTGCTCGCTGGTGTCCTCGTAACAGAGCGCCAGCGTGCTGCCGCAGGCGCAGTTGGCGAAGCACAGCATGCCGATGGGCGCTTCGTCGTCCTCGATGGGGTCGAGCATCGGCTTGCCGATCGCTGTTGTCTTTTCGAGGTAATGATCGAATGTCCCGTAGGTCCTGCCGCAGCAGCGGCACACGCGCGGGAACTGCGCTCGGCAAGCGAGCAACGCGCTACGAGCAAAGTGGTCGAGGTTCATCGGCTCATCGAGTGTGGCACGACGACCGGGCGCGATGTCCACCGTCTCGCTCCCGCCGCCGCACGGTCCCTGTCGGTCGATTGCCCGTGTGGGCGAAGTCGCACTGTCGCGGGATGACGCCCGCGGCGCCACGCCGCGCTGACCCCACCGTGCTAAGCCGCCGGAGATGGTCGTCGACAAGTCCGCCGCCCGCGCCCGCTACGCCCAGTCGCTGCGCGCCCCCACCGCTGCGCCCGGCTCACGGCACACCGTCCCGGCCGCCCCGGCCGCTTCCCCCGCGCTGCCCGGGGCCGCCGGTCGGGCCGCGCTGGCGACCCCGTTGGCGCCGGCGATGGCGGGGCAACACACCTCGGCGCAGCGGCAGGCCGCCGCGCGCGAGCTGGGTGCCCACGCCGCCGCGCTGGGCGTCGATCCGGCCACCCCCGACGTGGCCGCCGGCGTGCACGCCGCCGAGCTCGCCCGCGGCGCCGCCGTCGATCCCCGCGTCGACGCCGCCGCGATGCAGCGCGCCGTCGACCGCGCCACCCGCGCCGCGACCCTGCAGCCGGCGCGGCAGAACGTGCTGTTCGGCTTCACCCGCGTCGTCGACGCCAAGCTGGCGCTGACGCCGGCGGTGCTCGGCGCGCTGGCCGAAGACGTCGGCGCCGCCTACGCCGACCAGCTCCTGCAGGCCATCGACAAGGGCCCGGGCGGCGGCGCGCTCGTGTGGCCGCGGCCGCAGACGCGGGTCGAGCTGGTCGCGAGCCTGGTGCGGCAGCTGGTGAAGGGCGCCGGCGCGTCGCTGCAGCTCGCCCTGACCCCCGAGCTGGCCGGCTGGCTCGACGACGTCGTCGCGCGGCAGGGCGTGCCGGTGTCGCGGGCGATGGGCGGGGCCGGGGCGTTCTGCGCCAACCTGGCGTCGGCGTTTGCGCCGCTGCGACCGCGGTTCTTCTCACGTGACCCGTTGCCGCAGGGGATCGCCGAGCGCTTCGCCGAGCGCGTCGAGGTCGCCGACGGCACCGGCGCCACCAGCAGCGCCCGCGCCCGCGCCGTCGACGAGCCGGCCCGCGTCAACACCAGCGCCGAGTACAGCGGCGGCCAGGCCCTGATCGTGCTCGGCCGCGACGCGCTGAAGATCGACGGCAAGCCGACGCCGCTTGCGACGTCGGGCAGCGGCCGCGTCATCCTTGGCACGAAGGCGAAGGACGTCACCCCCGGCTTCGACGGCGTCCAGCGCGCTGCGCTGCAGAAGATGGCCCGCGACCACGACGTGTTCTTCTTCGTCGGCAGCCACTACCTGACCCAGGCCGCCCCCGCCGCGGCGCGCGCCCAGGCCGAGCAGCTGGCCGCATCCTTGGACGTCATGAAGGCCGAGAACCCGCAGCTCGTGCGCCACCTGCAGTACGTCGTGCCCAAGATCGTCGCGCAAGAGGCCACCGTGCTTCACGCTCTCGCCGGCCACGTCGAGAGCATGTCGCTGAACTCGGTCGAGCTGCCGGCGCTGCTGCATCGGCTGCACGCGGGCGGTCTGGCCAGCGACGACGTCGACCCGAACACGCCGCGCAACCAGGCGGAGCGGCCGGCGGTGATGCTGTCGGGAGCGCTTGCCTTGATGGACGCGATGAAGCTGTCGCGCGCGCACCTGCACGGCATCGCGGGCGACCTCGTGGTCGTCGCCGGCCCCGTCGACGTCGACCGCACCCGCGCGGCGCTGCTGAAGGCGCGGCAGCTGGCGACGATGAAGGCCACGAACGACACCGGCGAGCTCAAGGGCCCCGGCGACCTGTTCGAGCTGCTGCCCGTCGTGCAGGGCACGGGGCTGGCCGCCGTCGAGGCCTTCGCCGACGATGTCGCGCGGCGGTACGAGCTGTCGCCGGCCGAGCGCGATCGCGTCGCGCGCGACTGGGCGTTTCGCGACGAGGCAACGGGGCGCACGCTGTTCTTCGTGCCGTCGCGCGGCATCCACGACCGCACCGGCGGCACCGTCAGCCTCGGCGACACCATCGATGCCACGGCGCTGCTGTTCGCGCGCGCCGAGGGGCGGCCGCCGCAGCACCCGCAGCTGGTGCGCTGACCACGGCGACGATCGTCAGCCGCGCAGCCAGCGCGCGGCGAAGGCAGCGGCGCCGGTTGCGAGCATCGCGCCGTTCAGGCGCAGCATGCGCAGGCCGATGTCGCGGCCGCCAGCGGCACCGCCGTCGACGACACCATGCCGCCGACGACACCGGTGACGACGAGCCCGCGCCCGGCACCGAGCAGGCGCGAGGCGACGAAGCCGACGGAGGAGACGCCGCCGATGAGCAGCACCATGTGCCCGGTGCGGGCGGGGTCGATGGCGTCCAAGGGTCTGTATCCCTGATCGGTCAACAACGGCAGCGCGACCAGCGCGACGACGAGCAGCTGCTGCGTCGCGAACAGGTCGGCCTTTGAGATGCGCGCCACCACCAGCTGCAGCCTCGGCTAGACGCTGAGCAGCAGCGCGACGACGACGACAGCGCCCGCCACCAGCGCCAGCCACGTCTGCGTGCGCGGCACGACGTCGGCGGCGACGGCGAGCATGCCGAGCCGTGAGGTGACGACGGCGGCGACCTCGGTGGTCACCCCCGTCTCAGGCTCGGCCTCGGGGTGGCCCCGACGATGGGCGGCCAGCAGCGCGACCAGCGCGAGCCCCCCGGCGGTGGGCAGCAGGGACGACGCGCCGCCGAGGAGCATCACGAGGCTGCCCGAGAGCGCGAACAGCGGGAGCGTGCGCAAGCCGGCGGGGGGCGTCTGCCCTGCTTTGCGTGCCATCGCCTGCTGGCGCTCGAGGCCGATGAGCGAGCCGACGCCTGCCGGGACCGCCAGACCGGAGACGTTCGCCGGCTCCGTCGGGCCACTGTCGCGCCGGCCCGCGCCGTCAGCAAGCGCCCGGACGCCGGGGCCTGCGGCGCACCGGTCGCGCGCCAGCGGCGCAGGCCGACGTGGTTTGTCACGTCGTCGTCACGATGGCACCGACCCACTTGCGCGCGCGGGACCAAGCGGCGACGTCATCGCCCATGTCGCGTCTTGCCGATCTCATCGACGAAGCCCACGAAGCCCTGTTCGACGACCGCCTGCAGGACGCCCGGCGCCTGCTCGACGAGGCGCGCCGCCTCGACGGCCGCGACCCCGAGGTGCGGCTACTCGAGGTAGACGTGCTCGTCAGCGAGGAGCTGCTCGACGAGGCGGTGAGCGCCTGCGAGGAGGCGCTCGAGGACAACCCGCGCTCGATGGTGGTCAAGTTCCGCCTGGCGACGCTGCTGCTCGACGGCTTCGACGACATCGCCGAGGCGCGGCCGAAGCTCGAGGATGTCGCGCGGCGCTTGCACAAGGGCGAGAAGCCCGACACCGGCGGCGACGGCCAGGAAGAGCAGAAGCAGGCCGCCGACGACTTCGCCGTCGAGGTGTGGCTGACGTTGTCCGACGTGCGCGCCGCCGACCACGATCCCCACGGCGCGCTGGCCGCCGCCGACGCCGCCTGCAAGCTGGCCCCCGACGACGCGATGGCGCGGGTGGCGCGGGCGGCCGCGCTCTTCGACCTGTGCCGCGTCGACGAGGCCGAAAAGATCGTGGCCCAGGCCATCGACCGCGACCCGCGCAGCGCCGACGCATGGTGGCTGCGCGGCCGCATCCACACGACCCGTGGCGACCACGACAAGGCCGACAAGGCCTTCGAGCGCGCGGTGTCCGTCGACGGCGAGCGGTTCCAGCCGCCGTTCCGCATCGCCGAGGACCAGTTCGCCCGCCTCATCGAGGAGGCGATGGCCGAGCTGCCCGAGCCCATCGTCAAGGCGATGAAGAACGTCGACGTGATCGTCGAGGACCTGCCCGAGGTCGAGGCGCTGAAGAAGAGCGACCCACCGTTGTCGCCGTCGGCGGTGGGGTTGTTCGACCCCGAGCCGCTTGCTCCCGGCGCCGGCAAGGGGCAACCGGTGCGGATCTTCCTGTACCGCAAGAACCTCGAGATCACGTGCGGCACCGAAGAAGAGATGGTCGACGAGATCGGCGTGACCCTGCTGCACGAGATCGGGCACCACCTCGGCCTCGACGAGGACGACCTCGACCAGCGCGGCCTCAGCTGAGGACCGCGCGTAAGGCCGGCGCGGGCGGCGTGTGACCCGAGCCTCAGGCGCGGTGTCCGCAGCAGCAGGATCGCGGCGGCCGTGGCACGTTTGAACTGTGCCCACGCTCCACGACACCCAACCACCGATGGCCCTCGCGCTCGTGAAGACCGATGGACGTGCGGTCGCCCCCGTGGGCGACAACGACGTCCCGGTCGACCCCGACGCGGAGCCGGTCGCGCGGGCCCGGCGCGGCGATCTCGCGGCCTTCGCGACGCTGTTTCGTACCCACCATGGCCGCATCCACGCGATGTGCACGCGCCTGCTCGGCGGCGGCGGGGCCTTCGGCCGCAGCGACGGCGACGTCGACGACGCGGTGCAGCAGACCTTCCTTGAGGCGTGGCGCTGCCTGCACCGGTTCGAGGGCAAGAGCCGCTTCACGACCTGGCTTACCCGCATCGCCATCCATACCTGCTTCAGCGTGCGTCGCCGGCTGCGGCGCCTGCTGCTCGCCCCCGACGACGAGCGCGCCCTCGGGCTGGTCGAGCCGGCGCACGTCGACGACGACCGCGCCGCCGCGGCCCCGGTGGCGCCCGACGAGCAGGCGAGCCGCAAGGCGCGGGCCCGCGCGCTCGACGAGGTCCTGCAGCGGCTGACGCCCAGGAAGCGCGTGGTGTTCGTGCTGTCCGATCTCGAAGACCTGACGTCGCCCGAGGTGGCGGTCATCCTCGGCATCCCCGAGGCCACCGTGCGTACGCGGCTGTACTACGCGCGCCGCGAGCTGGCGGCGCTCTTGAAGACGCACCCGGGCTTCGCCGACGTCGCCGCGTTGCACCGACCGGGCAAGCCGGACAAGGCCGACCGATGAGACCGCTGTCGGCCCACGACGAGGCCTTGCTGGCCGCCGCGAAGGCCGCGGCCGCCATGTCCCTGCCCTCGGCGGCGCAGACGACGCGCCGCGCCCGCGTCATCAACGAGGCCATCGCGCGCCACGCCGCGCGCCAGCGTCGGGCCGTGCCCCGGCTCACCGTCGCCGGGGTGGTGTTCGCCGTCGCCGGCGCCGCGTCGGCCACCACCGCCTGGCTCGCCTTGCAAGCACCAACGGTGATCGTCGTCGCGGCGGACGACAGGCCCGCCGCGACGTCGTCGCCCGCCACCGTGCACGGCGGACGCGCCGCGCCCCGCGCGGCGCCGACCGTCGTCGCCGACGCGGCCTCGATGGTCGTGTCCGCACCCGCGACGCCGGGCAGCGCCAGAGAGACAAAGGACATCGGCACGACGGCGACGGCGCCGCGCGCCCCGGGTCGTGCCGCCGTCGTCCCCACCACGGCCGCCACGCCGACGATCCTCGCGGGGGCGACGAGTGACGGCGTGCCGTCGGGCGTCGCCGTTCTCCCGGAATTCCACGAAGACCGGCCCGGTCCGCTGACCGAGAGCTCGTTCGTCGCCGACGGCGCCGCACGCGCCGCGGCCGACGGCGCCGACGACGACGCCCGGGCGCTGCGCGACCGCTGCGTCGCCGGTCTGCGGGTGCGGCGCGACCGCGCGGCGCTGCGTGACTGTCGCGCGTTCGGCCAGCGCTACCCGGGCCACGAGGCGGCGCGCGCGCTGGCGTTTGGCGCCGGCGGCCTCGCCGAAGAGTTGGGCGCCCTGACCGAAGCCGTCGACGCCTACTCGCGCGCGATCCTGCTGTCGCCGCTGGTGGGCGCTACCGGCGACGACGCGCTGCTCGCCCGCGCCCGCGTCCACGCCGCCCGCGGCGACGACGACGAGGCCCGCGCCGACCTGCGCATCTACCTGCGCCGCGCGCCGCAGGCCCGGGACAACGTCGAGGTCGTGCGGCTCGCCCGCGCGCTCGGCCTGTCATCGCGCTGACCAGCACGACGTGGTCGGGCAACGTCGCCCGCGTCATCCACGAGCAGCGACCTACCCGAGCCGCAGCCGCCGCGCGAGCCGGACGAGCGCCTCGCCCTCGACGCCCCGCGCACGCAGCTCGGCGAGGGTCGCCTCGCCGTTCTTCGCGACGACGCGGTAGTCGCAGCCGTCGAACAGCTCGGGCTCGAACACCTCGAGCTGCAGCCGCGGATAGTCGCGACAAAGGCCCGGTCGATGCCCATCGTCGCGACAGCGGCGCGTCGCCGCGTCGAAGTGCCGGCGCGAGCAGAAGAACCCCCGGCCCTCGCGCTCGGCGTGGCGAAAGTCGAAGCCGTTGACGACGCGCCGCCACCACAGGAACGCCCGGCCCACGAGCGGCACGAAGAAGACGACGCCGACGACGGCGATGCCCCGCTCCTCGCAGCAGCGCGCGCGCCTGCCGCAGTCGCCGCGCAGCTCCCGCGAAACCTGCCCGCGCGCCGCCAGGCGCGCCCGCCGCCGCTCGACGTCGGCGACGTAGGCCCGCGCCAGCCGCCGCCGGACGAAGCGCACCCACGACGGCTGCGCGGCGAGGGGCGCCGACGACGAAGAAGTGGACGGCGACGGCGATGCAGACGGCGGAGGCGCGGGCAGCGGCGACATCGGCGGTCAGCCTGCCACGTCGTCGACGTCTGCGTCAGACCCGCACGTCAGGGCAACACGTCAGGGCAACACGTCGGACCAGCGCGTCAGGCCATCTGCTCAAGCCAGCGGACCGTGGGGGGCGACGATGGGGATCGACTCCTCCGCGAGCGCCTCGGCGCGCAGCGCGTGGTTGGCGGCGAGCTTGCCGGCCACGACGGCGCCCTCCATCAAGGCCACCGGCGCGTCGACCTTGACCCAGTCGCCGGCGAACAGCAGGCCCGGCACGCCGCTGTCGGTGGACGGGCGCTTCGCGTGGTCGCCAGGGGCGAAGCGCGTGAACGACGCCTGCAGCTGCACCTCGCGGTGGCGCACGCGCGCGCCCCGCAGCTCGGGCAGCACCACCAGCATCTCCTTCGCCATCGCGTCGGCGATCGCGCCGGGCGGAGCCATGCGCTCGGCGGGGATGGCGTAGGCGTGCAGCTCGACGACGCTGCCGCCATCGCGGGCGGCGTCGTCGACGAACGGCCGCTGGAAGTGCGAGTAGATCGCGAGCGAATCGAGGTAGGCGAAGCGCGACGTCGTATAGAACGCCGCCCGCGACGCCTGCACCGGCCGGTCGAGCCACAGCCGCGCGATACAGAACGGCTCGCTCTCGGCCAGCGCACCCAGCTCGACGCGATCCTGCAGGCCGCTGCGGAGCAAGAGCTCGCGCGTGCCGCGCGTGTCGCACGCCACCACCACGACGTCGGCGTCGATGCGCTCGCCCCCGCTGGCGGCGACGACGACGGCGTCCTGCCCATCTTGCTGCACGACGGGCAGCCGGCGCAGCGGCTGCTTCGGCGGCCCGGCGGTGGGGTTGCCAAGGTCGTCGTAGCGGCCGCCGTGGCACGGACAGGCGAAGCCCTGCCCCACAGGCTGCGGCTGCACCGGGCAGCCCTGGTGGCTGCAGCGCAGGTCGAAGGCGTCGACGACGACGGCGCCCGAGGCCTCGCGCCGTCGTCGACAGAACACCGGCGCGCCCCCGGCCGAGACGAGCGCGGTGTCGTCAGCGCCCCACGCGATGGGCGTCGTCACGAGCGGGTTCTCGTCGCCGATCACGACGCCGCGGGCCTGGCCGCCGTCGACGACGACGCGGGCCACGCGGGCCTGCGTGCGGAGGGCGCCGCCGAGCGCGCGCAGCCGCGCGGCCAGCGGGTCGACCACGGCGCTCATCGAGTCCTTCACCGCGACGTCGAAGCCGAGGCCGCCGGGCGAGCCGGTGAAGTAGAAATGGAAGAACTTGAGCGCCTCGGCGGTGGACAGGCGCTCCATGCGGTTCAGCGTCGCCTCGCCGAAGGGCCGCAGCACCAGGTCGATCATCGACGGCGGGACCCGCGCCTGCTGCGCCCAGGTGGCGAAGTCGACGTCGTCGAAGCGGCGGTAGGTCTCCTGACCCGCGTAGCGCGCCATCTCGAGCAGCTGCTCGCCGTGGCGGAACTCGGCGAAGCGCAAGGACGGTGACTGCCGGACGACGTCGAGCAGGTTGGCCGGAAACACCGTCGTCGACGTGCCGAAGACCTCGGTGGGGCGATCGGCGAAGGCGATGGGATAGCTGGCCGCCGGCGCGAACGACGACGGCACGAGCGCGCCGGCGTCGTGCAGCAGGCCGCGCAGATTGAAGTACTGGTGGAAGAACCCGTGGAAGCCGTGCTCGACGGGTACGGGCTTGCCGTCGACCACCGACGTCCAGCCGCCGACCTTGCCGCCGAGGTGCTGACCCTGCTCGAGCAGCGTCACCGCGAAGCCGCGGCCGGCGAGCACGGTGGCGGCGGCGAGGCCGCCGAGGCCGCCGCCGACGACGACGGCGGTGCGCCGGGTGCCCGCGGGCAGGCGGCGCGGGCGGGTGTCGTCGGGGGCGGTGAGCCAGCTCTGGCGCGGCTGGATATGCCAGAGGGCGGCGCTGCCGCCGACGGCGACGGCGCCGGTGACGCCGGCGGCGACGGACAGGAAGCGACGACGACGCATGACCAGTGGATGCCGCGCCGGCGTCAGCCGCACCAGCGGGCGTAGGCCGCGATCTTGTGTTCGAAGCGCGCCTCGAGCGACGCCAACGCGCCGCGCAGGTGGTCGCGGATCGTGGCGGCTTCGGCGTGGTAGGCGCGGCGCTTGTCGATCGACCACGACGACGGCGGCTCCTCCAGGTTCGTGATCCGATCCGCCACCTTCACCACCCACACCGCCTTCGGCTCGGCCCGGATGCGCGCCAGCGAGTCGAGCATCCGCTGCTCCTTCGGCAGCGACGCGTCCTTCGTCAGCGCCGCCACCGCCTTCGCCACGGCGTCGCCGAAGTGCGATGCCACCTCGCCGCGCGTCGTCGCGGTGTCCTCGACGACGTCGTGCAGCAGCGCCGCGGTGACGGCGAGGTCGACGTCGAAGCTGGCGTCGTCGACGGCGGCGCGCTGCACCTCCATCGCGACCTTGCACAGGTGCACGACGTAGGGCAGGCCGTGGCCCGGCTCGCGCTGGTCGCCGTGGCGCGTGGCCGCAAAGGTCAGCGCTTCCTTGTAGCGGTCGGGGTTCCACATCGTCGCCTCTCCTTCGACCAGACTACGCCGTCTGGCCCCGGCGCTCTGCTGACCGCCGTCGCGCTCCTTGCCTGGCACGTGCCCGTCGTCGCTCCGCCGCGCGCGGCGTCTTCGTGGGCGTTGTCGGTCTGCTGGCGACGTCGCTGGTCGAGCCTTCGCCCCGGGGTCGTGCTCGGGTGACCGCGGCGCGCGGGGGGCACGGGGCTTGAGTCACCGGGGGTCGTCGAGGTCGTGGCGCGCGGTCGCGCGCGATGACGACGACCGGCGCCGCGGGGTTTCGCCCCGGGGCGTGTGCCCGAAGACCCAGACGATGCGCCCACGCGCGCAACCGAGGAACCCACATGACGACCATGCCCCCTGCTCCTTCGTTGGCCGCGCTGCTCTCGCTGCACGGCGCCACCGCCGTCGTCACCGGCGCGGCGCGCGGCATCGGGCGCGCCGACGTCGCCGCCGCGCTCGCTGAGGCCGGCGCGCGGGTGTGGATCACCGACGTCGACGAAGACGCCGGCGTCGCCGCCGCCCACGCGCTCGGCGGCCGCTTCGTGCGCGCCGACGTCGCCGCCGCGCCCGAGGCCGCCCGCGTGCTCGATCTGGTCGCCGGCAGCGACGGCCGCGTCGATGTGCTCGTCCACAACGCCGGGGTCTGTCCGCTGCGCGGCGCCCTCGACATCGACGAGGCGCTGTGGGACCGCGTGCTCGACACGAACCTGAAGGGCGCGTTCTTCTTCGCGCAGGCCGGCGCGCGCCACATGGCCCGCGCGGGGCGCGGTGGCAGCATCGTCGACGTCACCTTCATCGACGCGCTGCACCCCACCGGGCGGCTCAGCGCCTACGACGCGTCCAAGGGCGGCCTCGTGATGCTCACCCGGGCGCTGGCGCTCGAGCTCGCGCCGCAGCACATCCGCGTGAACGCCGTGTGCCCCGGCGGCGTCGACAGCCCCGGCGCCGACGTCGCCCTGACGACGATGGCCCGGCAGCTCGGCACCACCGTCGAGGCGCTGCGCGCCGGGACGACGCAGCGCGTGCCGCTGGGCCGCTTCGGGCAGCCCGACGACATCGCCCGGGCGGTGCTGTTCTTCGCCACGCCGCTGTCGTCGTGGGTCACCGGCGACGTCATGGTCGTCGACAGCGGGCGCCTGCTGACCTGAGCGCCCGCAGGCGCGATGCGCGCCCGGCGAAGCCTTCGTGCCATCGTGCAGCGTCGCTGCGAGGTGTGCCGTGGAGCGCGTGGGAGTGCCGGTCGGATCGACTCGTCGGGGGGCGCAGACGCCGTGGCGCGCCGGCGAGGGCAGGCTGCCCGGCAGGCTGCCCGGCAGGCTGCCCGGCAGGCTGCCCGGTCAGCTGCTCGGTCGGCTGCTCGGTGCGCTGCTGCTGGCGCTGCCGGGCGCAGGGGCCGTCGCCGGCTGTCCGCAGCGCAGCGACGACGATCGCGACGTCGTCGACGCAGGCCCCGACGACGCACCGGCGGTCGTGGCGCGGCGCGCGCTGGCGGTCATCTTCGACCCCACCGTCGACGGACGGCGCCTGTCGGCGGCGCAGGGGTGGCAGGACCCCGAGGCGCTGCTGGCGCGCATCCCGCCGTGGTGGTCGACGACGACGGCAGGGCGCGTGCGCTTCGAGCTGGTCGATACGGTGGTCGTCGACGCGTTTCCGGCGAAGGTCGACGGCTTCGCCTACGACGGTAACGAGTACCGACAAGTGCTCGCCGGCCAGAGCGCGCCGCACGTTCCCGACAACGCCGACGTCGTGGCGATCCTCGCTGCCCACGACGTGTGCGCCCGCGTCGACGCCGGGGACATCGACGAGCTGTGGATGATGGGCGGGCCCTACTTTGGCTTCTACGAGTCGCAGCTCGCTGGCGCGGCGGCCTTCGAATACAACTCGCCGCCGCTGCGCGGCACCGCGTGTCGTCGACTGGTGCCGGTCATGGGCTTCAACTTCGAGCGAGCGCTCCCCGAGGCGATCCACGACTTCGGCCACCGCGCCGAGGCGACGTTGACGCACCTGTTCGGGCGCTGGTCACAGGACAGCACCGCGAACGCCTGGGAGCGCTTCGGCCTCGTCGCTGCGCTCTCGCCGACGCTCGGCTTCAGCGGCTGCGGCTCCATCCACTACCCGCCCACGGCGACCAGCGACTACGACTACGGCAACGCCCGCGTCGTCGGCTCGCTGTGCGACGACTTCGTGAACTACCCCGCGCGCGCGCCCGACCCGGAGGCCGCCGTCGTCGACATGAGCTGCGACGCGTGGGGCTGCGACGAGCTCGGCTTCTACGCGTGGTGGCTCCAGCACCTGCCGACGGCGCCGGGCCTCGACGACGACGGGCGGCCGCGCGACTGGCTGCGCGCGGTGGCGGATCCCCAGTGGATGCTCGACCAGACCCCGGACCTCGTGCCCTGCGGCGTCGCCACCGAAGCGACCACGTGCGCCGCGCAGGCGCGCTGCCAATGGGCGCCGTGCGCCGCGACGTGCGTCGCCGCCGACCTCGCCGTCGACGACGGCGCGTGCGCCTGCCTGGCGGCGACGTCGACGCCAGCGTGCGACGCCGCCGCCGGCTGCGCCTGGTACGCCTGCAGCGAGCGCTGCCTGCCGACCGGTACAAGCAACGACACCGCCTGTCGCTGACGCCCCCGCTGCGCCCACCGCCCGCGTGACGCCGTCGGCTGGTCGCTCCCCGGCGCGCCCGGCGGCGAAGCGCATCCGGCTTTCGTCCGACCGTGATCGACGCGCCGTCACCTTGGCGAGGCCCCGCGGGCAGGACATCGTCAGCGTCATGCTGCGCAGCCACGCACCGCTCGCCGTCGTCGCCGTCCTCGTCTCTGCCTGCGGCGAAGTCCCAGGCGGTGACGTGATCGTCGACCGCCGCGCCGTCGACGACGACGGGGACGACGCCACCGAGGGGGGCGAGGGCGAAGGCGAAGGCGAAGGCGAGGGCGAGGGCGAAGGCGAAGGCGAAGGCGAGGGCGAGGGCGAGGGTGAAGGCGAAGGCGAGGGTGAAGGCGAGGGCAGCGGTGGGACGGAGTGTCCGGCGGGCGTGGTGTGCGTCGACGCGCTGCCCTTCACGGCGACGGGGACGACGGTGGGCGGGACGTCGCGGTTCGATCGCTACGCCTGCGGCACGCAGGACGAGGCGGGGCCCGAGCGCATCTACCGCGTGACGCTGCCGGGGCCGGGCACGCTGGACGTCGTACTCGACGACCTCCTCGAGGACGCGGGCACCACCGACGTCGACGTCCAGCTGCTGTCGGCGCTCGACGATGGCGCCTGCGTCGAGCGCGGCGACCGCTCGGCGTTTGCGTGGTTTGCCAGCGGCGGCGACGTCTACGTCGTGCTCGACAGCTACGTGCGCGCCGACGGCACGGTGGGCGCCGGGGCGTTCTCGGCGACGTTCACGTTCACGACGGCGGGCGCCGACGCCGGCGAGCGGGCGCTGGTGCAGGCGGGGGCGTCGCCGACGGTGGCGGCGCTGGCGGTGCAGGCCTACCGCAGCGCGCGGGGTCAGGGCCTGTCCGACAGCCCGGTGCTGTCGGTGATCGACTTCTCGCGACCGTCGACGGAGGAGCGGCTGTGGATCGTCGACGTCGAGGTGGGCGCGCTGCTCGATCGCGACCATGTCACCCACGGCAGCGGCAGCAATGACCCCAATGACCCGCGCATGGCGTCGACGTTCTCGAACACACCCGAGTCGCACCAGTCGAGCCTGGGCTTGTCGCTCACCGCCGAGACGTACCAGGGCAGCAACGGGCTCAGCCTGCGGCTCGACGGGCTCGAGCCGAGCAACGACAACGTGCGCGCCCGCGCCATCGTGATGCACGGCGCCGACTACGCCGAGGACGCCTTCGTCGCGCGGTACGGGTACCTCGGCCGCAGCCAGGGGTGCCCGGCGGTGGCGCAGAGCCGCGTCGTCGCGCTCATCGACCTGGTGAAGCACGGCACGCTGCTGTTCTCGTACTTCCCCGACGACGCGTGGCTGTCGTCGAGCCCGTTCCTCACCCAGTGAAGGGCGCGGCGCGCCCGGCGCCGGCGGCGGCACGTCGACGGCGGACAGCCACACCACATCGCGCTGCGGCCACGCCGGCAACGTCACCTTGAATTCCTCGCGCTGCTCGTCGGGAGCGCCAGCGTTGGTGAGCACCGTCAGCGTCGCGCGCACGGCGGGGGCGTCGCCCTTGTAGTAGTGAACGCCGAAGCGGTAGCGCCCGGGGCGCGCGGCGCCGAGCGCGTAGATCTCGGGGCCGAAGCCGTTCTGCACGTCGTAGTAGAGCAGGCCGCCCTGCGACGACTCGCGCCGCGAGGAGAACACGCGCTCGTCGCCGGTCTCGTCGACGTAGAGGTCGACGTCGGCGGTGGGGTCGTCCCACGTCAGCAGCACCGAGACGGTGCGGCGCACGGGCAGCATCGAGACGCCCTCGCGGATGCAGGCGCGGACGACGTCGACGGACGACGGATCGCGGCGCGCGAGGTTCATCATGTCGCGGAACAGCTCGGGCCGCTCGGGCGCCAGCTGCGCCGCCGTCGCCCACTGCGCGCACGCCGCCTGCGGGCGGCCGGCGCCCGCGAGCGTGGCGGCGTAGCTCTGTCGGCGGTCGGCGTCGCGGGGCGAGAACTCGGCGAGCTCGCTCTCCACGCGCTCGGCCTCGGCGTGGGCGCCGACCTTGCGCAAGAGCGCCACCATCGCCCGCAGCAGCACGACGTCTTCGACGTCGTCGCGGCGAGCCAGCGTCAAGAACAGCAGGCGATCGGCGTCGCCGACGATGTCGTTGGCGTCGAAGCGCGCGCTGCCGGTGCGCCCGCGGACGTGGCCGGCGAGGCACGCCTTCAGCACGGCCTGATCGGCCGCGGCGTCGCGCCCGGCGCCGGACTCGGCCACGAGCATGCGCTCGACGAGCACGCCGGCGACGCCGTCACGCTGCAGCAACAGCAGCACGGCGGCGGCGGCCAGCGGCACGACGGCGGGGTGGTGGGTCGCGAAGATCGCCGGCAGCAACGTGGGCGCCGCGGGGGCATCGGCGAGGGTCGCGGCGGTCGGGTCCCGCGGCCGCCCGTCGACGCCGGGGAGCGGCCGGTGCACGAGGCGCAGCAGCGCCGCCGCAGCGCGCGCGTCGACGAGGTCGAAGGACAGCTCCTGCCCGAGCGCCGTCCAGTCGACGAGCTCCCAGCGGCCGCGCGGCACAAGCGCCTCGAGGTCGACCACGCGGAGCTGATCGGCGCGGGCGAGCGTGAGCGCAGCGGTGACCAGCGCGGGGTCGGCGCCGCCTTCGTCGACGGGACCTGGCGCGCGCCGGGCGGCCGCGAAGCGCGCGCGCGCCGCCTCGACCGCGGACGACGGGCGAGGCGGCGGCGGGGCGTGCGTCGCAGGCGCGCGGGGGACGCGGGGCGCAGCGCGAAACCGCAGAGCGAAGCAGACGAAGCCCGACGACGACGTGCCGGCGCGCAGAGGAAAACGCCAGCGCGCGAGTTGGTCCTGCAGGCACCGGTGCAGGTCGGCATCCCCACGGCGGCCTTGGGTGATGTCGACCTGGGTGGCGCGCCCCTGAGCGTCGAGCGCGACCCGAACGACGAGGCGGCCGGCGCGTACCCCGGCTTGCGCGGCCGCGACATCCGCCACGCAGGCTTGCAGGCCGTCGACACCACCGTGGCCGCTGTGCGCGGACCGGCGGAACCGCTCGACGAACTCCTCATGGTCGACGGTGCCAGACACGTCTTCTACCGTCAGTTGTACGTTCGAGCCTCCGATGCCCTCCGCTGCGCTCGCGCCGCGGGCCAACGGCGCCGCGTCCGCGCCGGCGACGCCAGCGAGAGCGCCTTGGATGTCGTCGGGAACCGCTCCGTCACCGATGCGAGCTTCGGCGCCGTAGACGCTGTCGCCGCCGCTGCCCCGCCGCGTGTGCGCGCCACCGACCAGCTGCAGGACGCCTTTGCCGGCGATGCCCGCCCGGATGGCCTCCCGCGTGGGGGCCCCCGGGGCCGACGGCGCCGCGTGGCCGACGCCGGCCGCGCCCGCGTCGACGCCGGCCTCGCCGCCCGCAGCCATCCGCGCCTGCAGCGACTCGCTCCCCTTGCGCAAGGCCTCGAGCGACGTCGTCGAGGACGACGCCCGCTCGGCCTCCTTGCGGCGCTCGATGCCCGCCTGCTGGTACATGCCGCCGCTGTCGGCGTCGAGGCTCTCCAGGTCGAACGTGAACGACACGATCCGGTCGGCGTCGGGCTGCCCCACCAGCGACGGCAGCGCGTAGCGGTACTGCGCGACGCGCCCCTGCTGCGGCAACAGCTGCTCGTAGGCGAGGACGACGGTCTTCGTGCCCGACGCCGGGATGGGGAAGATGCGGGTCGTGAACCGGTTGCCGCCGTCCCACTCGAGCAGCGCCGGGTCCTTGCGGGCGCGCACGATGGACTCGTAGATCGCGCGGGCCCGGTCGCGCTCGACCAGCTCGCCCTCGGTCATCGTGCCTTCGACGTCCATCGCCAGCCGCGCGATGCTCGCGCCGTCGGGCAGCTGGAAGCGGTACGTGCCCTCGACCTGCCGCGTCGCGTGGTTCTTGAAGACCTGCGTGACCTCGGTGCGCGCCAGCCGCCCCGCCACGACGACGCGCACGGCCCGGGACTCGCACGTGATCCGCGCCGCCTCGCTCGCCAGCGTGCCCCACGCCCCTGTCGCCGTCGCCGTCGCGAGCGGAGAGACCAGCAGCTCGGCGCGATCGCCGAGCAGCTGGCGCAGCCCCGGCTCCGGCGGGGCCACGGCCGGCGGCGGCGACGACAGCCGCGGACCGCGCGGACGACGACCGTCGCAGCCGCCCGCCACGACGAGCGCGGGCAGCGGCACCGTCTCGGCGCGCGTCGCCCTCGACGACGACGGGGGGGCGTCGAGCACCGGCCTGCCCGGCGCGACTGGCACCAAAGCCGGGCCCTTGCCTGCGCGCCCCTGCCGCCCGGCTATCGACCCCGCGATGTC
>VGSZ01000078.1 GCA_016874845.1 Deltaproteobacteria bacterium
CGCGCGCACGACGGCGTGCCGGTGCGCCACCGCCCCCACGGTGCGCAGGCCGCGCGGCTCCACCGTCGCCGCGCCCATGACCGTGTGCAGCGCCCGCTGCAGGTGCTCGACGACGAGGGCGTGCTCACGCGCGTCCTTGTCGCTCGACCACAGCTCGGCGGCGCGCGTGGCGGGGCGCGTGCCGGCCACCGCGTCGGTGGTGACTTGCGTGTCGTCGACGACCACCAGCCGCTCGGGGCTGGTGCCGAGCAGCGCCACGCCGGCGCGCGGCGCCAGGAGGTAGGGGGCGCCGCCGCCGTGGGCCGCGTGGGCCAGCAGCGACGTCCACAGCGAAGGTACGCGCGCGAACGCGCTGGGCAGGGGCACGAAGAAGCGCCGCGCCAGCACCACCTTGTCGACATCGCCGGCGGCGATCGCGGCCAGCGCCGCCGCCACCGCGGCCCGGAAGCGCGGGCCGTCACGGTCGACGACGTCAACAACGTCCTGCGCGTCCGGCGCGACGCGCGTCGTCGCGCCGGACGCCGGCCACGGCAGCACCGACAGCCGCGCCGGCTCGACCCACAGCGCGCCACCAAACGGCGCCCACGCCGCGTCGATGTCGTCGCCCTGGTCGTCGTCGCCGGCGTTGGCGTCGTCGTCGCGCGGGCCCTCCCGGCCGGCGGGGGCGAATCGTGCCGCGCCGACGACCACGGCGTCGGCGGGCAGCTCGGCGAGCGCCGTCGCCGCGTCCGTCGCCGGCGGCGACGCGAACGTGCGCCGCGCGCCCTCAGCCACCACCAGGCGATGGTCGTCAACGAAGGCGGCGCGCGGATAGCTCGCGTCGGACCACGTCGAGGATGACGACCCGGGGGCCCACGGCGCGGTCATCCGCGCTCGCCCACGGTGATCCCCACCGCCCCACCCACCAGCGGCTCCTGCCACGTGCGCGCGAAGCCGGCGGCGTCGAAGCGCGCGCGCAGCGCCTCGCCCGACGGGAACGTGGCGATGGTGCGGTCGAGGTAGCGGTAGGCGTGGGCGTCGCCCGACAGCGCGCCGCCGATGCGCGGCAGCAGGTGCCTTCGGTACTGCGCGTACAGCGCCGCGAACGGGCCGGGGCGCGGCGTGCCGAACTCCAGCACGATGGCGCGCCCGCCGGGCACCAGCACGCGGCACAGCTCGCGCAGCGCGCGGTCGACGTCGAGCACGTTGCGCAGCCCGAACGACATCGTCACCGCGTCGAAGCTCTGATCGGGAAACGGCAGCGCCGTCGCGTCACCCGTCTGCAGCGACAGCGCCGCGCCGCGCGGGTGCTCCGTCGCCTTGCGCCGGCCGTGGGCCAGCATCTCCGTCGACACGTCGACGCCGGTGACGCGCTCGACCTCGGGGCGGTGCAACAGCAGCAGCGCGACGTCAGCGGTGCCGGTGGCCACGTCGAGGACGCGCAGCCCCGCCGCCGCCGACGGCTTCGGCAGGTGGCCCAGGGCGCGCTTGCGCCACCCGGTGTCGAGCCCGAACGACAGCACGCGGTTCAACGCGTCGTAGCGGTGGGCGATGCGGTCGAACATGCGATCGACGCCAACGCGGCTCTCTTCACCGGGGGCCGCGACCGAGGAGGGCGTCGAGGAAGACGACGAGGGCGAGGGCGAGGGCGAGGCGGGAGAGGGCGACGACGTCGTCACGGGCGCTCCGGCAGCGGCGGGTGGAGGGTGCGGCCGACGGCGGCGGCGACGCGGGCAACGTCGGTCATCAGGCCGCGGAAGGCGTCGAGGGTCAGCGCCTGCTCGCGATCCGAGCGGGCGCGGGCGGGGTCGTCGTGCACCTCGACGAGCAGGCCGTCGGCGCCGGCGGCGACGGCGCCCTTCGCCAGCGCGGCGACGAGGCGGGCGTCGCCGGCGGCGTGGGACGGGTCGACGACGACGGGCAGGCGCGTGCGGGTCTTCAGCAGGGCGAGGGCCGACAGGTCGAGGGAGAAGCGCACGCCGTGCTCGAACGAGCGGATGCCGCGCTCGCAGAGGATCACCGACGGGTTGCCGGCGGACAGCACGTGGTCGGCGGCGCCGAGCAGCTCGTCGACGGTGCAGCCGAAGCCGCGCTTCAGCAGCACCGGGCGACGGGTGCGCCCGAGCCGGCGCAAGAGCGGGATGTTCTGCATGTTGCGCGCGCCCACCTGCAGCAGGTCGACGCTCTCGGCGAAGGCGTCGACGTCGCTCTCGCCGAGCACCTCGCTGACGACGGGCAGGCCCGCGGTGCGGCCGGTGTCGCGCAGCGGCCGCAGGGCGTCCTTTCCCGGCCCGTTCCAGCCGTAGGGGTGCGTGCGCACCTTGGTGACGCCGGCGCGCAGCAGGGCGGCGCCGGCGTCGCGCACGGCGTGGGCGATGTGCTCGACGCGGCCCTCGTCGTCGACGCTGCAGGGCCCGGCGATCACGGGCAGCGCCGCGCCGCCAAACGCCACGCCTGCCACGTCGACGACCAGCGGCGCGCCGGCGGACAGCGTCGACAGGAAGGGCCCGGGCTCCCGCACCTCGACGACGCCGTCGAGGGCCCGCAGAGCCTCCGAGCCCGGCCCATGGGCGACGACGGCGAGCACCGCCGGCTGGCCGTCGGCGAAGAGGTGGACGACGACACCGTCGTCGCGCAGGCGCTCGGCCGCGCGGGTCGCCGACGACGGGGAATCGAACACGACGAGCACGAGGACTCCGGGCCGCGGGGGCGACGTTGGTTTTGAGGTTCAAGACCACGTGAACCTTGTGAACGCTACGAACCACGCCGGGATCTGTCCAGACCGCCGGCCTCGCAGCGGCGTCGCCGGGTGGCCCAGCGCGCGGGCGCGGTCCGATCAGAGCGGGTGGACGACGACATCGGGCGGCGGCTCGAGCACGAAGGCGCCCTCGGGCAGGGACGCCGGGTTCCACGTCGCCTGCGGCAGTGACAGCACGACGACGCCCGGGCCGCCGGCGGGGGCGTCGACCAGCGTCAGCTCGAGCCGGCGGGCGAATGCGGCGCCGCCGACTTCGACGAAGTCGCTGCAGCGCGCGCGCACCAGCGCGCGGCCGTCGCGGCCCTCGACGACGACGCCGACGAGGGCGTCGTCGGTCACGCGGGCGGTAACCACCCAGGCGCCGCGCCGATCCGCCGCGTCGCGCTCGACGCGCGCGGTGTACGTGCCGTCGTCGTCGTCCACGGCGACCAGCCGGACGCGCGGCAGCGCGCGGTCGGCGACGGCGTCGACGGGCGCGCGGCCGAGCAGCAGGGCGACGGCGTCGTCGGGCAGCAGCGGCAGCCCGAGCACGCGGCGCAGCGTGCCCTCATCGGCGGGGCCGCGCAGGAACTGTGGCGAGCCCGCGGTGGCGTCGTAGAGCGTGACGACGTCGCCGTGGGCGACCACGATCTGCTGCGGCGCCTCGAAGAACGAGCGCACCGCCACCATCAGCCGGTCGGGGGCGGCGGCGATCACGTCGACGGTGACGCTGGCCACCGCGCCGCCCACGCCGGGCAGCCCGGCCTTCGCCACGCCGTCGACGGCGTGGCGTCGTGCGGCGGCCACCTGCAGCCGCGTCGCGACGCTGGCGTCGTTCAGGGCGTGCACCGCCGGGAAGCGCGGCGCGTGGGCGCAGCCTGCCACCGTGATCGTCCCCGTCGGTCCTGCCAGCGCCAGACCAACGAGCACCAGCAAGCGGCGCCAGCCCGCCGCGATCATCGCGCGCCACCGGGGGGCGTCGTCGTGGGCGTCGTCGTCGTCGCGGCGTCGAGGCGGCGCAAGAGCCGCGCGGCGCGCGGCGAAGGCGCCGCGACGAGCAGCGCGCGCGCGCGCGCCGCGGCCAGCCGGGCCTCGTCGACGCTGGCGCCCGCGGCGCCGCGATCGAGCGCCCGCTGCTCGGCCACCGCGCGGTGGAACCACACCTCGCCGTCGTCGGGCAAGAGGCGCGTCGCCCGGCGCAGCGCGACGACGGCGTCGTCGACGTCGCCGCGGCCGAGCAGCGCCCAGCCCCACGAGTCGATGACGGCGCCCGACAGCGGCGCGCGCACCACCGCGCGCCAGGCCCAGGCGCGGGCGTCATCGGCCCGCCGCGACGAAGGACCGGCGGCGACTTCGTCGCCGTGGGCGTCCTGCTCGGCGGTGGCGAAGGCGAGCAGGTTCAGCGCGTCGACGGAGGCGCCGCGCCGCTCCACCAGGCGCTCGACGAGCTCCACCGCCGCGAGCGCCTGCGCCGGCGACGTCGCCTGCTGCTCGAGCAGGCGCGCCCACGCCAGCGTGAGCGCCGGGTCGTCGGGGTGACGCAACAGCTGCGCCTGCAGCACCGCGCGGGCCTCGCCGGGGGCGCCCACGGCGTCCTGCACGAAGGCGATGCTCCACGCCTCGGCGGGCGACGGCGGGCGGCGCGCGATCAGGGCATCCATGGCCTGCCGCGCCGCCGCCTGCCGTGACGGCCGGGCCTGCGGCGCCACGGCGGCCAGCGCGTCGAGCAGGCGCTCCGCGGGGCCGTGGCTGGCGAGCACGTCGAGCAGGCGGGCGATCGCGTCGTCGGCGGCGCCGTCGCCGGCGGTGGCGCGCGCGCACAGCGCCGCGGCAAAGACGCTGACGGCGACGTCGTGACCGTCGCCGCCGTCGGCCCCCGGGGTGGCGCGGTGGGGGGCGGCGCGGTCGCCGGCGTCGACGGCGCATGCGGCGGCGCGGGCGGCGCCTGCCTGCCCGCGCGCCAGCAGCAGGCGCGCGCGCTCCAGCGTGAGGACATCGCTGCCTCCGGTGACCGGCAGCGCGGCCAGCGCGTCGTCGAGCAGGCCGGCGCGCTCGAAGGCATCGGCGACCAGCAGGCGGCTGCCCTCGCCGTCGTCGTCGGCGAGCCACGCGCGGGCCAGCGCGCGCGCCTCGTCGGGGGCCGACAGCGCAAGCGCCGTCAACAGGCCGGTGCGCACGTCGGGGCCGTCGCCGTCGTGGCGGGCGAGGGCGGCGGCGGTGCGGGCGGCGTCGTCGAAGCGGCCGGTGGCCCACTGCAGATCGCGCTGCAGGCGCAGGGCGTCGCCGTCTTGTTTGCGGATGGACAGGGCGCGCTGCAGGTGGACGAAGGCGCGGTCGACCTCGCCGCGGTCGGCGAAGACGCGGGCCAGCGCCACCCAGCCGTCGACGGCGCCGCCGGCGCGAGCCATCCAGGCGGCGACGACCGCTTCGGCCTCAGCGAGCGCGCCGCCCTGCACGAGCAGCTCGGCGAGGGCGGCGGAGGCGCCCGCGTCGCCGGGGCGGGCGGCGAGGGCGCGGCGCAGGGCGGCCCGGGCGGCCTCGCCGTCGCCGAGCAGCGCGCGCGCGGCGGCGCGCGCCTGCAGCGCCAGCACGATCGCGTCGACGTCGTCGCCGGCGCGCTCCACCGCGGTGGCGGCGGCGACGTCGGCGGCCTCGGCGTCGCCGGCGACGAGCAGGGCCTCGGCCAGGCGGCGGTGCAGGAACGCCGAGCGGTCGTCGTGGCGACAGGCGGCCCGCAGCTCGGCGATGGCCGCGGGCACGTCGCCCTGCTGCAGCAGCACCTCGGCTTGCAACGCCGCCCGCGTGGCCTCGGCCGACGGCTCGCGCCCCGGGGGCACCGCCGCCGGGGCGGGGGCCGTCGCCCCGGTCGCCGCCGTCGCGGCGGCGGCGGCGATGGGCGCCGCCGCCCGCGCCGCGGTGGACGACGTGTCGACGACGACCGCGGAGCCGGCGGCGCAGCCGCTGATCGACATCGCCAGCCCGCTCAGGCCGAGCGCCCAGCGGGCGCCGAGCGCGGCCGCGGCGCGGCGTCGTCGGCGCGTCGGAGGGCCAGCGGTCATCGTCGTCACTCGAGGGACTTCAGCACGATCCGGGCGTCGGCGACGTCGAACTTGCGCCAGTCGTGGGGCAGCGCCGGCGCCTTCTCGTCGAGCACCTTCTGCGCCCACCGCCGCGCCTCGTCGTCATCGCCGTTGTCGCGCTTCAGCTGCGCGAGCCGCACCATCGACGCGGTGAAGTGGGGGTTGCGCCGCAGCACCTCGAGGTACGACGCCTCGGCGCGATCGTCGGAGCCGCCGGCCAGACCGGGGACGGCGTGGTCGATCTCGCCCAGCGTGTTGCGCGCGAAGTGGAAGTTCGGGTCGAGGGCCAGCGTGCGGTTCAGGCCGCTGCGCAGGTCGCCGATCATGAACAGCGAGTTCATGACGCCCTTGGTGCGGCCGACGCAGGCCATGTTGGCGCTGGTCCAGAAGATCGCGGCGGGGTTCTTGCCGTCGACCTGCTGCGCCTTCATGCCCGCCGCCTGTCCCTTCTCGTACCAGACGAGCTTGCTGGCGCCGCCCTTCTCGAGGTCGCCGAGGCGCATGTACGCGCGGGCGACGTCGGCCCAGCCGTCGCTTCGTACGCGGGCGGGCAGCGTGGCGTCGGCGAGGGCGGCCTCGTACAGCGCGATGGCGCGCTGCAGGTTCGCCGGGGTGTTGGCGTCGGTCTCGACGAGGCGTCGGGGCTCGGCGAGCGGGTCGGCGGGCGGCGTCGCCGGGGTCGCGGCGGGCGCGGGGCCGGTCGCCGGGGCGTCATCGGCGCGGGCGCCATCGGCGGCGATGAAGACGGCGAGCAGGCAGCACGACAGCAGCGGGCGCTTCATCGGGACCTCCACGAGGCAGACGATGGCCCCGGCGTCGTCGTCGGGCAAGCCCCGCGACCGGCGTCTCAGGGGACCGCGGGTGCGCGCGCGTGGCGCCGTCAGTGCAGGACGGTCGAGTCGTCGGGCAGCGTGCGCAGCAGCAGCGTCGCCAGCGCGTCGTTGGCGAGCTTGAGCCGCGCGACGAGGTTGGTCTCCTCGAGGGCGCGCTGGCGGGCCGGCGTCTCGTCGAGCAGGGCGGCGCAGACGAGGTCGGAGACGACCTCGGCGTCGGCAAGGCGCAGCGGCAGGTCGCCGAGGGTGTCCTTGCACTCGGGGTGGGCGTCGAGCAGGCGGGCGTAGCAGCTGCGCAGCGTCGTCAGCTGGGCGGCGATGCCGTCGCCGCCGGTGTCGGCAAGGGGGCGGGCGCGCACCCGGCGGTACAGCCGCCCGCCGTCCAGCGGCAGCTCGTCCTCGAAGGCGACGCGTCCGACGCCCTGGAGCAGGATATGGAACCGCCCGTCGGGCAGGCGCTCATGGTGCACGACGCGGCCGAGGCCGGCGACGCGGGCGACGCCCAGGGGAGCCTGCCCCTGCGTGGCGTCGAGCAGGACCACCGCCATGTGCTGGTGACCGGCGAGCACGTGCTCGGTCATCTGCCGGTAGCGCGGCTCGAAGACGTGCAGGGGCAGCAGCGTGTGCGGGAAGAAGACGGTGCCGGGCAAGGGGAAGATGGGCAGCGCCGGCAGGGCCGCAGCGAGCAGGTCGGGTTCGTCGTCACGTGGCGCCATGGGGAGGGGGTCTTTCACGTCGGGGTCTTTCATCCTGCGGCAGCTTGTGCGACGTAGCAACCGTGGCCCACGACGACGACCATCACGGTCCAACCGCTGGATCCGGCCCTGCCCCGGGGGGCGCGCGCGCAGTGGGCATCGCGCCCGTCCGACCGTTCGATGGCGCGGCCTTCGAGGCGGCGGTCACCGCGTTGTTGCGCGCCTGCGGCGTCGACGAAGCGCAGCTGACGACGGGCCACATGCGCTCGACGCCGCGCCGGGTGCGCGAGCTGTGGGAGCGCCGCCTGCTCGGCGGCGCCGCGCAGGAGCTGGCCGACATCCTCGGGCCCGGCTTCGAGGATCCCCGCAGCGACCTCGTCGTCGTCCGCGGCATCGCCGTGCACGGTGTCTGCCCGCACCACCTCGTGCCGTTCCGCGGCGTCGCCCACGTCGCCTACCTTCCCGGCGGCCGCCTGCACGGCTTCGGCCGCATCGCCCGGCTCGTCGACGCCATCGGCCACCGCTTCACCTACCAGGAGTGGCTGACCCGCGACGTCGCTGACGCCCTCGTCACCCACGGCGGCGCCCGCGGCGCCGCCTGCGTCGTCGAGTGCGAGCAGCTCTGCCTGCTGCTCGGCGAGGATCGCCGTGGGGACGAGCGCGTCTGGACGTCGGCGTACTCCGGCGTGCTCGAGCAGGACGCCACCCTGCGCGCCGAGGTGCTGCGCACCCTCGAGCTGCCGCGCGCCACATGAGCGGCGACGCGCCCGCTCCGGCTGGTCCACCCGCGTCGTGGTCGTCGTCGTCGCCTTCAGCGGCGCTGCCGACCCGCGCCGTCGTCGTCGACGATGCGCTGCAGTGGCTGCGGGCGCAGGACGCTTCGTCGCTGTCGGGCTGCTCGTTCGTCAGCTCGATCCCCGACGTCAGCGAGACGGGGATGTCGTTTCCGGCGTGGCTCTCGTGGTTCGCGGCGACGGCGGCGTTGCTGGTCGAGCGGACCCCTGAGGACGGGCTGCTGGTGCTGACGCAGACCGACATCCGCCGCGACGGCCGTTGGGTCGACAAGAGCTTCCTCGTGCTGCAGGCGGCGTTGTCCGCTGGGGCGACGCTTTTGTCGCGCAAGGTCATCTGTCGGCGGCCGGTGGGTCACACGTCGTCGGCGCGGGCGGCGTACACCCACCTGCTGGTGCTGTCGCGCGGGCTGCTGCTCGCCCCGGCGCGGCCCGAGGTGGTGCCCGATGTGATCGCCGACGGCGGCCCGGTGACGTGGACGCGCGGCCTCGGGCTGCACGCCTCGTTCGCCTGCATCGACGTCGTCACGCGCTACACGGCGTCGCGCACGGTGGTCGATCCTTTCTGCGGCGAGGGCATGGTGTTGGCGTGCGCCAACGCCCGCGGCCTGCACGCCCTGGGCGTCGAGAAGAACGGCAAGCGCGCCGAGCGGGCGCGGCGGCTGCGGATCGAGGGTGGCGTGGCGCGCAAGGGCTGACGACGCGATCGTCGCCGTCAGGGTGCTGTGCTCTTCAGGGTGCTCTTCAGCGCGGTCGTCGTGGTCGTCAGCGCGCCCTTCAGCGCGCGCCGAGGTCGAGGCCGGCGAGGGCGGCTTCGCCGGTGCGTCGTCGGCCCGAGTTGCTCATGACGAAGCGTTCCGACTTCAGGAAGTCGTCGGCCGGGAGAGGCTTGGCGAAGTGGTAGCCCTGCCCGTAGTCGATATCGAGGGACTTGACGACCTCGAGCTCGTCGGCGGTCTCGACGTTCTCGAGGATCACGGGGATGCCCAGCGTGCGGCACATCTCGCCGGTGGACCGGACGATCATCTGCTTGAACGGGTCCTTGTGGACGTCGCGGCAGAAGTAGCCCGACAGCTTCAGATACTCGGGGCGCAGGTCCTGCACGAGGCGCAGGTTGGCGAAGCCGACGCCGTAGTCGTCGAGCGCGATCTGGAATCCCTGGTCGCGCAGCTTGCCGAGCGTCTTGGCGAAGGCCTGCGGGTTCACGATGGTCTGCTGCTCGGTCAGCTCGAACACGATCTCTTCGTTCTTGAACCCGGCGGCGGCGATCAGGTCGGGCACGATGCGCGCGAAGTCGGGCTTGGTCATCGAGCGCGGCTGCGTGTTGATGAACAGCCGGCTGCGGCCCTGCAGCCTCAGCTTGGTCGCCTCGACGAGGGCAGCCTTGATGCACAAGAGGTCCGTCTCCCACAGGCGCTCCTTGCGGCTCGCGTAGGCAAACAGGATCTCGGGGTTCCTCAGCGGCGTCGTCATCGGCGCGCGCGCCAGGCTCTCCCAGGCGTGGGCGACGAAGTGGTCGGACGTCGACGTCGACACCTCGACGATGGGCTGCAGCACCGCGCGGATGTTGCCGGCGGCGAGGAAGTCGTCGAGCAGGTCGATCTCGCTGACCTTGCCCTCGGCCCCGTCGGGGGGAAGGCCACGCTCGCCGTGGACGAAGCGCTTCAGCCGGCGCAGGTCGATGGGCTTCTCGAGGATCGCGTGCGCGCCCACCGCGCGGCCCAGCGCGTGGACGTCGTCGTTCACGTACCCCGACATCGCCAGCACCGTCGTCTCGGGGAAGTGCGCCGACACCCAGCGGATCAGGCGCATGCCCTCGAGCCCGCCGAGCTCGCTGACCCGCAGGTCGGTCACGACGACGTCGAAGCGGTTGTGCTCGAGCAGCGCCTCGGCGGCCTCGATCTCGCGGCAGGTCACGATCTCGAGCCCCGGCGCCTGCAGATAATCAGCGAGCACCGACAGAACCGTCGGCTCGTCGTCGAGCAGGAGTACCTTGCGCATCAGTTCCTCACCCGTCGGCGTTGTCCCAGCCCAAGCCCCAGCAGCAGCGCGACCCCGCCCAGCGTCGTCGCCGCCGACGCCTCTTGCTCGGCACAGCCCGACGCCGCGCTCGACGGGTCGGGCTCGCAGATGTCGCTGCGGCAGCGTTGTCCCGTCGGACACGGAAACGGGATCAACTGGCCCGAGGCGTTGCAGATCCCCTCGGTCTCGTCGTCGATGCAGCCCGGCGAGCAGTCCGACGGCTCGCCTTCGCCTTCTGCTTTGCCCTCGCCTTCACCTTCACCCTCGCCTTCGCCTTCGCCTTCACCTTCACCCTCGCCTTCGCTTTCTTCTTCGCCCTCGCCTTCGCCTTCGCTTTCTTCTTCGCCTTCGCCCTCGCCTTCGCCCTCGCCTTCGCCCTCGCCTTCGCCTTCGCCCTCGCCCTCGCCCGTCTGGGCCGCCGCAGGGACTGCGGCGAAACCGACGAGCAACACGAGGGCGACGGGCAGGGCACAGCGCATGACGACAGGCTAGCGCACTCGCGCGCGTGATCGCCGAATGCAGCCCGCCTGCGTCGACCCGCGACGACGATGGGCGATCGCGACGCGCCGCGACCTGGAACTACCGTCGCCGGCGTGGCCCGCTGTACAACGAAGGCGTGTCCCCGCTGGTGGCCATCACCGCCCTCGCCGGCCTCCTTGCCGTCGCCGCCGCCGTCGTCGCGCTGCTGACCGTCCGCCTCGAACGGATGGCCGGCGCCGTCGCCGTCGCTGCCGGGGCGTTGGCGTTGGCGGGCACGATGACGACCGGACCGGCGCTCGGCGGGCTGCTCGCCCTCGGCGGCGTGGCGTTGTTCGCGCCGGTGGCGGCGGGGGCTATCGTCGTCGGCCTCGACGGTCGGCCGCCGCGCACGCTCCGGCCGGCCAAGCTGCTGCTGCTGTTGCCCCTGGCCGTCGCCGTCGTCGCCGTGGCGCGCGCGGTCGCCGACGCCGGCACGCTCGGCGGCGCCGGGCAGGGCATCGGGCAGGGCATCGGGCAGGGCATCGGGCAGGGCATCGGGCAGGGCATCGGGCAGGGCGTCGGGCAGGGCGTGATGCCGCCGCCGCCGCCGCCGGAGACGATCGCCAATCCGGCCGCGCTGCTGGCGTTCCTGGCGTTGGCGGCATCGACCCTGGCGGCCCTGCTCCTCGCTCGACGTCGGGAGGCCCCGTGAGCGCGGTGGCCGTCGCCGCCCTCGCCGGCGCCGCGGTGGCCGTCGTCGCCCTCGCGCTCAGCCTGCTGCGGCGGTCGCTGCTCGCCGTCGCCTTCGGACAGGGGCTCGGCGCGCTGGGGCTGGCGCTGGCCGCCGGGGTGCTGGGGCACCGGCCGCTCGCCGGCCTGATCGTCGCCGCCGGCGTCAGCACCAGCATCGCCCTGTCCGCCGCCGCCGTCGCTGTCTACCGCCGCCGCGGCGCCGACTTCGTCGATGAGCTGCGCGAGCTGGGGGGCGGATGATCCCCCTACAGGACGACACCCTGTCGTGGATCCTCCGGGCGCTGCTGGCCGGGGCGCTCGCCGCGGTGGGCGGGCGCCTGCTGGGCGGCCCGTGGACCCGCGTCGGGGCCTGGGCGGGCGCGCTGGCGTCGGCGCTGGCGCTGGTGGGCGCGGTGGACGCGGCGCTGGCCATCGCCCGGGTGGGGTCGTTCCGCTACTTCGACGCCGGCGGCTGGGTCGGGGCGCGGCTCGCCGGCGACCTGTGGCCGACGGCGGCTGGCGGGGGCGTGCCCCTCGCCCTCGAGCCGGCGACCGCGCCGCTGCTCATCGTCGTCGCCGGCGGCGGCGTCGCCGTCGCCTTCGCCCTGGCGGCGCAGCGGGCCGCCGGCGCCGTGGCCAGCGCGCTCCTGCTGCAGGCCGCCGTCGTCGCCGTCGTCCTCGCCGACCGCCCGGCGCACCTGCTGGCGGCGTTCGCCCTCGCCGGCGGTGTCGCCACCCTCGCGCCGCTCGGCGCCGGCGCGAGCCTCGTCGATGGTCGCGCGGCGCTGCGCGCGTTCGCGCTGCACCGCGCGGGCGACGCCGCGCTGCTCGGCGGGGCGTGGGCGCTGGCCGCCTCGCTGGGCGACGACGTCTGGACGACGTGGGCGCCGGTGTTCGAGGGCGCTCCGCTGCGCGACCCGTGGGCCCGGCTGCACGGCGGCCTCGCCGACGGCCTGCCCCACCGCACGCTGTGGTTCCTCGCGGGCGGCGGCGTCGCTGTCGCCGCCGCCACGCGCATGGGCCTCGGCTGCTGGCCGCTGCAGCGCGACCTGACGACGTCGACGCGCCTGGCCCCCCCGCTCGTCGGCGCGATCCACGGCCTCGGCCTGTACGCCCCCGCCGTCGTGCTGCTCGTGCGCCTGCGGGCCACGCTGGCCCTCGCCCCCGAGGCGATGGACGGCCTCGCCTTCGTCGCCACCGCCACCCTGTGCGTCGCCGGCGTCCTGGCGCTGGCGGCCCGCGACCTTCTGCGCCTCGACGCGCTGCTGCTGCCCGCGTTCGCCGCCGTCGTCGCCGTCCTCGCCGGCTGCGGCGACGACACCGGCGTCGTGCTGGGCGGGCTCTTGCTGGTCACCGCCGGCGTCACCCTGCCGTGGGCCGCCGCCCTGGTCGTGCAGGCCACCGGCGAGCGCGATCCCGTGGCGCTCGGCGGCCTCGAGCCGCGCCTCCCCCGCACCCACTCGACGCGCCTGCTGGCCACCGCCGGGCTCGCGCTGCCGCCGTTCGCCGGCTGGGTCGTCGTCGAGCGCGCGCTGGAGGCCACCGCGCTGTCCACCCGCATGCCCGCTGTCGTCGTCGCCGCCCTCGCCGCCGGCGCTGTCCTCGCCGCCCTCGCCGCCTGGCGGGCGCTGCATCGAATGTTCAATGGTGCCCCTGTGAAAACAGAGCGGGATCAAGGGGCAGGCGAGCCCGGCGCGGTCGCCCAGGCTGGCGCGCTGCTGCTGGCCTTCGCGGCGCCGGGCTTGTGCCTGCTGGCGATCCCCCGCGGCCTGCTGCTGCTGCTGTCCCTCGAGGTGACCTACAGCCCGCCGCTGCAGGCCTTCTGCGCGCCGAGCTGGCAGCAGACGGCGGCGGTGCGGGCGCTGTACGCCGCGACCACCGCGCCGCCACCGCTTTCGCCCTCGACGTTCGCGCTAACGGCGGCGGGGGCGGGGCTCTTTCCCTGGGCCTTGTCGTGGGTGTTCTTCCGCGCCGCGCGGTCGGGACGGCCGCCGCCGGGCCGAAGCGTGCTCGACGCGCGGCCGGTGGCGGCGCTGGCGGCGCGGCTGTCAGCGTGGGCCGGCCGCGACGTCGGGGTCGTGCGCTCGGTCAGCGAGGGCGTCGAGGCCCTGTCGCGGCTGCTCGCAGTGAACTTCGTGCCGGCGGCGCTGGACCTGCTGTTGCAGCGGCTGCCGGCGCTGGTGGCGGCGGCGGGGGCGCTGGTGGTGCGGGGCACGCAGACCGGCGTCGCCCCCCACGCGCTGGTGCTGGCCTTCGTCATCGCGGCGTGGCTGGCGTGGCAGGCCGCCGGCGGGGCGCCGTGACCCCGGTGGGGTGGCTGGTCGCCGTCCTGCTGGCGCCGCTGGGCGGCGCCGCCTTCGCGCTGGTGCTGCCGGCGGGGGACCGCCTGACGCTGCGGTCGGTGGGCGTCTTCACCGGCCTGCTGGCCTTCGCCGCCGCCGTCGTCCTGACCGCGCAGGGGGGCGCGAGCCTGACGCTGCCGGGGACGCCTCTCGTCGTCGCCTGGCGGGGTGAGGCGGTGCCGGCGGCGCTCACGGTCCTCGCGGTCACGCCGCTGGCGCTGCGGGCGGGGGCGCCGCGGATCACGGCGGCGCTGCCGGCCTACGTCGTCGCCGTGCTCGGCACCGCTGCGCTGTCGGTGTTCGTTCTCGTCCTCACCGACGTCCGGGCCGCCATCGCCGCCGCCACCGTCGCCGCCGTGCCGCCGTTTGCCCTGGTCGCCTTGTTCGGGGGGCCCGAGCGCGGCTCGGTGAGCTACCGCGCCGCCGGGCTGTGGCTGCTCGTCGACGCCGCCGCCCTCGCTGCCCTGACGCTCCTGCCATCGTGGCGCGGCCCGCTGCTCGTGGTGGCCGCGCTCGGCCCCGGGCTCGTCCGCCTCGCCGCCGGGCCGTGGGGCCTGTGGGCCCTGCCGGTGCTCGAACAGGCCCCTGTTTCGGCAGCCTGTCTGGTGGCCGGAGGCGTGGCGCCGGTGGGAGCGGTGTTGCTGTGGCGGACGGCGGCGTCGCCCGGCGTGCTGGCGGCCGAGGTCGTCGGCCCGGTGGCGGCCGTGCTCGCGGCGGCGGCGGCGGTGGGGGCCGCCCTCGTCGTCACCGAGCGCGACCTGCGCCGGCTCGTCGCCCACCTGCTCGGCGTGCTCGGCGCCCTCGCCGCCGCCGCCTTGCTGGCCGGCGCCCGCCCGGCGGGCCTCGCGCTGGTCGTGCTCACCGGCTTCGCCGCCGCGCTGGCGCTGATGATCGTCGAGGCCATCGAGCGCCGCCTCGAGACCCGCCGGGTCCACGAGCTCGCCGGCCTGCGGGCCGGGGCTCCCGGTCTGGCCGCGCTCCTGCTGCTCGCGCTGCTCGCCCTGACCGGCCTGCCGTGGCCTGGCCCCGGCGCCGCCGCCTGGCCCGCCATCGCCACCCTCGCCCGCCACGGCGACCGGACGCTGGGCGCCGCCGGCGTCGTCTTCGGCCTCGCCCTGCTGGTCTGCACCGTCGTCGTCGTGACCGTCGCCGGCCGCGCCGCGCTGCCGCCGCGTCGCCGCCAGCCCGAAATTAGGGTGTCGTTTCTGCAGTGGTTCAGGCTGCTGGTGCCGCTGTGGGCGCTGGTGGCGGCGGCGCTCGTCGTCGACGACGTCGTCACCGGGGCGGTGGCGGCCGCCACCGGGGGGACGCCATGACCGCGGGCTTGCCGGTGCTCGTGCTCCTTGGGGCGGCGGGCTTGTGCCTGTTGCTCGAGACGACCGGCGCGGGCCCGGGGCAGCGCAAGCGGGAGGCGCGGCTGCACCAGGGCGTGGTGGTGGCAGTGGCGGGGCTTGCTTCGTGGGCGCTGTCGCCGTCGTGGGGCCTGGCGGTGGGGGCGCTGTCGCTCGTTCTGTTCGCGCTGGTCGCGGGGACGACGCTGCTGGGCGAGCGGGCGGCGCTGGCGCTGTTGCTGGCGGCGGGCGTCGCCGCCGTCGTCCCGGCGTTGTCGATGGAGTCGTCGACGGGGTCTTCGGCCGGGTCGTCGGCAGGGGCATCGACGGGGGCCCTGCTCGCGTTCGTCGCGCTGTGGGCGGCGGCGGCGGCGGGCTTGAGCGCCCGCGCTGCCGACGACGCGGCCACCGAGGCGGCGACGAAGGCGGCGGTGCTCGGGGCGGCGGCGACGTCGTTCATCGCCGCCGGGCTCGTCGTCGAAGCCGCCGGGGCGCCGGCGGTGGGGCGGGCGCTGGTGGTCACCGGCCTCGGCATGGCCCTGGGGGCGCCGCCGCTGCAGGGCGCTCGGGTCGACGTCGCCCACGGGGCGCCGGTGGAGGCGGTGGTGCTCGGGGCGCCGCTGTCGCTGTGGGTGCTCGGCCCGGCGGTGGGGAGCCTGCTGGCGTCCGGGGCGGGGCACTGGCGGGCGGCGTTGGACGGGTCGTTGATGCTGGCGCTGTTTGCGCTGCCGCTGGTGGCGCTGGCGCAGACATCGGTGCGCCGCGTGGTGGCCGTCCTGATCGCGGCGCAGTCGGCGCTGCCGCTGGCGGCGGCGCTGGCGGGGACGTCGATGACGGCGGCGACGCTGGCGGCGGCGCTGGGGGTGGCGGGCCTGGCGACGTCGCTGGCGGCGCTGCCGGCGTTGGCCCACGCCGACGTCACGTGGGAGGACGCCGCCGGTCAGGGGCGGCTGTATCCGTGGCGGGCGGGCCTGCTCGTGCTGGCGGCGGCGCAGGCCTGCGGGCTGCCGCCGGCGGCGGGCTTCGCCGTGCGCGCCCGGCTGGCCGAGCAGCTGGCCTCGTCGGAGCCCTGGGTGGCGGCGGGCCTGCTGGTGGGGGCGGGCTTGTCGGCGGTGCCGGTGGTGCGGCTGGCGTTGTTCCTTTTTGCCAAGGAGCCGCGCCGGGCGCCGCCGCCGCCGCCGGCGTGGGGCGCCGTCTTTGGCCTCGCCGTCGTGGTGGGCTGCGGCGTCGTCGTCGCGGCGCTGCTGCCGCCCTGAACGATCGCCACGCGACGGCGTCGGCGGCGGGCGGCCGCTGCCGGTCCGGGGGGGGCCCGGGCGCGGACGCGTTTGACACCCGGCGGCGCCGCACAAGATTCTCGCGACGACGACGGCGACGGCCGGACAGAAAGGGACCGCGGCATGGCGAAGCAGATCGCGATGGGCATCGACCTCGGCACGAGCAACAGCTGCGTGGCCATCGTCGAGGACGGCGTGCCGAAGGTGATCGCCAACGAGTGGGGCGAGCGCACCCACGCCTCGGTGGTGAGCTTCCTCGATGACGGCGGCGTGCTCGTCGGCAACGACGCCAAGAAGCAGATCATCACGAACCCGCGCAACACCGTCTACAGCGCCAAGCGGCTCATCGGCCGCTACTTCTTCTCCGAGGAGGTGAAGAAGGCGGCGACGGTCTCGGGGTACGAGATCGTCGAGGGCCCGAGCAACGGCGTGCGCGTCAAGGTGCGCGACAAGTCGTTCGCCGTGCCCGAGATCTCGGCGATGGTGCTCAAGGAGATGCGCGCCATCGTCGAGGCGCACGTCGGCCACCCGATGACGCAGGCCGTGATCACGGTGCCGGCGTTCTTCAACGACAGCCAGCGCCAGGAGACCAAGCACGCCGGCCGCATCGCCGGCCTCGAGGTGCTGCGCATCCTGAACGAGCCGACGGCGGCGGCACTGGCCTACGGCTTCGGCCAGAACGTCAACCAGCGCGTCGTCATCTATGACCTCGGCGGCGGTACGTTCGACGTGTCGATCCTGCAGATCGGCAACGACGTCTTCGAGGTGCTGGCCACCAACGGCGACACCTACCTCGGCGGCGACGACTTCGACGACCGCGTCGCGCAGTGGCTGCTGCAGGGCTTCATGCAGCAGAAGCAGGTCGACCTGCGCCGCGACCGCCACGCGCTGGCCAAGATCAAGGAAGCCGCCGAGCGCGCCAAGATCGCTCTGGCCGACAAGGACCGCACGCGCCTCCACATCCCGGCGCTGTTCACCGACCAGAACGGCCTCGCCCACGACCTCGACGTGCAGCTGTCGCGCAGCGACTTCAACAAGATGGTCATGGACCTGGTGCAGCGCACCTTCAAGGTCTGCGACGAGGCGCTGCAGTCGGCGCGCATGACCCCTGCCGACGTCGACGGCGTCATCCTCGTCGGCGGCCCGACGCGGCTGCCCATCATCCGCAACTCGGTGCGCCACTACTTTCAGCGCGAGCCCAACGTCGACGTCGACCCCGACCTGGTCGTGGCGCTCGGCGCCGCCATCCAGGCCGACGCGCTGCTTGACTCGAGCACGAGCACGTACCTGCTCGACGTCACGCCGCAGACGCTGCGCCTCGGCACCGTCGGCGAGTTCACCGAGGCGGTCATCGAGAAGAACACCGCGATCCCCATCGACCGCACGCGCACCTTCGTCACCGCCCGCGACAACCAGGACAAGGTCAAGATCCGCATCTACCAGGGTGAGAGCCGCAAGGTCGCCGAGTGTCAGCTGCTCGGCGAGTTCGAGTTCAGCGGCCTGCGCCAGGCCCGCCGCGGCGAGGTGAAGATCGAGGTCACCTTCGAGATCGACACCGACGGCATCGTCAACGTCTCGGCCCGCGACACCGAGACCGGCCAGCGCGCCAGCACCAGCATCACGCTGTCCGGCGGCCTGTCCGAGGCCGAGATCGCCGCCGCGGCCCAGCGCGCCCAAGACGCCGAAGTGCGCAACCGTTGAAGAACGACGCCGCGCTGCGCGGCCTCTTTTTGTCTATGGGATGAACCATGGCCGAATACACCGAACCGCAATATTGGCCGCAGCTGAAGGGGCTCGCCCGCTCCATCGACGGGCTCGACTATTTCCAGATCTTGAACCTGCCAGCAACGGCAACAAGCCAGCAAATCCGCACCGCGTACTACGCCCTCGCCCGCGCGCTGCACCCGGATAAATTCTATCACATCGATGAGGAAGAGCTGAAGGCTGCGATCCACAAGATCTACAAGCGAGTGACCGAGTCTTATACGATCCTGAAGGACGAGCAGAAGCGCGCCCGCTACCTGAAGGACATCAGCGGTCCCGAGCGGCAGGCCAAGCTGCGCTTCACCGAGGCCAGCGAGGCGGAGCAGAAGGAAGAGCAGCGGCAGGCGGCGAAGGTGGCGAAGACGCCCAAGGCGGAGCAGATGTACAACGCGTCGATGCTGGCCATGCAGAACGGCAAGCTCGACGAGGCGTACAAGGCGATGCAGTCGGCGGTGCTGCTCGAGCCGGGCAACGCCGAGCTGAAGCGGCTGCTTGGCGAGATCGACAAGAAGCGAAAGGGCGGCTGAGCCGACGCGTCCGGGGACGGCCACACGTCGCGCGCTCGTCCCTGGGCTGTGCCTCGTCGCCTCGTCGGCGTGCGACCAGGCGTCGTCGTCGCCGTGCGCGCGCCGGTCCGACGGCGGTGTCGACGAGCTGTGCGTCCCCGGTGTCGGCTGCCAGCGCGTCGCGGCGAGCGGCGCGGGCGAGGGAGAGGGTGAAGGTGAAGGTGAGGGCAAGCCGGTGAGCCTTCGTCCGCAGCCCAGCACCGACGTCGTCCGTCGGCAGGCGGGGCCCTTCGTGCTCACCGGGCGCACCGTCACCACGAGCCCGGCGCCCACCGCGCGCGGTGAGCGTTTCACGCGGCACCGCGCCGCCCGCGTCGAAAAGGACCCCCGACGTGCGCCCGGCGGCCAGCACCTCGCCGACCAGCGCCCGCCGCTCGGCCGCCGTGGGCGCCGGCGTCAACAGCGTCCACGCCAGCACCGGGTCGGTGCCGTCGAAGCTCTGCCAGCGGTCCTTCGTCGTCATGCCGATCCTCGTCAGCGCCGCCGCGCCTTCGTCGCCTTCGTCGCCTTCGTCGCCTTCGTCGCCTTC
>VGSZ01000079.1 GCA_016874845.1 Deltaproteobacteria bacterium
ACAAGATCCGCTACGTGTACAAGACCAACGCGGCCAACCAGACGGCGTTCGGTGCGGATGCGACGGTTAATCCTACGTTTGTTGGTGAGCTGTCCAACGACGTCTGGAGCGTCACGCAGCAAAACAACGTGACGAACTCCACCAACGGCTGCCAGTGACCGCTTCGTCGCTTTGACGCCGTCGTTCGGAGCCGAAGTCATGCTGCTGCGGCAGCGCCAGGAGCCTTGCCTTGTCCGTCGCCCGTCCGGTGCACAAGCTGGACCTGCGCAACGTGGCTGTCGCGGTGCTCGGCTGGCTTCTGAGCGCCGTCGTCGTCTACGGGTGGGCTGAGTACGATCGACGATCCCGGTCGGAAGAGTTTGCTCTGGCGACCGAGCGTCAGGTCCGCGAGCTCGCCGCCGCCACCCGCGACGCCTACGACAACGTCATCGCGAACATGCTCTTTGCGACCGAGCTGCTCGACGCCGGCGAGCCGCACGACCACCGCGGTGAGCTGGCAGCACTGCTCGCCGTGGTGCGCACCTACCGGGCGCTGGTCGTCGTCGACGGCAGCGGCCGGTTCGCCTTGCGCGTGGTCAAGCCGCCCCCCGCCACGCTGGACCTCGACCGCATCGAGGCGACCGTGCTGGCGACGACGCAAGAGTCCCTGCAGAACCATGGCAAGGTCGCGATCTCGCCCCGCATCGAGGGCGCCGATAACGACTCGCTGCGTGTGTTCGCGCTGGCGTTCTCCGATCGACCGGGAGCCATCGCCCTGATCGTCGACACGCGTCCGCTCTTCGGGTCGGCGCGCATCCTCCGCTCCGACCCGACGACCCGCCTGCTGCTGCTGGGCAGTTACGGTCACCCGTTGCCGGTCTCCGACGATCTGGTGCGCGACGCCATCGTCGACCACCGTCTGCAACCGCTGCATGAGCGGATGCGCAGCAACGAGGTCGGCACCGAGACCATCCCCGCCGAGCTGGCGCGCGGCATGAGCCTCGACGACGGCGAGATGGTCGTGTCGTGGGTGACCATCGACCTGAATGGTCGTCCTCGCTGGACCGTCGCTGCCTTCCGCTCGATGGAAGACCTTCACCATCGACAGCAGGAGCTCACGCTGCAGATGATCGGGCTGCTGTCGGCGCTCGCCGTGCTGTTCGCTTTCGTCGGACTGCGCGCGACGCGACGGGCGCGCGAGGAGACCGCGCTGCGCGAAAGGCTCCAGCACGCTGAGCGCGAGGCCGCCTTGCGCAACGAGCTGCTGCGCGCCGAAAAGCTCGCCACCGTGGGCGTGCTCGCCGCCGGCGTCGCCCACGAGATCGGGACCCCGCTGGGGATCATCCGCGGCCGGGCTGAGTACGTCGCCAGCAAGCTCGGCGCCGAGCACCCGCACGAGCAGAGCCTGCGCAACATCATCAGCCAGATCGATCGCGTGACCTCGACGGTGCAGGAGCTGCTTGACTTTGCCCGTCCGCCCACGACCAGCTCTCCTCCTTACCCCACATCGGTGAAGGAGACCGCCACGGCAGCGATGACGCTGCTGCAGCTGTCTGACCGGCGACGACGCGAGGCGCTGCGGCTCGTGGTCGACGACGACCTCCCGGTGCTCACGGCGCCGGACGAGCACGTGCGGCAGGTGCTGGTGAACCTGTGCATGAACGCCCTCGACGCCTGCGCCGAAGCCGACGAGCCGACGGTGCGGATCGAGGTCCGGCGCGACCCCGAGCAGCCCGACCGGGTCCGTATCGTCGTTGAGGACAACGGCTGCGGCGTGCCCGAAGAGCTGCGGCACCGCATCTTCGACCCGTTCTTCACGACCAAGAAGCGCGGGCGCGGCACCGGCCTCGGCCTCGCCGTGGTGAGCCGCATCGTCGACACCTACGGGGCGACCCTCAAGCTCGAGAGCGAGCCTGGTCGCTTCACGCGCTTCACTACATCGTGGCCGTCGGCGACCGGAGCGCCATGAAGAAGCACCTGCTCGTGGTCGACGACGACGACGACATGGCCGCGTTCCTGCGTGAGGCGTTCGAGGACCGCGGCTACGACGTCGCCACCGCCCACGGCAGCGCCGAAGCGCTGGCCGTGGCCCGCGAGCAGCGGCTCGACGTCGCCGTCACCGACCTGCGCATGGAGCGCTTTGACGGCCTCGACCTGCTCGATGAATTCCTGCGCGTCGATCCGACGCTGCCCGTGATCCTGATGACCGCGTTCGGCGACATCGGCTCGGCGGTGGCCGCGGTCAAGCGCGGCGCGTTCCACTATCTGGCCAAGCCGTTCAAGCTGGACGAGCTGACGCTCTACGTCGACCGCGCCTTCGAGCAGCGCCGCCTCAAGGACGAGAACACGTACCTGCGCGTCACCGCCGACGCGTCGGCCGGCGTGGGCCAGATCCTCGGAATGGCGGCGTCGACGCGCCGGCTCGTCGAGATCGTGCGACGCGCGGCGCGATCGTCGGCCCCCGTCCTCGTGCAAGGCGAGAGCGGCGTGGGCAAGGAGCTCGTCGCCCGCGCGCTGCACCACGAGGGGCCGCGCGCCGCCCGCCGCTTCGTCGCCGTCAATTGCACGGCGCTGCCCGAGCAGCTGTTCGAGAGCGAGCTATTCGGCCACGCCCGCGGCGCCTTCACCGGGGCGGCGCAGGCGCGGCGCGGGCTGTTCGTCGAGGCCGACGGCGGCACGCTGTTCCTCGACGAGATCGGCGACATGCCGCCCGCGCTGCAGGCCAAGCTGCTGCGCGTGCTCGAGGACGGCCAGGTGCGCCCGCTCGGCACCGACGTGCCGCGCGCCGTCGACGTCCGCGTCGTCGCCGCCACTCACCAAGACCTCGACGCCCGCGTGAAGAGCGGCCTGTTCCGCGCCGACCTGCTGTTCCGCCTGCGCGTGCTCGCCGTCGACGTGCCCCCCCTGCGCGACCGCGCCGAGGACATCCCGCTGCTCGTGCGGCACTTCCTCGCCGCCGCCCGCCGCCGTAACTCCGCGACGACAGTGGAGCGGCTGGCGCCGGCGGCGCTCGAGCGCCTGTGCCGCGCGCGCTGGCCCGGCAACATCCGCGAGCTCGAGAGCGTGCTCGAGCGGCTCGTCGTGCTCGGCCACGGGCCCGAGGTCGCGGCCGACGACCTGCCGCCCCTCGGCGACGATCTGCCCGCGCCCCTGCTCGCCGCCCGCGAGGCCATGCCGCGGCTGCGCGTCCTCGAGGACGAGTACATCGCCTGGGTCATCGAGCGCTGCGGCGGCAACAAGACACGCGCCGCCGAGATCCTCGGCATCGACGCGTCGACGATCTACCGCCGCGGGCGCGGCCCCGGCTGACCCGCGCCCGCCGACGTGCGGCCTACGTGCGGCCGCCGTGCAGCCGACGCCGCCCACGCCAGCGGTCAGCCGCCGTCGTCGCTCTTGTCGTCGCTGCGCTTGTCACCAGCGCCGTCACCAGCGCCGTCAACAGCGCCGTCAACAGCGCCGTCAACAGCGCCGTCAACAGCGCCGTCAACCGCGCTGTCGCCGTCCTTGCCGTCGCCGCCGCCGCCGCTCTCGAACCGCTGCTTCGTCATGTCGTCGCCGTCAGCGGCGTCGCCGTCCTTGTCGACGATGCGGAACTCGACGCGGCGGTTGGTCGCCTTGCCGTCCTCGGTGGCGTCGTCGGCGATGGGCGCGCTCTCGCCGAAGCCCTTCGCCGTCAGCCGCTGGGCGGCGACGCTCCCCGTCTCGATGAGGTAGCGCATCACCGACTTCGCGCGACGATCGGAGAGCGCGAGGTTGTAGTCGGCGTCGCCGTCGCCGTCGGTGTGGCCCTCGATGAAGATCTGCGGGATCTCGGTGTGCTCGTTGATGACGCGGGCGACGTTGTCGAGCAGCTCGTAGCTGCGCGGCAGGATCCGGTCGGAGTCGAACCGGAAGTACACCTTGTCGGTGATCTCGATGCGGTCGCGCTTCACGACCACCTGCTTCTTCTTCGTCGCCTCGTCGGGGCAGCCGTCCTCGTCCTCGAAGCCGTTCTTGACCTCGGCGTCGTTGGGGCACTCGTCGGCGCCGTCCTCGATGCCATCGCCGTCGTTGTCGTCTTCGGGGCAGCCGTCGTCGTCCTGCCAGCGGTCGCGGTCCTCGGGCTCCATCGGGCAGTTGTCGTCGGCGTCGCCGATGCCGTCGCCGTCGTTGTCGGGCTCGGGGCAGCCGTCGTCGTCTTCGAAGCCGTCCTTGTCCTCGGGGTCGTCCGGGCACTCGTCGGCGTCGTCGAGGAGGCCGTCCTTGTCGCGGTCGGCCGCCTTCGGCTTCTCCGTCGTCGACGGGCGATCGAACCAGCCGACGGCGCCGAAGACGCGGTAGTCGGGGGCGCCGTAGTCGGGGATGAGCCCCGTGCCGCCGCCGAGCATCAGGAGCACCGGCCCGACGAAGTACTTCACGGCGAGGTCACCCTCGAGCGGATAGCGGTCGCGGTCGGCGCCGAGGAACGCCGGCGAGGCGCGGCCGTTGACGTCGCCGGTCAGCAGCAGCTGCTTGGGGATCAGCGTGACCTCGAGCCCGGCGCCGTAGGTGAACTGGCTGCCTGCCACCAGCGCGTCGCCGTTGATCTTGCGCGGCACGCGCCACAGGAACCCGCCGTCGACGCCGAAGCGCACGTAGTCGCTGTTGAAGCCCACCGACAGCGCCGGCGTGACGTTGGGGAACACGTCGCCGGCGAGCGCCGAGGCCGCCCCGTCGCTCTGCAAGAGCTGCGCGACCGGGATCAGGTCCGACGACACCCGCGCGCTGGCGACGACGCCGTCGTTCCACGGCGTCAGCAGCGCCTTACCCATGACCCGCAGGTCGCCGGTGCCGAACGACGTAAGCCCCTCGCCGTCGAAGCCCGCGCCGTTCAGGAAGAAGGCCGGCGCCACCGCACCGAACTCGAAGCGGTCGAACAGGCCGACAGCGAACGCCACCTCGGCGTTCACCTGGTTCGTCACGATGGACTCACCGATCTGGCGGCCCCGCGCGTCGCGGAACACCAGCGGGTCGTTCGCATAGCTGACCAGCATCCACGCCGACGGCACGCCGTGCGGCAGCACCGACGGGTGGTTGGTCACGATGTAGTTGTGCGGGCCGGGCGCCGCCTCGAAGTGGTTGATGCCGCCGGCGTGAGTCGCCGCGGCCGCGAGCGCCATCGCCACGCTCAGGCCGGAGCGAGCCCAATGAACCCAGCGAGCCAAACCAGAGCGGACCAGACCAAAGCGAGCATTCATCACGCAGTACTCCCACGACCATCCAACCCGATCGTGCGGGCTTCGTCATTCACCGTCTGCGTCGCTCGGTCGTCCCTCGTCGCCGCCGCCGCAACTCCGGGGGGCCCTGCGGGGTGGCGCCCGAACAGCACGGGATAGAACGCCATCGACAGGAACGAGAACACGCCGACCTCCATCAGCCCGAAGATGCCGATGTGGATCAAGACGCCAGTCAGCACGTAGGGCAGGCGCCAGCGTCGCTTCCAAAGGACGGCGAAGAACGTGCATTCCCAGGCGACGGTCACGGTGGTGAGCAGCGCCAGCGGCCACACCAGCGTCGACCCCGTGCGCTCGATCAGGGCCGGGAAGCGCGCCCACTGCGGCGACTGCAGGATCTGGAACAGCGCCGAGCAGCCATCGAGGGGGCTCCACGCCGTCGACACCAGCTTCTGCAGGCCCGTCGACGTGTACATCACCACGAGCTGCAGCACCGCGAGCCGCCGCGGCCACGCCGGCACCGGGGTGTCGTCGACGAAGCGGCCGGTGCGCCGCCGGCAGTCCAGCGATAGCGTGCGCGTGCAGTCCGACAGCACGAGCAGGAACAACGCGTTGGCGAGCAGCGCGTCGCCGGCGCCGCTGACGTCGTAGTTCTGCCCGAGCGCTACCTTGCTGACGACGGCGCCGATGACCACCGGCGCGCGCCCCCAAAGCCCCACGAGCATCAGCGTCGCGCACACCGTCGCCACGATGAGCAGCGCCAGCTGCGTAGACGATGTCGCGCCGCCGAGCAGGTTCATCAGCGGCGTCGTCGCGAGGTTGCGATAGCCGCCTACCCCGGCGTCGGCCGCGCGCTCGGTGAAGGCGAAGCGCACCACCAGCCGCCCCGTCGCCGTCGTCCACAGCGGCACGAGCAGCAGCAGCATCGACGCCGCCGTGGCCATCCGGAACAGCGCCAGCGCGGTGCCGGGCTCCTCGGTCGACGTCGCCGCCACGAGGGCGGCGAAGCGGCGCGCGAACCAGCCGCCCGCGGGCGTCGATGACGAGCCCACCCTCGTCATGGGCGCGCCTTGCCGTCGCGGTCGACGCGCAGGGTGCGGATGGTCTTCTGCGGGCGCGGCGGCGGGTGGTCCGCGGTGGCCGGGACGATCACGGGCTGCTCGACCAGGCGACAGACGGCGCCGGTGACGTCGGGGCGCCTCGCCGACGCTTCGCGCGCCAGCCAGACGCACAGCTCGCGAAACACCGGACGCTCGGACCACGCCGCCTGAAAGAACGCGCGGCGCACGCGATGCTCGCTGAGGAAGTCCACGTCGATAAGCGCGTCGTCGTGCACGGCGCGGCCGAAGTCGAAGACGGGGTGTTCGACGTCGCTGGCCCGACCGGGAGTGACGGCGGCGGTGAGGGCGGTGGTGAGGGCGAAGGTGAAGCGCTGCGGGGCGCGATCGGGCGCCGTAAACATGTACCAGCCCTGGGTGGCGCCGATGCTCTTCAGCCACAAGAGCGCGGGGGCGAGGATGGTGGTGCGCGTCTGGCTCCACGGTGTCGACACCGTCTGCCCAAGGGTGGCCAGCTCCTGCTCGGAGACCGCGAGGCCCACGGCGCGCAGGCGCTTCGTCCAGGCGACCAGCTCGGCGCGCACGGTGGCGCGCTTCCAGTTCTGCGCGTCGCTGCTTTTGACGGGGGCGGGGCAGGCGACGGTGAGGACGGCGGTGACGTGCAGCGCGACGAGGACGGCGCGGACCTGCGGCCAGCGCGGGTGCGTGAAGGGCGACGGAAGCCGACGCCGCTGCAGCTCGGTCGGGTTGACGAGGCAGCCCATGCGCGCGGGTAGCACCGGTGCCTCGCCCACGACAGGACCTTTGCCGGGGCGTGGCTGGCGCCCGCGGCCCGCGCCCGGGGGCGACGCCGGACGGGGTGCCCGGCTGCGGCACCGGCCGTGGGCGCGGTGGCTGACCGCGGCGACGTCGGCGTGGTAGAGCGGCGGGGTCATGAGCGTGGGCAACTACGACGTCCTCGAGGAGCACCTGCGGGCCGGCCGGCTCGACCCGGCCGAGGCGATGGCGCGGCATCTGCTCGAGGCCGACCCGGGGGACGGGGCGGCGCACGTGGCGTACGCGCGGATCAGCGCGGCGCGCGGGCTGGTAGACGACGGGGTGCTGCGGCTTGAGCGGCTGCTGGCGCAGAATCCGCGCCAGCCCGACGCGCTGGCGTGGCTGGCGGTGTTCTGGCGCACCAAGGGCGACCGCGAGCGCGCGCTGCTGCTGGCGCGGCGGGCGGCGTCGATGGGCAGCCGGGTGGCGCAGGCCGACGCGATGCTCGGCGACGACGCCCTCGACCGCGGCGACGTTGTCGAGGCGTCGACGCACTACGAGCGCTCGATCCAGCACGGGCCAAAGCACGCGCGCGGCTGGCTGGGCCGCGGGCGTGTGTGGTGGAAGAAGGACGAGCTCGCCGACGCCGAAGAGGCCTTCGCCAAGGCGGTGGAGCTCGACCCGCGCGACCTCGAGAGCTGGCTGGCGCTGATCGATGTCGAGATCGAGGGCGGCGCCGACGAGGCCGCCGACGACAACATCGCGCTGGCGCTCAAGCAGCACGCTGGCCGCGCCGAGCTGCTGCAGCGCAAGGCGGCGCAGGCGCAGAAGAAGATCCAGAACGACCCCGTCGAGCAGGGGCTCGGCCCGGTGCGCGCGGCCCTGTACGAAGGCAACAGCGACCGCGCGTTGCAGCTGCTCGACGCGCTGGTGGGGCAGTACCCCGACGACGCGCGCTACCTGGTGGTCGAGGCCGAGATCGCCGCGGTGACCGGCGCCGGCGACATCCCCTTTCTCGTCAACGAGCTGACGCGCGTGTGTCGCGAGCGCTCGACGGCCTGGGAGGCGCGCGCCGCGCTTGGTCGGCTGATGATGCGGCCGGGTCCGCTGCAGAACCTGCGCACCGGCGTCGCCCACTGCGAAGAGGCGTGGCGCACGTCGGGGGAGCACGCCCGCGCCGGGCTGTTCCTGTTCGAGGGCTACGCGATGCTCGGCAAGCGGCCGTTCGCCGTCGCGCTCGGCAAGCGCATCGCCACCGGCGACAGCATCGAGGCCGGCCTCGTCCGGGGCCTGCTGAAAGAGTTTGGAGAGTCCGTATGAGCGCGCGTCTTCCCGTCGGGCAGCTGTTCGTCGTCGGCTTCGCGGGCACGAGCGTGCCCGCGTCGGCCGAGGAGCTCTTCGTCCGCTACGGCGTCGGCGGCGCCATCCTGTTCAAGCGCAACATCGTCGACGCCGAGCAGGTCGTGGGGCTCAACACGCAGCTGTTCGAGGTGGGTCGGCGCTGCGCGTCGCCGCTCATCGTGTCGGTGGACCAAGAGGGTGGCCGCGTGGCGCGCCTGCGCGGCATCGCCACCGACGTGCCGGCCATGCGCGTCATCGGCACCGCGGCGCTGGCCGACCCCGAGGTGCCCTATCGCCTCGGCGCGCTGATGGCCCGCGAGCTGTCGGCGTTGGGGTTCCACTGGGACTTCGCCCCGGTCGTCGACGTCGACACGAACCCGCAAAACCCCGTGATCGGCGAGCGCAGCTTCGCGCGCGACGCCGCCGTCGTCGGGCGTGTCGCCGCGCGCTTCATCGAGGGCATGCAGGGGGCCGGCGTCGCCGCGTGCGCCAAGCACTTCCCCGGCCACGGCGACACCGACGTTGACAGCCACGTGGCGCTGCCGCGCCTGCCCCACGACTTCGCGCGCTTGCGCGCCGTCGAGCTTCCGCCGTTCGTCGCCGCCGCCCGGGCGGGCGTGGCGAGCGTGATGACGGCGCACGTCATGTTCCCGGCGCTCGACCCGCACGAGCCGGCGACGCTGTCGAACACGATCCTCGAGATGCTCTTGCGGCGCGAGGTCGGCTACGACGGCGTCTGCGTCAGCGACGATCTCGAGATGAGCGCCGTCGCCGAGCGCTACCCCGTCGAGACGCTCGTCGAAAAAGGCTTGCTCGCCGGCTGCGACCTGTTCCTGATCTGCCACGACAACGACAAGGCCGCCCGCGCCGTCGAGCACGTGCACAAGCTCGTCGAAGACGGCCGCGTGCCCCGCGCCCGCGTCGAGCAGGCCCTGGCCCGCGTCGCGGCCTTGAAGGCGCGGTACGTCGGCATGCCGGCGCCGCCGTCGATGGACGACGTCCGGGCGCTGGTGCGCTCGGCGCCCCACGTCGAGCTGTGCGACCGCCTCGCGCGCGTGGCCGTGCAGGGCCCCGAGCGCGGCGAGAGCCTCGTCGACATCAGCTGAGTCGTCGCTGCTCGTCGTCGCACGCTCCCGCACGGTCTGCACGCGCGCTGCGCTTGTCGACCGACGGCTCGGCTCGATCGCTCTTTCGTCAGCCTTTGAGCGCTCGCCGGCCCTGACCTCTGGCCAGGGCCCTGACCGGTCAGGGCCCACCGGTCAGGGCCCGACGCAAGACGCCAGCGCGTCGTCGCTACAGTGCTGCGCCACCATGGCGACGAAGTCCCCCGGCGGCGGCGCGTCGAAGGCGACCGGCGCGTGCGAATTCGGGTGCACGAACGACAGGCGCCACGCGTGCAGCATCAAGCGCGGGGTGGCGTCAGCGACGTCGCCGCCGTAGACGCGGTCGCCGAGCAGCGGGTGGCCCGCGTCGGCGAGGTGGATGCGTATCTGGTGCGTTCGTCCCGTCACGAGCGTCGCCCGCACCAGCGACGCCGCCGGGCCGGCGGCGACGACGTCCACCAGCGTCCGCGCCGGCACGGCGCCCGGGGCGTCGTCGTTGACGGCATGGCGTCGCCCGTAGGTCCCCGCGGGCGACAGCGCGCGATCCACGACGCCTGAGACCACGGCCCCGCGGGCCAGCGCGAGGTACGTGCGCGTCACGCGCGCCTGCGCGATCAGGCGCTGCATACGCTGCACGGTGCGCGCGTCGTCGGCGAGCAGCAGCAGCCCCGAGGTGGCACGGTCGATGCGATGCACCAGCCGGCGGCCGAGGGCGCGCGCCACGTCCTCGGCCGCCAGGCCCGCCGGCTTGTCGACGACGACGACGCGGTGGTCGGAGGCGAGGACGTGGACCGGCGACGACACGGGCGTCGCGTACGGTAACGCAGCGCCGGGCGCGCCGCGGCGCGGCGTGGTCCCGAGTCACGCGGAGTGGCCCGGGGTCGCGCGGAGTGGCCCGAGGTCGCGCGGAGTGGTCCGGAGTCGTGCAGACCGGCGCGGAGTCGCGCCGCCGCTCGCCTTCGGCGGTCCGGCACGGCTAGCTTTCAGGCGTTGTCCCTTTTGCGCCGCCCCGGTCTACCACCCGCCGCCAGAGCGTCCATGGCGCCTTCGATCGGCCGCGTGGCTGGCCGGGTGGCCGGCCGCGCGGCCGGCGGCGGCGCGGTCGTCAGCCTGGTCGTCGTTGTCTTCGCGGCCGGCTGCTTCGTCGCCGACGCGCCGCCCGACACGACCGTCGCCTGCGCCAGCGTGGACGACTGCCCGCCGTCGCACCGCTGCGAGCTCGCCCTGGGGCGCTGCCTGCCCGACGACGAGACCGTGCCGCAGGCGTCGGCGCTGTCGACGACGACGAACGAGGACGAGGCGGTCGACGTCGCGCTGCGGGGGCTCGACGCCGACGGCGACGCCCTGCGCTTCCTGGTCACGCCTCCCGACCCGGCGGCGGGCACCCTCGGCGCAGTGCGCGGCGACACCGTGACCTTCGCGCCGGCGCCGGACTTCGCGGGCACGGCGACGTTCTCCTACGTCGTCGAAGACGACGCCGGGCTGGCGTCGCCCCCGGCGACGGTGACCGTGACGGTCATCCCAAAGGACGATCCGCCCTTCTTCCTCGCTCCGCCCACCCTCGTCACCGACGAGGACCAGCTGCTGCAGGTGAACGTCGACCTGTTCGATCGACTGGCCGACGGCCGCGACGCCGAGACCCTGCAGGTCATCGACGTGGACACCTTCGAGCTCGCTGTCGTGGTGGGCGACTCTGCCGTCGGCGCGACGATCGGCCAGCAGCCCGACGGCGACATCGTCTACAAGCCGCCGCTTGACTTCTTCGGCACCGACGAGCTCGCGGTCACCGCCCGCTGCGGCGGTCAGGAGACGACGCACCGGCTCGCGATCGTCGTCGCGCCGGTGAACGACCCGCCCACCCTGAAAGTCGCCGACCTGTCGACGCAGGAGGGCACGGCCGTCGAGCGCCTGCTCGACATGTTCGACGTCGACGACGAGCCCGAAGACCTCGCGGTGACGGTCGAGGCGCTGCCCGCGTCGGTGGGCATCGTCACCGTGCTCGGCGCCGCCGACGCGCGCGTGCTCCGCTTCGTTCCCGCCGAGGGCTTCGTCGGCAGCACCGCGGTGACGGTCAGCGTCGTCGACGCCGCAGGCGCGTCCGCCGAGCGCAGGGTCGAGCTGCGCGTGTTCCCGATCATCGCCGCCCCGGGCGCGCGCTCGGCCACCGCCGCCGTCTCCGAGGATGACGTCGTCGTCGTCGACCTCGCCGACCTCAGCATCGGGCCCGACGGTCTGTCGTGGGGCATCGAGGCCCCACCGCTGCACGGCGCGCTCGACACCGCCCGGCTCGGCAGCGGTTAGGTGACCTACCGACCGGCGGGTGACTACTTCGGGCCCGATCGCTTCGTGTACTCGGTGACCGCACCCGGCTCGACGACCAGCGTCGCCGGCGCCGTCGACCTCGTCGTAGCCCCCCGGCCCGACCGTCCGACGGCGAGCGACACGCGGCTGACGGTGGCCGAGGACGGCGCCGCGGCCGGCGTGATCGCCGCCGCCGACCCCGACGGCGACACGCTCTTCGCCATGGTCCTTGCGCCGCCGTTGCACGGCTCGTTCACCGTCGCTGGCCTTGACTTCGTCTACGAGCCCGACCCCGACTTCGCCGGCAGCGACGCCGTCGACGTGCTCGTCGACGACGACGGCGACGGCGTGGGGGCCACCGCGCGGCTCTCCTTCGAGGTCGTGCCCGTGGCCGACGTGCCCGTGGCCCGCCCCTTGAGCCTCGCTGGCGAGGAAGACACGGCCATCGCCGTGCGGCTGCTCGGCGAGACCGTCGACGGCGACGCGCTGTCGTTCGTCGTCGTCGCGCCCCCGGTCGCCGGCGTCGTCGTCGTCGACGCGACCTCGGGCATCGGCACGTACACGCCGCCCGCCGACCTCGCGGGCGCCGTCACCTTCGACTACGTCGTCGTCAACGCCGCCGGCCTGGCGTCGGCGCCGGCGCGCGCCAGCGTGCAGGTGCGCCCGGTGGACGACCCGCCTTCCCTGCAGGCCCCGGCCGGCGCGACGTTGCTCGAAGACACCGTCGCCACCATCCCGTTCGTCATCGGTGACGTCGACGGCGACCAGCCCGCGCTCGCGATCCTGACGGACCCGGCCCACGGCGCCGCCACCGTCGACGTCGCGCAAGGCGTCGTGTCGTTCTCGCCGGCGGCCGACTTCTTCGGCGTCGACGCCGTCGAGCTGGTGGCGCGCGACCCCGCTGGCCGGACGAGCGCGCCGGTGCGCGTGTCGCTGACCGTGCTGCCCGTGCCCGACGCCCCGTCGGCGACCGGCGCGCGGCTGTCGGTCGCCGAGGACGGCGCGGCGGCCTTCGCCCTCGCCGGCGCCACGCGCGACGCCGTCGACCTCGACTTCTTCCTCGTCACGCCGCCGGCCCACGGTGAGCTCGAGGGCTTCGACGCGGCCACGGGGCTCGGCCTGTACCGCCCCGCCGCCGACTTCAGCGGCGAGGACTCGTTTCGCTTCGGCGTGCGCGACGCCGCCGGGCTCACCAGCGCCTCGTCCGCGGTCGTGACCATCGTCGTCGAGCCCGTCGCTGACGGGCCGCGCCTGCCTGGTCGTCCGGTCATTCTCGGCACCGAGGACACGGTCCTCGATCTTGCGATCCCCGTCAGCGACCCCGACGGCGACCTCGCGCAGGTCCTCGTCTCGAAGCCGGAGCACGGGACGATCCTGCCAGTGACGTCGACGACGTTCCGCTACGTGCCCGAGCACGACTACAACGGCGAGGACGAGCTCGAGGTGACCGCCGTCGACGGTGGCGGGCGGACGGCCGTGCAGCGCTACACGATCCGGCTCGCGCCGGTGCCCGACGTGCCCGAGGCGTTCGCCAGCGACTTCGCCGGCCTGGAGGACCAGGTCATCGCGGTGCAGCTGGCCGGGCGCAGCGTCGACGGCGACGTGCTGCGCTTCGTGCTCGAGGAGCCGCCCGACGAAGGCTCCCTCGCGTCGTTCAATGCGAGCAACGGCGCGGCGCTGTTCCTGCCGCCCGCCGACTTCTCGGGCACGACCTCTTTTTCGTTCCGCGTCGTCAACACCGCCGGGCTGCTGTCGGCGCCGGCCCGGGTGCTGCTCGAGGTCGTCGCCGTCAACGATCCACCCACGCTCGAGGTCCCCACGGCGTTCGAGATCCTCGAGGACCGGCGCGCGATCATCCGCGTCGACGTGGTCGATGCGGATGCCGACGACGTCGTGACGATCATCGTCGTCACGCCGCCGCAGGACGGCGCGCTCGAGCCCGGCCCATTCTCGGCCCCGACGCGCCTGCAGTACACGCCAGCGCCCGACTTCCACGGCACGGACTTCTTCTCGCTGCAGGCCGTCGACGCCTCAGGCGCCGCCAGCGCCACGGTGGCCGTGCGCATCGACGTGCTCGCGGTGTCCGATCCCCCGATCGCGCTCCCGCAGCAGCTCACGATGCGCGAAGACGGCCTCGTGCCGTTCGCCCTTGGCGGCACCACCGTCGACGGCGGCAGCCTGCGCTTCGCGATCAACCGCGCGCCGGCGCGGGGGCTGATCGAGGGCTTCGACGCCGTCCGCGGCCTCGGCACCTATCGCCCCGCCGCCGACGACAACGGTCAGGACTCGTTCGCCTTCGTCGCGATCGACGAGCGCGGCGTCAGCGGCGCCGAGGCCGTGGTGACCATCGACGTCGCCGCGGTGAACGACCTGCCGACGGTCACGCCGCGTTCGATCGTCACCCCCGAGGACATCGCCGTCGACATCCCGCTCGCCGTCGTCGACGCCGACGCCGATCCGACGTCGCTGCAGATCGTCGCCAACGGCAGCCGGGGCAGCGCGACCATCACCTCGTCGACGTCGCTGCGCTACGTGCCGCTGGCCGACGCCAATGGCACCGACACCCTCGTCATCGCCGCGCGCGACGGCGCCGGCGCCGGGCCGTCGGCGACGATCACGGTCACGATCGTGCCCGTGCCCGACCCGCCCCGCGCGACCGCGGTCACGACGGTGGGCCCCGAAGACGCCACGATCATCGTGTCGCTCGCGGGCACGAGCGCCGACGGCGAGGCGGTGTCGTTCGTGCTCGCGACGGCGCCCACCCGCGGCGCGCTCGAGTCGTTCAACGCCAGCACGGGCGTGGCCCTGTACCGCGGCGGTCCGAACTTCCACGGCATCGACTCGTTCGTGTTCACGGCGAGGACGGCGACGCAGACCGGCACGTCCGCCACCGCCACCGTCGTCGTCAGCCCGGTGAACGACGCGCCGACGCTGGCCCCGCCGCAAGAGGTCGTCGACGTCCCGCGCGGGAGCGCCGCGTCGAGCCCGTCGATCGCCATGAGCGACGTCGACGGCGACCCGACGACCCTGGTCGTCGTGGCCGGCCCCGCGGCGGGCAGCGTCGCTGTCGTCGGCGACGTCATCGCCTACATCGCGCCGGTGGCGGGGTCCGACTTCGTCGGGCCAGACACCGTCGCGGTGGTCGCCGTCGACGCCGCCGGCGCCGCCAGCGCGCCCGTCGACGTCACGTTCCGCGTCGTGGTCGACGACGACTGCGCGTCGCTGCGCAACAGCGGGGTGACCGCCAGCGGGATCCACGCGATCCGCGGCAAGCCGGCCCGCTGCGACATGACGCTCGACGGGGGCGGCTGGACGATGGTGGCCAAGGTCGTCGACCGCTGGCGGTACGACGACTCGTTGTGGGTCGACGACGAGCCGTTGAACCCCGAGAGCCTCGAGGCCGCGCCGACCATCGACGCCAAGCTGGAGGCCTGGCGCCTCGTCCCCTCCCCCGACGCGCTCCGCGTCGAGTCCTTCAACCTCGACCTGCGCGGGCGACAACGCATCCTGCTCGACGTCGGCAGCCCCAGGGACCTGGCGAAGCTGTTTGCCGAGGAGGGCGTGCCGGGCACGACCACCACCGCCGGGCTCGCGGCGTGGCGGACCGCGTTCGCGCCGGGCGAGGGGACGTCCGCCTCGTTCTCGTGCCTGCGCGAGGGCGCGAACCTGGCGAAGGGGCTCGTCGAAGGGGTGGCGTGCCGGCTGTGCGCGATCGGAGGCAACGGCTCCAGCCTCGCCGAGGCGTGCACGTTGCCGGTGCAGGCGTACGGGCTCGGCGTCCGCGAGCCGCTCTCGCGCAACGCCGGCGCGACGGGGGCGTTCGACGAACGTCGACGCGCCGTCCTGTGGGTGCGGTCCACCGACTTCAGCGTGAACTTCCCCGACGCAGAGTCGTGCGCGGACCACGCGGCGCGCGGTCGGGTCGTCTCCGGGCTCTACCGTGTCCGGGGCGCGACGACGTTCTGCGCGTTCTGATCCGTCGCTGCCTGCGGCGCCTCGGGCCGAAGCGCGCGACAGCCGGCGCGCCAGACGTCCTCGGCGTCGCCCCGGTGCAGCGCGCCGGCGACGTCGCGCAACGTCGGGGCCCGCGCGTCGCCGGCGTGGTTGGCGACGACGGCGGCGGCGTCGAAGGCGCGCGCGAACGCCCGCAGCGACAGGATGCCGAAGCCCGGCGCGTCCGGGGGCAGCAGCGACAGCTCGGCAACGAACGGGCACAGCGCCAGCGCGGCGCGCACCGTCTCGGCGTCGATCTCGTCACCGTCGCTGCCGTCGACGACCCACAGCAGCCCGCGCAGGCGGGCCCGCTCGCTCTGTGGGTCGATGAGGCGGCGGTCCGTCGACACGAGGGTGAGCCCGTGCGCCAACGCCCGCTCGCGCAGCGCCTCGATGCCCGCGATGGGACCAAGACCGACGAGGCGCGGCTCGAGGAGCGGCGCCACGTCGCGCCAGTAGCGGGCCAGGCGCGTCGCCGCGTTGACCGGGTAGCGCATCGTTGGCGTTGACGTCGGCAGCGGCGTCGGCGTCGGGAGCGCCGCTCCGCCGAGCACCTCGCGGTCGTTGCCCGCGATCCACACCGCGTCCGGCGGCAGCGACGCCCCCAGCGCCCGCCGGTAGACATCCTGCTCCCGCCGATCGGACAGGTCGCAGCGGACGACGCCGACGACGAACGTCCACACCGCCAGCGCCGCGCACGCGGCGGCAGGTGCTGCCCCCCGCGCCGTCGTCGGCAGCAGGGCCTGCAGCGCCAGCCCGACGAGGAACGCCGCCGGCAGCACGAGCACGCCGTGGAAGCGCTCGAGGTACGGGTCGGCGGGTGGCGGCAGCCCGGCGACCTGCAGGAACACCACCGCCGTCGCCGCCGTCGCCGCGACGAACGGCGCCCCGCGGCCGGCGCGGGCGGCGGCCACGACCCCGACGAGCGCGAGCAGCCCGTGGACCGGCAGCGTCGCCAGACGGTCCACCAGCACCAGAAGGCTCGTGCGCAGCGTCGCTGTCGCCGCCGTGTCACCGAGGCGAAAGGTGCCGTAGTCGGCCCGCAGCACGTGTCGCACGACGTCGCGGGCGTCCGACAGCGACCAGTCGGGCCACACCGCGTCGCGCGACAGCCACGGCAAGGACACGAACAGCGCGGTCGTCAGCGCAAAGAAGGTCGTCGCCGCGGTGACGAAGCGCGCCGCGCGCCCCGCGGGCTCGCGCAGCAGCGCGGCCAGCGCGCCGAGGAACGCCGGCGCCGCCACGACGGTGATCGGGTGCTGCGTCGCCGACAGCCCGACGACGAGGCCGAGCAGCGCCGCGTCGCCGGTGGTCGCGCGGCGCGCGGGCTGCCAGAGCCGCACGCACAGCCACAGGTTCGCCGCGATGCAGGCGTGGGCCAGCGAGAACACCTCGGGCGTGAGCGACAGCGGCCACACCGTCGGGAAGAACGCGAACGTCGTGACGGCGGCGACGCGCGGCAGCGCAGCGACCTGGGCCAGCCGCAGCGCCTCGCCCAGGAAGAACGCCGCGAGCCCGAGGCCGAGGAGACCGAGCGCCTCGACGTGTCGCGTGCCGTCGCCACCCGGGATGAGGCCGAGCAGCGCGTGCAGCCAGCCCTGCAGCACGAATCCGGGCGGGTGCAGGACGCCGCCGCGCACGACGTTGCCGGCGATCTCGAGGCCGTCGCCCGACAGCGGCGCCGGCGCCAGCAGCGGCACCGAGACCGCCACCGCGCCCAGCGCCGATCCCAGCGACAGCGCACGCCCCTCGTCCGTCGTCGTCTGCTGCACCGGCCTCGCCCTTCGTCGCTGGCCACGACGCGCCCTGGCGCGCCCCGCGACCTGTGCGCGGCACGATAGCCGAACCGACGCCGACGCCGCGGGACGTCGTGAACGACCCGCGGGTAGTCGTTTTCGCGACAGGGCGTCGCACCGCTGCTACGGCTGGGTCGTCACCGACGTGCGCTGGCGCGGCGGCGTCCGGAGAACCGCCATGACCCGCATCCCTTCCGTCGACGTCCGCGACCTGTCCTCAGACGGCGAGCGCCGCGCCCGCTTCGTCGCGACCCTCGGCGCCGCGCTGGCCGACACCGGCTTCGTCGCGGTCACCGGTCACGACGTCACGCGCGCGATGGTCGACGACGCGTACGCCTGCGCCCAGGCGTTCTTCGCGCTGCCGCCAGCCACGAAGGCGGCGTACGAGCTCCCCGCGAAGAAGGGCCAGCGCGGCTTCACCGGCTTTGGCAAGGAGCACGCGAAGGACGCCCGCGCCCCCGACCTGAAGGAGTTCTGGCAGGTGGGCCGCCCCGACGTGTCCGACGATCATCCGGTGCACGCGAAGTACGGGCCGAACTTCTGGCCCGGCAAGGATGCGCCGGGCTTTGGGGCGGCGATGACATCGCTGTACGTCGGGCTCGAGGCGCTGGGCCGGCAGGTGCTCGTCGCCGCCGCCGAGCACCTGGGCGACGACGCGCACTGGTATGCCGACAGCGTCGCCGGCGGCGACACGATCCTGCGGGTCATCCACTACCCGCCCGTCGGGGACGACGCGCCCGCCGAGAGCATCCGCGCCGGCGCCCACGAGGACATCAACTTCATCACGCTGCTCGTGGGCGCCACCGAGCCCGGGCTCGAGCTGCTGCAGAAGGACGGCTCGTGGCTGCCGATCCAGGCGCAGCACGACGAGATCATCGTCGACGCCGGCGACATGATGCAGAACGTCACCAACGGCATCTACAAGAGCACCACCCACCGCGTCGTGCGCCCGAAGTCCGAGCGGCGCGGCGCGCCGCGGTTCTCGATGCCCTGCTTCCTCCACCCCCGCGGAGACGTCGACCTGACGCCGCGCGCGGCGTGCGTGCAGCAGACCGGCGGCCAGCCGCTGTACCCGAGCACGACGGCGGGGGCGTACCTGGCGCAACGCCTCGCCGAGATTGGGCTGGGTTGATGCGTCGTCTGCTCCTCGCATCGAGCCTCGCGCTCTCGGCGTGCGACGGGGGCGTCCCCGACTGCGTGAGCGACGCCGACTGCGCCGACGGCACCTACTGCCTCGGCGCGGAGTGCGTGGCTCCGCGGGGCGAAGGCGAAGGAGAGGGCGAAGGCGAAGGCGAGGGCGAAGGAGAGGGAGAAGGAGAGGGAGAAGGAGAGGGAGAAGGAGAGGGAGAAGGAGAGGGAGAAGGAGAAGGAGAGGGAGAGGGAGAAGGAGAAGGAGAGGGAGAAGGAGAAGGAGAGGGAGAGGGAGAAGGAGAAGGAGAGGGAGAAGGAGAGGGAGAAGGAGAAGGAGAGGGAGAAGGAGAAGGGGAAGGAGAAGGAGAAGGAGAGGGAGAAGGAGAGGGAGAAGGAGAGGGAGAAGGAGAGGGAGAAGGAGAGGGAGAAGGAGAGGGCGAAGGAGAGG
>VGSZ01000080.1 GCA_016874845.1 Deltaproteobacteria bacterium
TGGGGGGGGGGGGGGGGGGGGGGGGCGGCGCGCCCCCCGCCGCGCCCCCCCCCGCGCCTCCCGCACCAGCCGCCGCGGCGCTTGAGCGGCCGCCGGGGTCCCGGGGCCGGGCGGGACCGGCCCCGGGTCGCGCCGAAGGCGAATGATCGACAAGCGACGAAGCCAGCACCACACCGACGTCGAACAAGGCAGCGCCGACACCGGGGCGCAGAACGGGCCACGCAGAAGCGAGAAGCGAGAAGCGAAAAGCGAGAAGCGAGGAGCGAGGAGCGAGGAGCCAGAAGCGAGAAGCAGCCGAGACCAGAAGGACGACGACGAGGAAGACAGTCAGGGCAGGAGCGCCCACAGCTGCGCGGGAGTCAACGCAAACGACGTCCCGAGCGCGTCGTCAAAGGCGCTGCCCGATCGCAGCCCCGCAACGAGCTGCTGCACGCCATAGACGCCGCGCCGGTCGAGCAAGGTCTGCACCATCGCCCGCGCGGTGACGTAGGCGGCGTCGGCCTCGACCTTCGACAGCGCCACGAAGGAGCGCCCCTGCAAGGCGGAGAGCGGCGCCTTGCCGGTGTGGGCCAGCAAGCGGACGACGTCGACGTCGGCGCTCGAGGGCTCCAACGACTGGGCGAGCCCCTCGTTGAACCACGCCGGCAGCGACGTCGCCGTGGCCGACGGCAGGCCGACGAACAGCGCGGCGTGGACGTACTCGTGCACCAGCGTGTCGGCGAGGGTGCCGCGCTCGGCGGCCAGCAGGCCCTCGCGGATGCGGATCTTGCCGTCGAAGGCGCCCGTCGACCAGTCGGGCGTCGCCGTCGCCTGCCGGTACTGGTCGCCGGTGTAGACGACGACGGTGATCGGCTCGTCGGGGTACAGGTCGAGCCGCTGCCCCACCGTGAACCACGCCTTCTCGAGCTGGTCGAGCACGCCCCAGGCGAGGCGCTCCTCGCCCGGGCCCTCGAAGCGGGCGACGAAGTGGCGCTGGCTGGCGCTCTTGAAGTCACCCTCGACGTGGGCGTAGCGCTTCAGGCGATCGCGCAGCGCGACGACCCGCGGCTTGTCCGGCGCGCCGTCGGGCACCAGCGCCACCGCCTGCTCGGCGGCGGCCAGCGCCGCGGGCAGGTCGTCGTCGGCCTCGCAGACCACGGCGAGGTCGACGGCGGCGGGCGCCGTCGGAAACAGCGCGAGGCTCTCGTCGTACAGCGCGCGCCGGGCGCGCCGGACCGCGGCGCCGTCGCCCAGCGCCCGCGCGCGCCGCACCAGCGCGTGGGCCAGCGCCTCGCGCAGCACCGGCCCGCGCTCGTCGTCGTCGCAGTCGAGCAGGCCCGCGCGCAGGTCGCGCTCCCGGGCGGCCAGGTCGGCGACGACGGCGGCGCGGCGCGACAGCACCGCGGCGCGGTCGCACCGCGTGCGCGCGACCACCGACGACGGCACCCCGGGCCGCGCCACCGGCACGACGCCACCCAGCGCCGCGTCGAGCAGCTTGAGCGCCCCGTCGAGGTCCCCCGCCTGCACCGCGGCGGCGGCGCGGTGGCGCGCCTCCTCGTAGGGCGCCGCCGGATCGACGAGGGGCGCGCGCACGACGTCCTCGACGCCGGCGCGGTCCGCCGCACCGGACGTCGACGACGCCGACGAAGACGAGCCGGAGCAGCCGACGACGCAGCAGGCGGCGCAGAAGACGGCGCAGAAGACGGCGCAGAAGGGGACGCCGAAGCCAGCACCAAAGACGACGCCGCTCACAGCGCCCGCGGCGCGCCGACGGTTCACGGCGCGCGCGCCTTCTCGAGGGCGCCGCACTCGCGCGAGTCGGGGGCGAGGCGGCAGACGCACTCGTAGGCGTCATCCTGCTCGCGGTCGAGGGTCGCCTGGCCGAGCTCGTAGAAGAGCAGCGCGTTGGTCGGGTCAAGGGCGACGCCGGCGCGCAGCTTCTCGAGCACCCGCGAGCGCGGCGCGCCGGCCGCCTTCTGCGCCCGCGCCTCCTCGAGCAGGGCCTGCGCGCGGGCCGCCTCATCCGGCGTCACGCGGCGCTCCGGACACAGCGCCGGGCGGGGGCGGACGACGGCGAACTGCTCCTGCCGCGACGCCGGACGGCCGACGACGGCAACGGCGGCGCCGCACAGGAGCCCTGCCGCCAGTGACGCCGCCACCAGCACGTGACGCGGCGGCGGCGGCCGCGGCGGACGAGCCGGACGCGCCGGCCGGGGCGGCAACGGCGGGATGCTCACCACGGCGGCGATCGCGGCGACGGCCCGGTCGGGCAAGGGCGCCGTCGTCTCGGGCATCGCGAACTCGCTGACCGCCGACGACGGCGACGACGACGGCGCCGACGGCGACGACGGCGACGACGAGCGCGGCGCAGGCGTCGGCGCGGGCGTCGGCGCCGTCGCCATCGCCGTCGGCGCGGGCATCGGCGCGCCGTCGTCGGTGACGCGCTCGAGGGCGAGGTCGTGGCGCTTGACCGGACCGCTGGGCGGGCGCGGAGCGGGCGCGGCCACGCCGCCGAGGCCACCGAAGGGGTTCTCGGGCGCGCCATGGACGGCCAGTGACGAGGACGGCGACGAGGACGGCGGCGGCGCGGCGCGGGCGGCCTCCATCGCGCGCAGGTTGAACATCGCCGTGGGCTCGGAGCGGGCGACGGGCAGCGGCGCGCGGGGCGGCGCCTTGTAGGTGCCGGTGGCGCGGCGCTCGACCTCGCCAAGCATGGCGCGGGCCATGGCCTCGATGCCGTCGGCGTCGTTGCCGAAGCTCTCGGTCCCCGCGGGATCGGCGGCGGCCGGCGCGTCGGGGCTGCTGGCGAAGGCGTTGCTGCGATCGGCGGTGCCCTCGGCGAGGAAGCTCGGCGCGGGGGCGGGCTTCAGCGCCGGCACGCGGGTCGCGAAGTCGGCGAGCGCGTCGGCGAAGGCTGTACCGTCGGCGAAGCGCTTTGCGGGGTCGCGATCGAGGCAGCGGGCCACGGTGCGCTTGAGCGCGTCGGGCAGCGCCGTGCCGAGCACGCGCTGCTGGGGCTCGTTGCCGTTGGCCGACGCGAGCAGCGCGGCGGCGGCGATCTGCGGGCGCAGCGGGCGGTTCTGCGTGATCACGTAGAACAGCGCGCCGAGGGCGAAGACGTCGGTGGGCGGACCGATGGCCTCGCCGAGGATCTGCTCGGGGGCGAGGTAGTTGGGCGTGCCGACGAGCTGGTCGCGCCGCGTGATCTGCGTGCTGCCCTCGATCTTGGCGATGCCGAAGTCGCCGATCAGGGCGCGGCCGTCGTGGGACAGGAAGATGTTCGCCGGCTTGACGTCGCGGTGGATGATCCCCTGCCGGTGCGCCTCGCCGAGCCCGGCCGCCACCTGCACCACCACCGCCGCCGCCTCGCCGGGGCCGAGCGGCCCGCGCTCCTGCACCAGCGCCGCCAGCGTCGTGCCCTCGACGTAGTCCATCGTGTAGTACAGCAGCCAGCCGAGGTCGGCGTCGTCGACCTCGCCGGCGTCGAAGACGTGCACGACGTTGTCGTGGTTCACCTGCGTCAGCGCCCGCACCTCGCGGATGAAGCGCTCGCGCCGCTGGTTGCGCGCCTTCTCGGCCGAGCCGAGCCCCGCCACCGACGTCGTCTTCAGGGCGACCTGCCGCCCGGTGTTCTCGTCGGTGGCGACGTAGACGACGCCCATGCCCCCCCGCCCGAGCTCGTTCTCGATGCGGTAGCGCCCGAGCTTCTTGCCCGCCTGCGCAGTGGGGTGTCGACTCATGGGGCGAATCGTCGCAAACACCCTGCTGCGAACGCAATCCCGCGCCACGCGGGCAGGAGGATCCGATGACGTCGTCGCAGAAGCCACCCGAGGGTCAAAAGCCCGGCCAGCCCCAGATCCAGATCCAGATTCCCCCCGAGGTGCAAAACGGCGCCTACGCCAACCTGACCTTCGTCAGCCACACCGAGACCGAGTTCGTCTTCGACTACGTCTACGTGCTGCCCCACGAGCCGCGCGGTGTCGTGCGCAGCCGCGTGATCTGCTCCGCCAAGCAGGCCAAGCGCCTGCTCGGCGCCCTGCAGGACAACGTCCAGCGCTTCGAGCAGCGCTTCGGCCCCATCGACGCCCTGCCCGGCGGCGACAAGGCCGTCCACTAGCCCCTCGTCGACGACAGCCACCGCACGCCCCGCCCGCAGCCCCGGCTCGCGGTCGCGGGTGCGTCGGCGGCGCCCTTCGCGGGTGGTCGTCGTCGCGCGCCGCACCGCGCACTCCTCGCCATGGGCAACAAGGCGCTCCGAGTCGTCGCGCTGACGGGGGTCCTCCTCGTCGTGGACACGCTCGCCCCGCGGCCGGCAGCGCTGCCGTGGCTGCCCGCGCCCCTGCTGCCCCCCGCCGTCGTCGCTGGCCTGCGTGGCGCCGCCGGGCTCCCTGACGCCCCGGCGACGACGACCCTCGCGCTGGCCCCGCCGGACCCCACCGCACCGGACCCCCTCGCGCCCGAGCCGGCCGACGGCGACGACGGCGGCGACGACGGCGCGGCCGACGACGGCAAGGGCACCAAGGACGACGTCCACGACGCCCGCGCGACGGCGAACCCCGAGGACGCCGGCGACCGCAAAGCCGTCACCGACGACCACGGCCGAAGGCCCGACGGAGCCGCCGTCGACCACGACCGGCCCGACGCGGGACCAGACCCGCGCGCGCCGCACGCGAGCGACGCCGGCATGACCGCCGCGGCGCGCGCGGCGCGTGCCCCCGTCCACGACGACGTCCACGACGACGTCCACGACGACGCTGGCGCCGATGCCGCCAGCGACGGTCCGCGCGGCACGGCGCGCGCCGTGGCGGGGCGCAACGCCGCGTCCGACGCTGGCGTCCTGGCCGGCGCGCCCGACGGTGGCGGCATCGGCGCCGGCGCGACTGCGGCGGCGCCGGCGCGCCCACGAACGACGGCGCCGACGACGAACGCGTCGACGAGAGGCGGCCCGGGGCTCGAGCTGCCCGACGACGCGAGGACGTGGAGCGCGTTCCTCGACAAGGTGCGCGCGGTGCAGGCGGGCGCGCGAAGCAAGGCGCGGGTGGTGCAGCTCGGCGACTCGGAGATCGCGGGGGATCGCTTCGTGTCGACACTGCGCGCCGACGTCGCCGCGCGCATCGGCCTCGGCGGGCCGGGCTTCGCGCTGGCGGCGCCGCCGTGGCACTGGTACCGGCGCACCGGCTTCGCGACCCTGGCCGGTCCGGGCTTTCGCGCGCGCAGCTTCGTGTTCGCCAAGGGCAACGGCGGCAACTTCGGCCCCGGCGGCGTCGCCTTCGACGCTGTCGCTGACGACGCCCGCGTCGACGCCACCCTCGAGCCGGCCATGACCGGCGGCGGCTGCAGCGTCGACCTCGTCTACGCGACGCAGCCCGGCGGCGGCACGCTGCAGATCTTCGCCGACGAGCAGCCCGTGGGCACCGTCAGCCTCGACAGCGAGGAGGAGGTGGCGGCGTGGCACCACACAGCGACGAGGTGCCCCCGCAAGCTGTCGGCGCGCGTGCAGCGACGGCCGGCGCGCGTGTTCGGCTGGTCGGTGGAGTCGACGAGCCGCGGCGTCGTCTGGACGTCGCTTGGCACCGTCGGCGCCAACGCCACGGCGCTGTCGCGCTACGCCCCCGGTCGCCTCGGCGAGGCGCTGGCGCTGCTGCAACCCGACCTCGTCGTCGCCACCTACGGCCTGAACCTGACGGGCCACGGCGCGCCGGTGCCGCGCAGCGAGGGCGAACAGCTGCAGCGCGTGATGGCCGAGATCCGCGCGCGCCGCCCCGACACCGCCTGCCTCGTCATGAGTCCGTACCCGGTGCTCGTCGACACCGAGGGCACCCTCGCCCCGAGCCCGTCGACGAAGCACCTGGCCACCATCCAGCGCCGCGCCGCCCGCGCCGCCGGCTGCCTGTTCCTCGACCGCGAGCGCCTGATGGGCGGCCCCGACGTCGCCGTCGACTGGTTGAACCGGAAGCCGCGCTACCTGTCGGGCGACTATGTGCACCTGACCCCCGAGGGCGCCTCCTTCGTGTCGCGCAGCGTGTCGCGCCTCTTGCTCGGCGCGCTGTTCGGCGCCGCGCCGGGGGGCTGACGGCGATGCTCTTCCACACCCCGCAGTTCGCCGCGTTCTTCCTCGTCGTGCTCGTCGCCTGGACGCTGTCGGCGCGCTTTGCGCGGGCGCGGCTCGTCGGCCTGCTGCTGGCGAGCCTCGGCTTCTACGCCTGCTGGGACTGGCGCTATGTGTTCCTGCTGCTCGGCATCACGCTGGTGGACTGGGCGCTCGGTCTGGCCCTCGAGCGCACCGCCGCGGCGCGCGCACGCAAGGCGCTCGTGGCCGCCGCCGTCGTCGTCAACCTCGGCGCGCTCGGCCTGTGGAAGTACACCGACCTGCTGCTGGACACGCTGCGGCCCTGGCAGGGTTCGTTGCCCTTCGCCGTGCCCGAGCCGCTGCGCTGGGTGCTGCCGGTCGGCATCTCGTTCTACACGTTCCAGGGGCTCGGCTACGTCGTCGACGTCTACCGCAAGAAACACCCGGCCTTCGCCCAGCCGTGGAGGTTCGCCCTGGCCAAGGCGTTCTTCCCGCAGCTGGTCGCGGGGCCCATCGTGCGGCCGAGCGACATCGTCCCGCAGCTCGACGCGCCGAAGATGCTCGACGACGACCGTCTCGGCCGCGGCCTCGCGTTGATCCTGCGCGGCCTCGTGAAGAAGGCCGCCGCCGACTTCCTCGCCACCGCCATCGTCGACCGCGTCTTCGACCTGCCCGAGCAGTACTCCACCGCCGAGACGCTGGCGGCGATCTACGGCTACGGCTTCCAGATCTACGGCGACTTCTCGGGCTACACCGACGTCGCCATCGGCACGGCATTGATCCTCGGCTTCGACCTGCCGCTGAACTTTGACCATCCCTACCGAAGCACCAGCCTGCGCGAGTTCTGGCGGCGCTGGCACATCTCGCTGTCGTCATGGCTGCGCGACTACCTGTACGTGTCGCTCGGCGGCTCGCGCGGCGGCTTCTGGGCCACCCAGCGCAACCTGTTCGTGACGATGCTGCTCGGCGGCCTGTGGCACGGCGCCTCGTGGACCTTCGTCATCTGGGGGACGCTGCACGGCGCCGGCCTCGTCCTCGAGCGCCTCGGCGAAGCCGCCGTCGCGCGCCGCCGACGGGCGGAGACCGAGACGACGACGACCACGACGACGCGGGCGCGCTCGACCACCGCCATCGACGACGACGACGAACACGACCCCGAGGCTTCGTGGCGCGCGCGGCTTTGGACGTTCGGGCGCTGGCTAATGACGTTCCACGTCGTGCTGGCGCTGTGGGTTTTCTTCCGCGCCGACAGCTTCGACGGCGCGCTGGCGGTCTTTGCCCAACTCGGCCGCGGCACGGGGGGCGGCGCCGCCAACGTCACGCCCGGTGTCGCCGTCGTGCTGTCCGTTGCCCTCATGACCCACCTGCTGCCTGCACGCGCGCGCCGCCGCCTCGACGACGCCTTCGTGCGCACTCCCGCGGCGGGCCAGGCCCTCGCCGTGGTCGCGGCGTTCGAGCTGGTGCAGCGGTTGTCCTCCGGCGGCACCCGGCCGTTCATCTACTTCCAGTTCTAGGCCGGACCCATGCTGCGCGCCCTGCTCACCCTGCTCGCCCTCGTCATCGTCGCCAGCGCCCTGGCCGCCGGCGCCGCCCGCACCACCGCGCCAACGACCACCGCGCCGACGACGACCGCGCCGACCGACGCACCGTCGACGACCGCGCCAGCGACGACCACGCCAGCGACGACCGCGCCAGCGACGACCGCGCCGGCGACGACCGCGCCGGCGACGACCGCACCGACGACCCGCGCCGGGACCACGCTCGCGCCCGTCGACGCGTGGGCGCCGCCGTCGGGCGCGGCGTTCGCCACCGTGTCCGCGGGCGCCCTCGATGGCTTTCACGCGGCGTGGTGCGCGGCCACGCCGGTGCGCCCCCTCGTGGTCGTGCAGCTCGGCGACTCGCACACCGCCGGCGGCTTCATGACCACCGCGCTGCGGCGGGCGCTGGCCCCCGAGCAGCCGTCGGGGCCGGGCTACGTGCCGCCGTCGAGCCTGACGACGCAGTGGGCGACGTCGACGCTGCGCGGGCGCTGGACGCAGGCGAGCTGGCTGCGCGACCGCGGCGACGTGTCGGGAGCGATGGCCGGGCCCGGCGGACAGATCGCGGTGCCGCCGTCGCGCGGGCCGGCCACCGCCGAGCTGCGGCTGGGCCCGCCGCCGGCGACGACCACGGCGACCACGGCGACCACGGCGACGCCGATGCCGCCGTCGACAGCGAGCGACGCGCCGATCCTGCCCGAAGGCGGACGCGTCACCGTGCTGCACGACCCGTTCACGCCGGTACCCGATGGCGCGCTGCGCATCGACGGCGTCGTCACCGAGCCGTGGGAGCGCGCGGGCACGGCGCTGCTCGGGCGCACGACGGTGTCGGTGCCTCCGGGCACGACCACGGTCTCCCTCGACGTCGCCGGCGAGCCGTTCCGCTTCTACGGCTGGGTCGTGCTCGACCCCACGGCCCGCGTCGAGCTGGACGCCGTCGGCGTCTCGGGCGTCACGGTCATGCAGAGCGGGCGGCGCGCCGACGCGTCGCTCGACGAGTACCTCGCGTGGCGGCAGCCCGACCTCGTCGTCGTCTGGCTGGGCACCAACGACGCCGTCACCCCTGCCGACGAATTCCGCCGCTTCGACGACGCGTATCCCCGCTGGCTGGATCGGGTGCGCGCCGCCGCGCCGCAGGCGGCGCTGGTCGCGGTGGGTCCCCCCGACCTCGACCGTCGCCCGGCGGGCTGCGCGGCGCCGGTGGGGCGCGGTCGACGGCGGCGCGGCGGGCTGTCGCGCGAGGAGCTTGTCGCCGTCGTCTGTCGCCCGCAGGCCATCCCCGTCACTGCGAACCGCGCGCCCATCGCGCTGAAGGGCGTGCGCACCGCCGCTGACTGGGGCCGCTGGCTGTCGTCGTGCGCGCACGAGACGGCGCCGACGCTGGCCCACGTCATCGATGTCGAGCGCGCCGCGGTGACCGCCCGCGGCGGCGCCTTCGTCGACCTGTTCGCCTGGATGGGTGGGCCGCTGTCGATGAAGCGGCTGGCGTGCCTGGAGCCGCCGCTGGCGGCGCTGGACCTCGTGCACCTGAAGGCCGACGGCTACGCGCTCGTCGGCGCCGCCGTCGCCGACGCCTTGACGGGCGGCGTCCCCTGCCCCGCAGCACCGCCGCCGACCACGGCGCCGACCACGCCGACCACGACGCCGGCCGCGACGACGAACCCGTAGCGGACCCGCATGGCGCGGTGGCGGCGTTCAGCCACCAGGGGCGGTGCGTCGTCGTCGCCACAGCCAGCCGGCCAGCATGCCACCGGCGAGCCCGATCAGGTGGTGCACGCTCAGCCACGACGACTTGACGACGCACAGGTAGACGCCGTTGGCGGCGAAGGGCACGAGCAGCAGCGCGGGGTGCTTCAGGCCCATCGCGACGGCACCGACCAGCGCGTCGACGACGCTGGACCAGCCGACGTCGGCCACGGCCAGAAAGGGTGCAACGTCGTCGGGGCGGAGGCGCTGCAAGAGCGGGGTCACGAGCCACGTGCTCAGCGGGTTGGTGGCCCACAGCCCGAACGCGATGAGGACGGCGGTGAGCCCGTGGCCGGTCGCCCACTCGAGCAGCAGGCCGAAGAGCAGCAACGACAGCAGGTCGCCGCCGAGGTGGTTCGGGGGGTGGTGGAAGAGCGGGCCCGCCCACACGCCCGCCGGCGCCCGGGGGCCGGGGACGAAGCGGCTCTGCTCGAACCACTGCTGCGCCGTGCCGATCGTGAGGCGCAGCGCGTGCAGCGTGGTGCACAGCGCCGCCAGGGGCAGCGCGACGGCGCCGCCGCGCGCCCCCTCGCCCACGCTGCGCGGCGCCGACCGCAAGGCGGGCGTGACGTCGGGTCGCACGCGCCGGGCCAGCCCGGCACGCAGGCGCGCGGTGCGAGCGCGCAGCGGCCCGTCGGGGCGGTGCGCCCACGCGACCGCGCGCGCCACCCCGAGCCGCACCTCTTTGGCGCCCTCGGCGCGCAGCGCGCGCGGCCTCGACGAACAGCAGCTCGACGACGCCGGCGCGGGCGTCGGGGTCGCGCAGGTAGTCGCAGAAGAACCACGCGCGCGTGCCGTCGCCGTCGTTCACGCGGCGGCGAGAGCGCCGCCCACCGGCATGGTCACCGCGCGTTGCCCCGCGGCGCGCGCGGCGCGGGCGAGGTCGAAGAACGTGTCGGCGCGAAAGGCGGCGGGGCACAGCGGCTCGCCGGCGGCGACGACGTTGCCGGGCAGGTCGACGCGGCGGACGCGGCCGGCAGGCACCGGGTGGTCGCGGAGGTGGTCGTAGGCCGAGACGACCGAGCACGTGCGGTCGCCACGACGCACGACATCGGCAAGCAGCGACGACGACATCGACGGGCAGCCGGTGACGCCGTTGTCGCCGTTGTCGCGGGTCGAAGTCGGGGGGGGGCACCGTGGCCGCGCCGCGCGCGCGGCGCGGCGCGGCGAGACCGGCCGGGCGTCGCAGGCCGGATCGAGCATCACGCACCCGCGCCGCGCTGACGTTCCCTGCTGACCGTCCCCCGCACAGCGCTGCGACCTGCAGATCGCAGGCGGGGATTTCGTGACGCTCCACCGTCCCCCGGACGCGGTATCACGCTGGCATACCGATTGCTCGCTCGGGTCGCGAATGAAGGAGTCCCCGCCATGATTCGGCCGCTGCGCCCGCTCACCCCGCTCTTCGCCCTCCCCGTCGCCCTCGCCGTCGGGGCGGGCGGCTGCCACTCCGACCGGGTCATCGACCTCGACGTCGATCGCTCGCGAAGGAGCGCGACGCTGCGCCACTACGAGAGCTGCGACGCCCTCGCCGCCGACCTGCGGTCCAACGTCCGCGAGCGGCTGCGCACGCAGCTGCTGCAGGAGCGCGAGCTGCTGCGCGACGGCGGCTACGTGCACCTCACCGTCGACGACAGCCGCGAGGCCGCCGCCGGCGATGGCGGCGCCCGCGATGGCGGCGCCCGCGACGGTCGGCAGGAGGGCGTCGACTTCTCGGGCACCAACAACCAGGAGTCCGGCGTCGACGAGGCCGACCTCGTGAAGACCGACGGCTACTTCCTGTACACCCTGAATGGCGACCGCCTCGAGATCCTGGGCGTCCCCGAGTTCGGCCAGCTCACCGCCGTGTCGTCGACAAGCCTCGAAGGCTACCCGACGCAGCTGCTGCTCGACGGAGACCGCGCCGTGGTGTTCTCGACGATCTACGCCTACGACGCCGCTGCCGTCGACGGAGCGCTCGCCGCCGTCCTGCTCGATGAGGAAGGCACCCCGCACGGCCAGACGCTGACCAAGGTCACGGTGCTCGCCCTCGGCCGTGACCGCGTCGCCCCCACCGTCGAAAAGGAGCTGTACCTCGAGGGCTCCCTGCTGACCGCGCGGCGCATCGGCGACGTCGTGCGGCTGGCCAACTACGGCTGGTTCGACGTGCCCGGCCTGCGCAGCTGGCTGGACGTGCCGGCGAGCGTCTGGGACACGCTGACCCCCGAGTTCCAGCGCCACGCCGCCATCGACGAGGCCTTCTTCGCCGCGCTCGCCGAGAACGACCGCGTCCTCGCCGCCACCGACGTCGACCACTTCGTCCCGCGCCTGTTCGAGAAGCAGGGCGGGCGGCTCGGCGAGCTGGGGCTGCGCGCCGGCTCCTGCGACAACGTCGCCATCCCCGAAGACGGCATGGCCTACGGGTTCACGTCGCTGTTGACCCTCGGCCTTGGTGACCCGGGCGTCAGCGTCGAGGCCGACCACGTCGTCACCAACTTCCCGATCCTCTACGCGAGCACCGACACGCTGCTGCTGGCCGAGCCGGCGCAGGACTGGTGGTGGTACTGGGGCAACGAGGACTTCGAGGAGGCCACCAACATCCACCGCTTCACGCTCGACGGCGCGACGACGACGTACTCGGGCTCGGGCCGCGTCGGCGGCACGCTGCTCGGTCAGTTCGCCCTCGACGAGCACGACGGCGTCGTGCGGGTGGCGGCGACGAAGGGCCAGTGGGGCCGCTGGTGGCAAGAGAACCCGGCGCCGCCGGTCACCCACGTCGTCACGCTGGGCGGCGAGCGCGCGCTGTCCGTGCTCGGCAGCGTCGACGGCATCGCCCCCGACGAGCGCCTGTGGTCGGTGCGCTTCACCGACACCGAGGCGTACCTGGTGACGTTCCGCAACATCGACCCGCTGTGGACCATCGACCTGTCCGACGCGACCAACCCGCGCGTGCTCGGCGAGCTGCACGTGCCCGGCGTGTCGACGTACATCCACCCGCTGGGCGACCACCTCTTGACCATCGGGCTCGCCGGCGATGACGAGGGCCTTGACTGGGGCACGACGCAGCTGTCGCTGTTCGACATCACCGACCGCACCACACCGACGCTCGAGTCGTCGTTGCCGCTGACGCTCGGTCAGGGCGCCGACGGGTGGCAGTACGGCAGCAGCGAGGCGACCTACGAGCACAAGGCGTTTTCGTACTGGGGCCCGCAGGCGCAGGTGGCGGTGCCGTTGTCGACGTGGCGCTACAGCGAGCGTGACGGCTACGAGTACAAGACCGAGCTGGTGCTCGCCCACGCCGAGCCGGGGCAGCCCCTGGCCATCGACGGTCGCATCGACCACAGCGGCTTCTACAACGTCGACCGCGACGCCTGGTGGGACTACCGCGACGTGCGCCGCAGCATCTTCATGGGCGACTACGTCTACGCCATCTCCGACAAGGGCGTGTCGTGCACGCGGCTGTCGGACCTGGCGCTGACGGCAAGCGTGGTGCTGCGCGGCTTCAACGACCGGTGAAGAGTCGCTGAAGGGCTGACGCAACACCGGCCGGGGCCGAGGGGTGGTTCGGCGAAGCGATCGCGGATCTTCCCCTCGTCGCCGCGGCTCTTTGGCGAGACGGGCCTGCGCATCCACGTGCGCGGCTACGGGCCGATGCCGCCGATGCTGCAGCTCATCAACCGCAGCTGGGTTGAGAGCTGCGTGCAGAACGCCGGCGGCCGCGGCGTCCGCGGGACGGCGAACGACGGCCCCGAGGGCTTCGTCGTCGAGGTCTTCTGGTCGCCACGGCGCTCACGGGGAGCGACGCTCGTTCTGCGCTCGCTCTGCGCTCGCTCTGCGCTCGCTCTGCGCTCGCTCTGCGCTCGCTCTGCGCTCGCTCTGCGCTCGCTCTGCGCTCGAGGTGCGAAGGCCGCCAGGGCCCGACTCATGTGGCGGCCAAGGCCGACGTACCGGGATGGCAGCGCCGGCGCGAGGCCGCAGCGCGCCCGAGGCTTGCCACCGGGCCCGCGCTGCGTGACGAAGGCGCATGCGCTTGATCGATCTGGTCTCGGACACCGTCACGCTGCCCACGAAGGCGATGAAGCAGGCGATGGTCGACGCCGCCCTCGGCGACGAGCAGCGCGGCGAAGACCCGACGACGGCGCACCTCGAGGAGCGCGTGGCGGCGCTGCTCGGCGCCGAGCGCGCGCTGCTGTTGCCGTCGGCGACGATGGGAAACCAGATCGCGCTGGCGCTGCACGCCGGCGCTGGCGACGAGGTCGTCGCCCACCGCACCAGCCACGTCGTGCACTACGAGGGCGGCGGCGCGGCGACGACGGCGCGGGCGCAGGTGTACGGCGTGGACGGGCCGCGGGGGATCTTCACCGCCGACGACATCGTCGCCGCCGTGCGCGACGATGACCCGCACCACCCGCGCACGCGCGCCGTCGTCGTGGAGAACACCAGCAACGCCGGCGGCGGCGCGGTGTGGCCCGTGGCGACCTTCGACGCCGTCGTCGCCGCCGCCGCCGCGCGCGGGCTCGCCGTCCACGTCGACGGCGCCCGCCTGTGGAACGCCCACGTCGCCAGCGGCCTTCCCCTGGCCCGTGTGGTGCGTGGGGCGACGACGGTGCAGGTGTGCTTCAGCAAGGGGCTCGGCTGCCCGATGGGCGCGGTGCTCGCGCTGCCGTCGTCGCTGTGGCCGCGGGCCCGCCGCCTCAAGCAGGCGCTGGGCGGCGCGCTGCGGCAGTCGGGCCTGCTGGCCGGCGCGATGCTTCATGCCCTCGACCACCACGTGGAGCGGCTGGCCGATGACCACCGCCGGGCGCGCGCGCTGGCCGCGGGCTTCGCCGCCGTCGACGGCGTGGACGTCGAGCCAGTCGAGACGAACCTGGTGTTCTTTCGCGTGCCCGGGCGGGACGCCGGGGCGGTGCAGGCAGCGCTGCAGGCGCGCGGCGTGCGCGTGGGCGTGGTGGGCAGGACGGTCTCGTCGGGGCCCGCGCGGCTGCGCGCGTGCCTGCACCTCGACATCGAGGACGACGACGTCGCGCGGGCGACGGCGGCCCTTGCCGCGGCCGTCGTCGCTACGCCGGTGGTGAGCGGCGCGTCCTGAAGGGCGGCGCGCCGATCGCGGTCAGGAGCCGGGGGCGGCGAGCAGGGTGGTCTGCGGGGCGGCGCGCAGCGCGGCGAGGCGCGGCAGGCGCGAGCGCTGGATCGTGCCGCCGCCGGCGAGGGCGGCGTCGGCGCTCGCCGTGAACAGGCGCGCGTCGTCCAGCTGCCCGAGCGCGACGCAGGCGTGGGCGGCCAGGAGCCACGGGTCGGCGTGACGGCGCACCTCTTCGTCGTCGAGCAGCGGCAGCAGCGCCGCCAGCGCCTCGGCGGGGCGGTCCGCGTCGACCAGCGCCTCGGCCTGCCCGAGGCGCGCCGGGGTGTGCGCGGGGCGCGTCGCCAGCGCCTGCGACAACGCCGCCAGCGCCCCCGACGGGTCGCCGCGCGCGAGCCGGCAGAGCCCGAGGCCGGTGGCAGGAAACCAGCTCGTCGCGCCGTCGATCAGCCAGTCGGTGAAGACCTGTCCCGCGGCGGCGAGGCAGCGCTCGTAGGCCTGACAGGCGTCGTCGAGGCCCGCCGCGCGCGCGGCCTCGTCGACGGCGGCGTCGACGCGGCGCTCGGCGATCTGGGCCTGCAGCAGATCGAGGTTCGGGTGACGCGCGCCCCAGCGGGCCGCCTGTCGCAGCGTGGCGTCCACGTCGTCCAGGGCGCCGCGGCCGAGCTGGTGCATGGCCTTCACGGTCGCCAGCGCGACGGGCGAGGGCAGGCGCGCGCTCCACGCGTGCTCGGGGATCGTGGCGGCGAGCCGCGCCAGCGCCTGCCAGCCGGCGTCGGCGGCCTCGGCGGCGGTCTGCACGATGGCGGGGTCGCTGGCGCCCTGTCGCTCCCAGGCGAGGTACGTCCACGGCAGGGGGTTGTCGGGCTGCTCGTGACACCAGCGCTCGAGCAGCGTCAGGTTGCGTTGCTTCTTGCCACGGGCGACGGCGACCTCGGGCGTGTAGCCGTAGTGCACCAGCGCGACGTCGAGGTTGCGGACGCGGCGCCCCTCGAGCCACGCCGACACGTTCTCGTGGACGCGGCCCTGCCAGCGGAACTCGTCGTCGCGGCGGAACAGGCGCGGCAGCGCGGTCGGCTCATCATAGCGGCAACCGGGTCGGGTCAACACGTCATCGATGGCGTCGTCGACGCGCCGGGCGTTGCACAGCGTGAGGAACCCGCAGTCGAAGCCGCCCTCGTCGCAGGCACGCCGAAGGGCCGCGACGGCGCCGGGCGCGAGGCGCTCGTCGGCGTCGAGCTGCAGCAGCCATTCGCAGCGGGTGGCGGCGAGGGCGGCGTTGCGGGCGGCGGCGAAGTCGTCGACCCAGACGAACGGAACGACGACGGCGCCCGCGGCCACGGCCAGCGCCACGGTGCGGTCGGAGCTGCCGGTGTCGACGACGACGAGCTCGTCGGCGAGCCCTGCCACCGACTGCAGGCAGCCGGGCAGCCACTGCTCCTCGTCGCGGACGATCATGCACAGCGCGATGCGGGTCATGCACGGTTCCTCGTGGCGACGACGGCCAGGTGCGCCCGTCCGTTGTCATCGAGCACACTACGAAGGTCCCGGCGCGCGCGGCAACATCGACGTCACCGGCGCCGCGACCCACGCAAGCGTCAGCAGAGCAACAGCAAACGCGGCTCGTCGCCGGGCCCGGTGCGCGGCGCGCGGTGGATGCACGGCGGCACCAGCGCGCCGGGCCACTGGGTCGCGAGGCGCCACAGCTCGCCGACGCCGAACGCGCACGGCGCCGCGCCGTCCACAGGCTCGTAGTGCAGGTCGAAGGATCCCTTTCGGACGAAGGCGGCGAAGCCGTCGTCGTCCTCAACGTCGCGATCCGCGCGGCCGTGGGCGCCGCGCTCCTGTCGCCAGACGGCGCGCAGCGCGGCGACCACGGCAGGGTCGTCCGTGCGTCGGCGGGCGTGGTCGTTGTCAAGGGCCTCGGTGGGCTTGCCGTGGTAGGTGCACAGCCACGTGTCGACAGCGACGGGGGCGCGGTCGACGTGCAGCGACAGCACGTCGGTGGCGATGGGCAGTCCGCGGTCGTCGCGCGGGTAGTCGACGATGCAATTGACCACCGGGTCGAGGCCGAGCGCGTGCAAGCGGGCGACGTCGTCGACGATCGCCGCCGCCGCGGCGCGCGCGCCAGGGCCGAGCGGCAGCGCGGCGAGGGCGTCGACGTCGACGATCGCAAGGCCGGCGGTGGGGGCGAGCGCGCGGGCGAGGGCGCCGAAGTCGCCGTCCAGCGTGCGCGGCCAGTACAGCGCGTTCACGCCGCCGCGCAGCGGCGTGGCGACGAGCGCGTCGAACGTCGCCACCGCGCGCGCGCGGGGCAGCGGCGCCCACCGTTGCTGCTGCGGAGTCATGGCCGCCGGTAGCAGTCGAGGACGGCAACGGGAAGCACGCGCGTCGGTCGGCGTGGGTGTCGCAGCGCCGACCAACGCGCTTTGACGCTGGCGCCGTCGCCTGCGAAGAGCGCGCAGTGCACGGTGTGGGATCCCGCAACAAGCTGACGCCGAGCCACGCGCGGCTGTACCCCGGTGACGACGTCGTCGACGTCGCGGGCCGGGCGCTGTGCGCGGTGCACTGCCTGCCGCGCAAGGAGCTGCACGAGGCCTACGAGATGGCGCGGCGGGTCAGCGCTCGCAGCGCGCGCGGCGGCCGCGTCGTCGACCTGTGCTGCGGGCAGGGGCTGCTGGCGCAGCTGCTGCTCGTGCTCGACGAGCGCTTCACCCACGCCGTCGCCGTCGACCGCCGCCTGCCGGCGAACCACGGCGTCGTGCACGCCGCGCTGGTCGGCGCGTTTCCGTCGCTCGCCGGTCGGGTCGCGTTCGTGCAGGCGCGGCTCGACGCCGTCGCCGTCGATGCCAATGACATCGTCGTGTCGTGTCACGCCTGCGGCGCGCTGACCGACGACATCCTCGCCCACGCCGTCGACGCCGACGCCCGCGTCGCGGTGCTGCCGTGCTGCCACCGCACCCGCGCGCGCGACGACCTGCGCGACCACGACGACCCCGCCGCCGTGATCGACGCCGAGCGCGCGCAGCGCCTGCGGGCCCTCGGCTACGCCGTCGTCGTCGACGCCATCCCCGCCGCGGTCAGCCCGAAGAACCGCCTGCTGGTGGGCTGGCCCGCAGGCGTCGCCGCCGTGTTCGGGACGAGCGCGTAGGCGCAGCGCGGTCAGGGCTCCCACGCGGCGAGGGCCAGCGCGGCGTCGGCAAAGCGCAGCGACGCCAGCAGGCCGAAGGCGACGTCGAGCTGCGCCTGCGCGACGGCGTCGCCGGCGTGGCGCTTGCGGAGCCGATGGAGCTTCTGGACGAGGTCGAAGGCGTGGGCGGGGACGTCGACGCCCAGCGTGTGTTGCACGACCTGCAGCGGGCGGTGGCCGAACTCGACGGTGGGCTCGAGCATCGTGCCTTCGCCGTAGTCGTTCCACGTCGCCAGCTGCACGGGGCCGCCGGCGGCGAGCGCGGTGGTGAGGCTCTCTTGCAGGGTCGCGGTGTCGCGGTGGTCGATGTGGAACAGCGTGTCCCCCCATCCGCCCTCCCGATAGAAGTCCTGGAACCCGGGGAACGCCACGCCCATGCGCGTGCCGTCGGCGAGGGGCCGCGCGTAGAAGTCGGCGAGGTGGGCCGAGTACGGCCGCGCGTCCTGGTAGATCCACGCGTACTCGCCGGCGGCGGCGCTGCCGGCCTCGCCGGACTCGTACCAGAGGGTCAGCAGCGCGAGCGGCTCGGGGGATTCGGCGAGGATCGTCGACCACTCGCCGGGCGTCTGGAAGTGCTGGGGTCCAAACGTCATCAGCAGGGGCCGCCCTGCTGCGCTGCCCGCGCTGGCCACGCCGCCCGCGCCGAGCCGGACGTAGTGGGGCGAGCCGAAGAACGAGGCCATGAAGCGCAGGTCGGCGCGGGCCTGGGCGACGCCGTCTACGATCACGCCCGCCTGCAGCGCGTGGCGCACCGACTGGTCTTCGTAGACGAAGGCGAACTGCAGCCCGGCGGCCGGGAGCCTGGCGAGCAGCGCCTCGACGTTGCGGCCGATCAGCGGATAGTCGGCGTGCGACGACGTGCCGTACCAGTCCACCAGCACGCCATCGATGCCGGCGAATTTCATCAAGAGCACCTGGTACTCGAGCACGTCGGGGTCCGACGACGCGTAGGGGCCGATGAGCGGATAGGCGTGGGCGGCGATCTCGCGTCGCCCGGTGGCCACGTCGACGATCGTGTCGGGATCGCGGTTGGCCATCGTCCAGTGGATGCCCCAGCGCCCCTGGTTCGTCGCCGGCGTCTCGAACCACGGCATGTAATGCACGAACACCGGGGTGCGCACGGTCTTTTGGACCGGCACCGCCGACGCTGCTTCGCCTTCGCCTTCTCCTTCGCCTTCTTCTTCGCCCTCTCCTTCGCCCTCTCCTTCTCCCTCTCCTTCTCCCTCTCCTTCTCCCTCTCCTTCTCCCTCTCCTTCTCCCTCTCCTTCTCCCTCTCCTTCTCCTTCTCCCCCC
>VGSZ01000081.1 GCA_016874845.1 Deltaproteobacteria bacterium
TGACGCTCTGAACGACGCCCCGGGCCCGGGCCCGGCGCTTGGCGGTGTCGCCGGGGTTCAGGTCATCTTCGCGGTGGGGCCGCCCGGCGCCACGTGCTCGTCGAGATAGCGCTGCAGGAACGGTCGGATGTTCGCGTAGCCCTTCTGCACCTCGGCCTCGATGAACCTCTCGACCATGGCACCGACGCCGAACGGCGCCTTCACCTCGACGTGGCCGTCGATGACGCGCCGCACGCCGCTGCCGTGGGGCACCACGCGGATGGTGCCGCCAACGTCGACGCGGTCGTTGGCCTTGCTGTCGATGCGGTAGGTGATCGTGCCCGCGGCGGCGTCGAAGCGGCTTACCTCGTCGTAGTGGATCTGCTCGGCGGTCACGAACTTCTTCAGCGCCGCCGGCACGGTCACCGCCGGATGCATGCGCACGCGCCGGTCGCGCGAGCCATCGGGGTGGATCCGCTCCTCGACGAGCGCGCGCGACTTCAGGCCCGACACCGCGGCGACGCGGTTGTTGAAGTCCTCGGAGAAGTACACCAGCAGGAACCGCTCGACGGTGACAGAGGAAAATGCGTGGTCGACGTGCAGCTTCATGCGTCCTCCTCGAGCGTCTCGAGCAGCAACCGCAGCGCCGTCGCTGACGCCATCTCACGCACCCGCTCGCGGCCGAAGTCGGGGAGCTTCTTGTGCACCGCGAACGCCGCGCGCGCCGTCGCCACCCCGAACCACGTCGTGCCCACCGGCTTGTCGGGCGAACCGCCCCCAGGTCCGGCGATGCCCGTCGTCGCTACGGCGATGGACGCGCCCAGCCGCTCGCGAACGCCCTGCGCCATTGCCTTCGCCACCTCCTCGCTGACGGCGCCGTGGTCGACGATGAGCTCGTGCCGCACGCCGAGCGCGCCCTCCTTGACGTCGTCGGCGTAGGCAATCACCCCGCCACGAAAGACGTCGGAGCTGCCGGGCACATCGGTCAGCCGCTTCTGCACGAGCCCGCCCGTGCAGCTCTCGGCCGCCGCCACCGTCAGCCCCCGACGACGCAGGGCGTTGAGCACGCGCACCTCCAGCGGGTCATCGCCAGCGCCGAACACCGAGCGGCCGATGGCCTCCCGCGCGACGACCGCCAGCGCGTCGGCGCGGGCCTCAACCTTCTTCTGCGCCGACGGGTCGTCGGCGGGAGCGAGCAGGACGAGCCGCACGATGATCTCGGGGAACGCCGCCCGGTACTGCACGCGCACGTCGGGGTTGTCGTGCTCGAGGGCCGCCAGCCGATCGCCGATGGCGCTCTCGGCGAGCCCGAGCGAGCGCAGCGTGCGCCGCACCAGCCGCTGCGGCTTGCTGCCATCCAGCCGAGCCTTCAGCGCGGGCAGCAGGTAGTCGTCGCGCAGGTGCTCGTACTCGCGCGGCACGCCCGGAAAGCTCCACACCTCGACAGTGCGGCCGTGAACGACGAAAGGCGTGACGAAGCCCGGCGCCGTCCCCTTCTGGTTCTCGAGCGTCCGCGACGTCGCCGGCAAGACAGCCTGTCGGCGGTTGCTCGGTGGCATCGGGATGCCGCGCACGTCGAACATCGCCTGCATCCGCTGGTACGCGGCCTCGTCGAAGCGCATGCCGACGCCGGCGGCCTCGGCGATGCATTCGCCGGTGATGTCGTCGGACGTCGGTCCGAGCCCGCCGCTCGTCACGATCACGTCGGACCGGGCCACTGCGTCCTGCAACGCGCTGATGATCAGCGCGCGGTCGTCGGGCACCGTGCGCGCGCCCTGCAGCTCGAGGCCGAGCGCGCTCAGCGTGTCGCCCAGGTTGCGCGTGTTGCTGTCGAGCACCCGGCCGTCGAGCAGCTCATCGCCGATGGCGAGGGATTCGAGGCGGAGGGTCTCTGCCCGCGCACCGCTCATGGAGACACCCGAGGAAGGCTGATTACCATCCCATGAATCCCTTGAAGGTCAGGAAGGAGTGAGCCCGCGAAGAGCACGACGCCCACAAAGACCAGAAGAGCGTAGGCACCGGCAATGACGTCGTCCAACATCACGCCGAAGCCACCACCGACCTGCCGATCCGCCCATGACACCGGCCACGGCTTCAGGATATCAAAAACTCTAAACAGGATAAAGCCGACCAAAAGATACCACGTCGACGCCCAGGGGAAGAGCAGCGCGATCCCCATCCCGGCGACCTCGTCGATGACGACGACTTGAGGGTCCTCGCCGCGGACGTCGACGACCTTCTGGGCCGCGGCAACTCCGACGGCGAACACGACGAAGACAGCGAAGAGCCGGGCGCCGACGGGCGCATCGAGCAGGACCATCGGCCCCCACAGCACGAGCGACGCGACGCTGCCGACGGTGCCCGGGGCGCGCGGCGACAAGCCCGCGCCAAACCACGTCGCGAGCGCCAGCCACGCGGGCGACACGCGCCCTCCGCCCGACGAAGGCGACGGCCCCGGCGAGTCGGATGATCGTTCGGTCATGGGCTGCAGATAGCAGCGCTGGTCGATGGTGACGAGGCGTGCGCTACATTGCCCCCATGCTCTGTCGCTTTCGTCGCCACGGCGCGGCCGGTCGGCGCCTCGCCCGCTCGGCGTTCATGGCCGTCACCGCGGCGCTGGCGTCGGGCGCGGCCTGCGACCTCGCGGCGTTTTCGACGTCGCCGCGGGCGAACCCTGGGCTCGCCACCGGGTCCGCCGACGTCGTCGCCCTTGCCGGCGCCGACCTCGTCGTGGTCGAGGGCCAGACGGTGAGCCTGTCGGGCCACGCGTCGCGCTCGCTCGTCGGCACGCCGACCCTGACGTGGACGCAGACGACGGGGCCGCCGGCGGCGCTGTCGAACCCGTCGTCGCCGACGCCGACGTTCACCGCGCCGCTCGGTCCGGCGCGGGTGGTGTTCGCGCTGCGCGCCAGCGTCGGCGACGAGCACGACGACGACGAGATCGTCATCGAGGTCGTCCGCGCCGGGCCCCTGCCCCGTCCGGCGCTGCTGCCGGCCCCGGCCGACGTCGAAGCGGCGCCGGAGACGCCGGTCGAGCTGCGGCTCCCCTGGCGCGACGGCAACGACGCCGTGGTCAACCCCCGCTGCGCGCTGCGGGGCACAACGCAGGTCACCCCCGACGGCGACGAGCTCGTCGTGGTCGTCCGACCGGCGCGGCTGCCCTGCGCGGTCGTGGTCGACGAGGACGGCAGCGCGGGCGAGGCTCCCTTCCCGGCGCGCCGCACCAACCGCATCGCCGTCGTCGTCTGGCCGGCGGGCAGTGCCCTGCCGTCGCGCACGCGGGCCCGCGCCCCGGCGCTCGTCGACCCCGGAGCGTTCGTCGACATCGTCGCCGACCGCGACACCGTGGTCGCCGCCGCCGACGGCACGCCGCTCGCCCTGCAGGGCTCGAACGTCGGCGCCCGCTTCGTCGCGCCAAGGACCGTCGGCCCACTGACCCTGCTGGCCGAGCGCCGCACCGGCAATGCGTCGGGCGGCGGCGTGCTGCTGAACGTCGCCGTCCGCGCCGGCCCCGACAACGCCGCGCCCACTGTGGCGGCCCCCGCCGAGCTCGCGGTGCGGCCCGGCGTGCGGTTCCGGCTCGCGGCCACCGCAAGCGACGCCGACGGCGACGCCACGACCATCACGCGCACGCAGGTGCTCGGCGCCGAGGCCCGCCGCAGCGGCGTCGTCGAGGACGTGCTCGTCGCGCCGGACGTGCCAGGAACCCTGCTGTTCTTTATCAGCGCCGACGACGGCACCGTACAGTCGGCGGTCGTGCCGGTCCGCGTCGACGTCGATCCGGCGGTCGAGAACCGCCCGCCCACGCTGGCGCTGCCGGCCGCGCTGTTCGTGGTGCCCGGCGCCCGGTTCGTGCTCGACGCGTCAGCGGCCAACGACCCTGACGATGGGTTGATCGCCGCCACCCAGATCCAGCAGGAACCCGGCGACGCCATCGTCTTGATCCCCAACCCCATCGACGTGGCCACCGTGGCGCTTACGGCACCGGCGGCGGCGGTGGAGCTGCACTTCCTGCTGTCGGCCTACGACAGCGGTGGCCTGGGCGTCACCGCCCGGGTCACGGTTACCGTCGAGGACGCCGGGCCCTGGGTCGACCCCCACCGCGGCGATGACGTGCTCGGCAATGGCAGCGTCGACGCGCCGTTCGCGACGGTCGCCGGCGCCGTGACCACGGCCGCCCGCCACCGGTTCTCCACGCTGCGGCTGGCCGCCGGCCGTCACGAACCGTTCGACGGCGCGCTGCCCGACGGTCTGGGGCTTCTGGGCGGCTTCGTCTTCGACGGCACCGGCTACGAGGACGCCCACGGCGACGACGATTTCCAGCCCACGACGTTGCCCCTCGGCCCCGGCGGCCTGACCCTGACCGGCGCGGACGCGCGGAAGGTAGAGTTCGACGGGGGGCCGCTGCGCGCGGCGCGGTCGGTGTCGCTCGTCGACACGCAGGTCGATGGGACGCTCGCGGTCGCGCCCGGGGCGCGCGTCGTGGTCGAGGGCGGCGTACTCGGCGGGGCCGTCACTGTCACGAGCGCCACCCTCGTCCTTGGCGACAGCGTGGTGCGCGGTGGCATCGACGCCCGCGTCGCCGACCTCGAGCTGCGCGACGTCGACGTCCTCGGCGAGCCGGCGCTCGTGCTCGACGGCGGCGTCGCCCTGGTGCGCGACGGAGCCTTCCGCAGCGCGAGCACCGCCGTCCGGCTCATCGGCGCGACGACCTCATGGTCCGGCACGATCCAGAGCGTCGGCGCCGTGGTGGCGGGCCTGATCGTCGACGGCGGCTCCGTCGAGCTGGTCGATCTGGAGGTCACGGTCGAAGGCGAGGATGAGGCGCGCGCCGTGGTGATCACCGGGGAAGCCGCCGTCGCCGGCCACGTGCGCGCGAGCGTCACCGCCGCGGGCCGCGCGCGTGGCATCGAAGGCGACGCGGTCAGCCTCGTGGACAGCTCGGTCCGGGCCAGCGGCGCCGACGCCATCGCCGTCGCCGTCGCCGACGCCGTGATGGCGCGTGTGGTCGTCGATGCCGACGGCGAGCGGGTCACGGCCCTGCGGGCGACCTCGGGCGCCATCGCGGCCTCGATCCTGCGGGCGACGTCGTGGTCGCCCGGGACTGCCGATGCGCCCGTCGCGGTGGTGGGGGCGGTGTCCTTCCGGCACGTGACGCTGATTGGTGGCACCGGCCTCGTAGCCGACGGCGGATCACCGAGCGCGCGCAACGTCGTCATCGTCGCGCCCAACCCGTTTCTAGGCGTCGTGGACGTGGGCGTCGTGGGCGTCGTGGGCCCCCCCATCGATGAGGCGCTGTGTCCGCGCTGCGTCGCGGCGCCGGCGGAGGCTGTCGATGCCTTCGGGCGCCTGACACCCGACGCCACGCTGGGCGCGCCGAACCCCCTCGTCGACGCCGCCGACGCGGCCTTCGCCGTCGACCGCGACGTCGAAGGCGACCCGGTGCCGGCGGGAGCGGCTCCCGACCTCGGCGCCGACGAGCGCATCGGACCGTGACGCAGAAGCTGACGGAACACCGAGCGAGCGGGGGCAGCGGCGACGGCGCCGCGCGCCGTACGGGTGATCGTGGTTGACACCGTGTAGGACGTCGCGTACGTCACCAAGTGTCGCTGGGGTCGTAGCTCAGTTGGGAGAGCGCTAGAATCGCACTCTAGAGGTCGTCGGTTCGATCCCGATCGGCTCCACCAGACGACAAACACGGACGCTTCGGCGTCCGTGTTTGCTTGTCGCCGCCGTGCCGCTCGCCGCCGCGCCGCTCGCCGCCGCGCCGCTCGCCGCCGCGCCGCTCGCCGCCGTGCTGCTCGCCGCCGTGCTGCCCCAGGTTCGCCCACCTGCCCCGTTGGCAGCCGACGGCGGGCGACGCACGCTCGCTGCATGCGCCTGACGATCGTCGCCGACGACGGCTCGGTGTCTCCGGCGCCGGAGCGGCTCGCGTCGCCGTCGGCGTGGTCGCTCCGCCCCGACGATCTCGCCGAGCGCGCCCGCTCCGCGGGCGTGGGCGGCAGCGCGGCCCACCTCTTCCGCCAGCTGCAGCGGGTCTCGACCTGGCGCAGCGGCCAGCCCGACGTCGGTCGGGAGGCCCGCCGCCTGCTCGACGGTCTTGACCGCTCGCTGCCCGCCATCGTGGACGAGGCGCCATCGGCCGATGGCTCGGTGCGGATGGTCCTGCGGACCGTCGATGGCCATCACATCGAGGCGGTGCACATGCCGCGACCCCACGTCGGCACGCCGCGGACGACCTTCTGCATCTCGTCGCAGGTCGGCTGCGCCATGGGCTGCACGTTCTGCGCGACCGGCACGATGGGGATCGTGCGCAACCTGTCGGCGGGCGAGATCGTGGGCCAGGTGCTGGCGCTGATGGCCGCCAAGGGACCAGCGACCGGGCACCAGCTGAATCTGGTGTTCATGGGCATGGGCGAGCCACTGCACAACCTCGACAACGTCGCCCGGGCCGTCGAGGTCCTGTGTGACGAGAGAGGCGTCGGCCTGTCGCCGCGGCGGATCACGGTCTCGACGTCGGGGCTGGTGCCGGCGTTGGCGCGGTTCGCCGCGCTGCCGGTGCGCCCGCTGCTGTCGGTCAGCATCAACGCCACCACCGACGAGACGCGCTCGCGCGTGATGCCGGTGAACCGATCGTTCAACCTTGCCGCGCTGAAGGCCGCGCTGCGGGCGTTCCCCTTCCGACGCGGCGAGAAGGTGCTGCTCGCCTACGTGCTGCTGCGGGGAGAGAACGATGCCGTCGAGGACGTGCTGCGCCTGGCCGAGTTCGCCGCCGGCCTGCACGCCAACGTGAACCTGATCCCGCTGAACGAGCACGAGCGCTCCACCCACCGCGCCCCCGACGACGACTGGGTGGCGACGTTCTCGCGGCACCTCTACGACGCGCTCGCCGCCCGCGACTTTCGCGGGGTGCTGACGGTGCGGAACAACCGGGGCCGCGACGCCCGCGGCGCCTGCGGACAGCTGGTTCAGGGTGAGCCCCGCCGGCGGCGGACGGGGACGACGCCGGGCGACGACAGCGACGCTGGCCGCGTCGTAGACGGCGCGCCCGGCCCGCCCCACCGGTCCCGTTGACGGGGCGCACCGGACTGCTAACGACGATGGCGACACGCGCAGCGTGTAGGCGCGGTCTGCGGCCGAGCAGGATCGCAGATCGCGCCGCCAGCACCAGCCATCCGCCATGGACGCTCGGAGCTGGGTTCCCGCCGGGGGTCTCTATTGAGATGCCGGGCGGTGGACCCGCTGCGCCGGGTCTTGTCGCGTCGTCGGACGACGCGGAACGGGTGGTTCGATGACCGATACGACAACGACGACGGAGCCTTTCCTGCAGCCCCACTTCGGGCTCGAGGAGGAGCTGCGCGCCATCGTCGAGCCGGTGGTCGCTCGTGAGCAGCTCGAGCTGGTGCAGCTGCAGCTGGTGCGCGGCCAGCACCGCGATCTGCTGCGCCTGTCCGTCGACCGCCCCGGGGCTGGCGTGACGCCGGGCAAGGGCGTCTCGATGGCCGAGCTGGAGCGCGTGAACCGCCTGCTGGGCGATCTGCTCGATGTCGAAGACAACGCCCGCAAGCTGTTCAAGGAGCGGTGGGAGCTCGAGGTCGGGTCTCCCGGCGTCGACCGGCCGCTGACCAAAAAGAGCCACTTCAAGGACGTCGTCGGCCAGAAGATCAAGGCACGCCTGCGCCTGCAGAAGAAGAGCCTGCTCGGCCGGCTCGACGCCGTCGATGACGGCGGCGTCATCGTCGACGGCGAGCGCGTCGCCTTCGCCGACCTCGATCACGCCCACGTCATCTTCGAGTTCGAGAAGAAGGCGAAGCCCGGCCACGGCAAGGTCGGCGCAGCAGCAACGCCGGCGGGGGAGCCGCGCGCGCCGAAGCAGCCGAAGCAGCCGAAGAAGGGTCCAAGGTCGCCGACGTCGCCGTCGGACCGGGCCTGACCACGATTCACAAAACCCGTCGTCGGCGTCACGCACGCCCTCGACCTGACCCGGAGCGCCCATGGAAGAGCCCATCGAGTCCTTCAAGCTGAACACCGTCATCGAGCTCTTGTCGAAAGAGAAGTCAGTCGACCGCGACACGCTCATCGAGGCGCTGAAGCAGGCGATGTTGACCGCGGCTCACAAGAAGCTGGGCCTGACCGCCGACCTCGAGGCGCGCTTCGATCCCGAGGCGACGCTCGAGGAGGTGCTGCAACGTCGCGGCCACTTCGCCGTGCTTAACAAGATGAAGGACGCCGAGAAGGGCGAGCGCGTCGGCCTGATCCGCGTCTACGAGTTCCGCAAGGTCGTCAAAGACGTCTCGAACCACTCGATCGAGATCTCGCTGGACGACGCGCGGCTGCAGGATCCGAACCTCACCGAGGAAGACATCGGCATCGACCTCGGCGTCGAGATCAAGAGCGAGGAGTTCGGCCGCATCGCCGCGCAGACGGCGAAGCAGGTGATCATCCAGCGCGTCCGCGAGGCCGAGCGCAACACGATCTTCAGCGAGTACAAGGACCGCAAGGGCGAGCTGGTCACCGGCATCGTGCGACGCTTCGAGCGCGGCAACGTGATCGTCGATCTCGGCCGTGCCGAGGCGATCCTCGGCATCAAGGAGCAAATCCCGCGCGAGAACATCCGCACCGGCGACCGCGTCGTCGCCTACGTCGTCGACGTGCTCGAGATCGCGCGCGGCCCGCAGATCGTGCTGTCGCGCAGCCACCCGAACCTGGTCGTAAAGCTCTTCGAGCAGAACGTGCCCGAGATCGCCGACGGCATCGTGACCATCGAAGCCGCCGCCCGCGAGGCCGGCGTCCGCACCAAGATCGCCGTGCGCAGCAAGGACAGCGACGTCGACCCCGTCGGTGCCTGCGTCGGCATGAAGGGCGCCCGCGTGCAGGCCGTCGTGCAAGAGCTGCGAGGCGAGAAGATAGACATCGTGCCGTGGGACGAGGACGAGGCCCGCTTCGTCTGCAACGCGCTGTCGCCCGCCGAAGTGACCCGCGTGCTCGTCGACGAAGAGAACCACACGATGCAGATCGTCGTGCCTGACGACCAGCTGTCACTCGCCATCGGCCGTCGCGGCCAGAACGTGCGCCTGGCGGCGCAGCTGTCGGGCTGGAAGATCGACATCACGTCGGAGACCAAGGTCGCCGAGGAGCGCGAGGTCGCCTGGGCATCGCTCAGCCGCATCGAGGGCATCTCGGACTTCGTCGTGCAGACGCTCTACAACCACGGCTTCCGCAAGGCCGCCGATGTCGTCGAGGCCGACGAGGAATACCTCGCCTCGCTGCCCGGCTTCTCGGCCGACGCCGCACCGCGGGTGAAGCAATCGGCCAAGGACGTGGTCAAGGCCGAGAAGGCCGAGAAGAAGGAGCTGCGCGTCGTCGCACGCAAGGACGCCGCGCTGCTGCAGGCCGTACAGAACGCCGCTGAGAAGGCCGCTCCAGGCCTCGAGCGGCTGAAGATCCTCGAGGGCGTGCTCCCCTACGTCTTCACCCGCCTGCAGGAGGCGATGTACGAGGCTCCCGAGGACATCTACTTCGAGTTCGACGATGAGCGGCTGGTGAACGTCGCCGGCTTCTCGGCGGGCAAGGCGCGCCAGCTGCGCTACGCCGCCGCCGTCGCGGTGAACGCGCTGACCAGTGGCGTCTGCCCCGTGAACGAGAAGCCGCTGTCGGACCCCGAGGCGCGGGACGCGCAGCAGTACGACGCCGCCAACGCCGGCGCCGCCGAAGGCTGAAGGCCTCGCTCCTGCTCTCGTTGCGCGGCCCGCCCTTCGGCGGGCCGCGCGCTTTGGGCGCGCGCCTCACCGCGCGGGGAGCGCGGCCAGCAGCGCGCGCGCCTCGTCGTCTTCGGGGCGCAGGATCAACAGCAGCTCGAGCACGCCGCGGGCGCGGTGGACCTGCTGCCGCGCCAACCAGGCGTCGGCCGCGAGCCGCCACGCCTCGACGGCCCCCTCGGCGTCACCGAGCTTCTCGCGCACGTCGCCGAGGGTCTCCCAGACGACGGCGTCGGCGAGCTCATCGCGCACGATCTGCTCGAGCGCCTCGCGCGCCTCGAAGAAGCGCCTGGCCCGCAGGTGCTCGAAGGCTGCCTGGAGTCGTACCGACGGCGACGTCAACGCGGCGCTACTCGGGCTCGCGGGCGACGTCGCCGTCGTCGTCTACGAAGTAGTCGAAGCCTTTTTCGCGCTTCAGGCCGGTGACGAGGATGATCTCGGTCTTTGCCTTCGCCACGCCGCGCTCCATGCGCACGACGTTGCACCGCTTGTCGACGTAGTAGAGGTACCTCGTCGCGTCGCGCGCGATCCCCGCCGTCACGAGCTTTTCGGGCGGGGCCGCCCCGGGCTTCTTCTTCGTCGCCATGAGCGAGAACCTAGCAGGGTGCTGAAGAACGCCTTATGTCCTTCAGCACCCTGTCAATAGTTTCTCGCGCTCGTCGAGAACGAGAGCGAACTCGATTTTTCAGGCTGCTGAAAAAGCCAGGTCAGGTCTTTTTCAGCAGCCTGCTCGCCTGCGCCTTCGGCCGTCGAGCTCCGCGACGCCACCGACCGGCGCTGAACCCGCGGTCGTCAGCGCCGCCTTCGCCTTCGGCGTGCGACCGATGGCCACCAGCGCCCGCCCATCGCCGACAGCAGCGGGCGACCACGGCTCCGCGGCGGCGCGGGGTTCGACGACGACATCGAACAAGCCGTTGTCGTACGGCAGGCCGGGGCCGGCCTCGCCGGGCACGAGCCGCTCGCGCAGCCCCTGCGCGGCGAGGGTGCAGGCGCGAAAGTGGCAGTAGGGGTTGTTGCCCGGGCGGCCGAACAGGGCGTGGCCGTGAACGTGCAGCCGCCCTTGCAGACGGAGCCAAACGCACACGTCTTGCAGAAGCCCCACAGGTGGTCGGCGCCGCGGGCGCGGTTGAAGGCGAGCTCCGGCGTCGTCCTCCACAGGTCGCAGGCTGCGATCCTTGAGAGTGTCGCCGACGTCATGGCTCGACCGCAGCGACGGGCAGCCCTGCACGCCGCCATCGCTCTCGCTCCCCATGACCATCCGGCCGGCCTGGCAGCCCTGCCAGTGATCGCGCGGCGCGCCATCGACGCTTACGTCGTGGGGCGAGCGCAGCGGCGCCTCTTCGGTGCCGAAGTAGCCGAGGTTGTTGCCGGGCATCAGCGTGATGCCACGCGCAAAGGCGCGGCGCATCAGAGCGGCGACGCGGGGCACGACGCCGAGCAGGTCTCAGGGCTGCAGCAGCAACGGCGGTCGATCGGCAGCCGGAGTCTTCGCGTTCGTCACGCCCGCGCAGCCTTTCACGAGACGGGCCGGCCGATCGTGGGCAGCCCAGTGTTGCGCGCGAACCGCGAAGATCCGTCAGACGTGCTGCGCTCACGACAGCGCTGCCGCGCCCGGCCCCTGCCGCCGGCGCCGCCCCGCGTCCGGGCGCGAGACAGCAACGGGCTGACACGCGCTGGCACGTCGATTGGTCGTCAAACCCCGCGGCCAAAGAGGCGCGAAGGAGACCGCGATGACACTGACCACCTGCCCGAGCTGCGATGGCTTCGCTCCCGACGATATCGCCGCCTGCCCTCACTGCGGCACCCCGGTGGCCGCGCGCCGCCCGCTCGGCGGTCTCGCGCGCATGGCCCTCGCCATCGTGTCGGACTCGGCGCTGTCGGTGACCCTGATGGCCTGCTACGGCCTGCTACGGCCTGCCACCCTGCGATCCGCCGCCCGACGCCGACGACGACGGCGCGACGGCGACCGACCCCTTCGCGTGCGGTCAGGTGGTCGACCGCGACGACAACGACGCCACGATCTTCCCGGGTGCCGAAGACACCGCAGGGGACGCTGTCGACCAGAACTGCGACGGCGTCGACGGCGTGGCCGGCGAAGGCGAAGGCGGATGAGCTTGCGCCCGCGCGCGACGGGTTCCGTCGTCGTGGTCGTCGGTCTTGCGTCGTTCGTGTGCGTGGCGGCCTGCCCGCCGCCGCCCTCGGACGACACGGTCGGCGCCGAGGCCGACCGTGACGGCGACGGCTATGCGCGGCCGGGGCAGTGCGCCTGCTGCGACCCCGAGCGCCTCTGCGCCAGCGACTGCCACGACGACGACCCCGAGAGCAATCCATCGAGCGGCTCGACCCCGTTGGCAGACGGGCCCGGCGACGGGCTCGACAAAAACTGTGACGACGGTGACGCGCTCGTGGGCGTCGACAACTGAGCCGACAGGTCAGACGAGCGGGCTGACGGAAGGGCGGCGCCCCGGCCGCCACCGACCGCTGGTCGCGAGGACCCGACGGGCCGGACCTGCGTCGGCGCGGTGCGAACGCAGCGCGACGAGGACGTGACGCTGTCGGCGTCGCGGCGGAAGGTGCCTTGCGCTGGGCAGTCGCGCACCGTAGCACCGACGTCTCGTCCGGCGTCCAAGCAGCGGAGAAAAAAGCATGTCGCTCCATCTGATCACCGACCTTGTCGTCCGGCTGTCGCGCACGGGCGCCGGCGCCGCCGTCATGTGGTTCATGGTCCTTCTGTCGATCGCGTCGGTGGCGGTCATGATCGAGCGGCTGATCTTCTTCACGACGCACAAGGACAACGTGCGCGGGATCGCGGCGGAGCTGAACAAGCTGCTGCTCGCCGGCGACTACCCGAGCGCCAAGAAGCTGCTCGAGGCTGCCAAGGGCTTCGAGACCCGCGTGCTGCTCGCGGCGCTCGACGGCGCCCACCTCGGCAAGCACGCGGTGCAGGAGCTCGCGTCGTCGGCGCAGAAGATGGAGCGCCTGCGCTTCGAGCGCGGCCTCGCGTTCCTCGGGACCGTCGGCAACAACGCGCCCTTCATCGGTCTGTTCGGCACCGTGCTCGAGATCGTGAGCGCCCTCTACGAGCTCGGCACCCAGTCGGGCGGCAACGTCGGCGCCAACGCCGTGATGTCCACGCTGTCGCAAGCGCTCGCCGCCACCGCCGTCGGCCTCGTCGTCGCCATCCCCGCCGTCGCGGTGTTCAACTACTTCAATCGCCGCCTCAAGACGCTGCAGACCGGCGCCGAGGCGCTGGTGCACGTGCTGCTCGCCCACATGAAGGACCACGGCCCGGCCCACGAGGCCGCCGCCGACAAGAAGTCCTGAGCCTCCCCGCCCGAACCCGCATCGCCCACCTCCCGCAGGAGAAACCATGGCAGGCAAGGCATCCGGTGGCGACGCCGACGAGGTCATCGCCGACATCAACGTCACGCCGCTCGTCGACATCATGCTGTGTCTGCTGGTGATTTTCATGGTGACGACCAGCTACGTCGTCGCCGACTCGCTGAAGGTCGACCTGCCCGAGGCGAGCACCGGCGACGCCACCGAGCCGTCGGTGGTCATGCTCACCTTCACCGTCGACAAGGACACTGGCGCGCGCCAACTGTACCTGAACGGCGAGAAGGCCGACGAGGCTGCACTGCGGGCCCACATCCAGAAGGTCAAGGCCGAGGGCAAGAAGGACGTGCAGGCGGTGATCGCCGCCGACAAAAACGCCTCGCATGGCGAGGTCATCCGCCTCATCGACGTCGTCAAGCAGGAAGGCATCGTCAAGTTCGCGCTGAACATCGAGTCGGGGGGCTGATCCGCGCGTCAGGGGCACTCAGGGTCCGGCCCAGCCGCGATGCGACGCCAGGCGGCATCCAAGGGCAGTGAAGGCCGTGGGGCCGTCCACCTGTTGATCTCCTCATCCCATGTCGTCCTCCTTCTGCGATCCTGAGCCGCCGACGCCCCCTGCCGGGACGCCACGCGACAGCTCTGCCCCGCTGTCTTCGAGAGCTGCGGCAGGCGCCGCAGCGCTGCCTCCTGCGATGGTCGGCTTCGAAGATGACGACGCGTCTCAGTGGGGCATCTTCGCCCTCGCGTTCCTGCTCGCCTCCGGTCTGCACGGCATGCTGGGCGGGCTGGCCAACGAGGCGCCGCAGAAGAAGATGACCGAGCGGATCGAGATGGCGGTCTACAAGCCGCCTCCGCCGCCGCCGCCCCCACCGGTCGAGGCCCCGCCGCCCGCGCCGGAGAAGCCCAAGCCGAAGGAGCCGCCGCCCCGGGAGTTGCCGCCGCCGCCCAAGGAGCCGCCGCCCCCGCCGCCGTCGAACGATACGCCGCCACCGGAGCCGCCGGCGGAGCCGATCCCTATCGTCACCGGCATCAACATGAACTCGGTGGTGCAGGGAAACAGCGGCATGGCCACGCGCGTCGGCAACACGACCTACGGCGATCCGAACCAGGAGAGGTTCGTCGACCCGTCGCAGGTGAAGGGCTACGCCGGCGGCCAGCCGGGCTTCAAGGCGGCCAGGGCGTCCTCGTTGTCGAAGGATGCCCGGGTCCTGCGCGACTACAAGGCGCCCTACCCCAAGGAGCTGGCCGACGAGGGTGTCGAGGGCGCCGTCCAGCTGAAGATCGAGGTCACCAAGACCGGCGTCATCAACGGCGTGCGGATCGTGCGCTCATCGGGGAACAAGACCCTCGACGCGCTGGCCGTCAGCGCGATCAAGAAGTTCACGTTCGCGCCGGCCGAGGTGGACGGCGAGAAGGTCGACAGCGACTTCTCGTACACCTACCGGTTCGAGCTCTTCGACTGACCGGGCGCTCCCGGCGTCATCGTCGACCGCTCAAGGAAGACGGAGACCGTCAGGGCGACGCTCCGTCGACCGGCCGGCTGCTGTCACAGTGGCAGGATCGTCGGGTTGCGCTGAACGCTGGCGAAGGCCGCTTCGACGATGGCGTCGACGTCGGTGTCGCTCGGCAGGGCTCGCTGGCGAAGCTCGCGCTCGTCGCGATCGAACAGCGCAAGGGAGGCGAAGAAGGCGTCGCGGTCGGAAGATTCGGTCTTTTTCTGCATGGTGTGGTCCTCAGGTGACAACGTGCGACGGCCGGCGCCACGCCGCCAGTTTCTGGCCGGCGGTGCAGATCCCGGGATCGCGAGCGGGGCGCTGTCGACGCGTGGCTCCCCCCACAGCGTCGGGGTTGAATGCGGAGTCCGGCGGCGGAGCCCACGCCCCTGCTACGCTCGCTGCGTCCGCAGTCTCTTCCCCGGAGGTCGTCGATGTCGTCCACACCTGCTGACCAGCCAGCCTCGTTCGACGTCGGCGCCGTCCTCGCGGCCCCGACGAAGGACCCCCGCTGGGTCGTCACGTGCGGCGCGATGGGCCTGTGGGCGCTGGTCCCGATCGTCGGTGCGCTGAACCTGGCAGGGTGGGTGCGCGCCGTGGCCGAGCGGCGCATGGCCGGCGGTGACGACGCGCTGACGCTGCCGCCCGCGCGGCTCGCCTACGTCGGCGCTGGCTGGCGAATGTTCCTGGCCCGCGCGCCGCTCGGCCTGCTGTTCGCCCTGTTCCTCGCCGTCGCCGGCGGCGCCAGCTTCGCGCTCATCCGGCTGGGCGACGGCGGCGAGGTGCTCGGCCTGCTCGTGATGCTCGGCGCCTATGGCGCCGTGCTCGTCGGCAGCCTGGTGGCCTCGCTGCTGGCCCCGGCCATCGACTTCCTGCACATCGTCGAGGACGAGCCGTGGGCCTCGGTGGCCTTCGGGCGGCAGTGGGAGGTCATCCGCGCCGGCGGCCTGCAGTACCTGCTCGTCTTCGTCGCGGCGCTCGTCGCTGGTTTGCTGGCCCAGCTCGGGGCGCTGGCCTGCTTGGTCGGGCTCTTCGTGTCGATGCCGTACTCGTTCGCCGTGCAGGGCGCCACCGTCGCCGAGTATGCCCGCATCCTCGCTGCGCGGCCCACGACGCCCTCCCGGCGGCCGGCGGTCGGTGGCGTCGGCGGCGTCGGCGGCAACCCCTTCGGCGTCTGAGGGCGCCGACGCCGCACAGCGTCAGGCGTCGCTCCATCCCACGCCACGGCGGACGGTCGGCTGGCGCACCGCAGCCGGATCTGGTTTCATCCGTGACGTCGCCGCGCAGTTTCTGACCCCGGTGGAATCCATGAGCCCTTTGCCTCGCTTCGTTCGCCGCGCGCTGCCTTTCGCGCTCCTGCTCGGCGCCCTCGGGTGCAGCGGCGGTCTCAACTGCGGCAGCGGCTGCGCGCAGTCCTACCCCTACCCGCAGACGGCGACGTCGGTGCCCAATGGCACGCGCGCCATCGACGACGGCATCCGCGCGCGGCTGACCCAGGAGGGCCTCGACTTCCTCGTCACGCAGCTGCGGCCCCTGCTCGCCTCTTCGCTCGGCGGCGAGCAGAACGGCCAGCTGCGCGTCGTGCTGCCGGCCGGGCAGCTGGCCGGATCGGCGGTCGAGTACGGCCGCGGGTCCACGGACCCGTTCGAGGTCTACCCGGCGACGGTGATCGTCGACGCCGAGGCGCTTGGCGCGAGCATCGACGTCGAGCTGATCGAAGCCAGCGACGCCATCCGCGTCAGCGTGGTCGACATCCCCATCGGCGTCGACATGCGCCTGTTCTCGGACTGGGGCCTTGGCAACGCCGCCTGCAACCTGACCGGCACCTCGCCGGAGTACGGCGGCGCGCCGTACCTCACCGGCCTCACGCTCGAGGCGCTGGTGCGCCCGCGCGTCGGCTCCGGCGCCGAGTGCGACGAGGCCGGCGGCGTGGGCGAGTGCATCAAGATCGACGTGGACATCGTGCGCGTCGACGTCGACCCGCGCGGCAACCTCGGTAGCGAGGACATCGAGTTCGCTACGCCGCCGTCGTGCCCGGGCAGCTGCGGCGCGTTCACCTGCAGCACGACGCCCGACGGTCCCGGGGGCTGCTCCGAGGCCTGCAGCGACCTGCCCCTGCGGATCGTCGACGAAGACGGCAACGCCGAGTGCGTCGGCGTCTGCACCGTCGCCGGCGTCGGTATCGAGGTCGTCTTCGAGGTCATCGGCGTCCTCGAGCCTTTGCTCGGCGACCTGCTCGACGACGCCCTGCAGACGGCGCTCGAGAGCGCCCTCGAAGACGTCGACGGCGCCCCGCTGTCCATCTCGTCGCGTCAGGACATCGCCGCCGCCGCGCCGGGCGTGCTGCCCGCGTCGGCCCTCGACCTTGGGTTCGCCGTCGCGCCGACCGCCGGCGCCTTCGATGTCAACGTGCCCGCCGGCGGCGCGCTCGGCATCGACGTGATCTTGAAGAGCGGCTTCGAGGCGGCGCCGCCGTTGGACGACAGCGAGGGCCTGACCGTGCCGCACCCGTGCGTCCGACCGATCACCGGCGTGACCTTCGCCGACCTGTACGGCGACGGCGTGCGCGGCGAGTTCGAGGTCCCCGACGACGCCCTCGTGCCGCTGACCGGCCGCTTCGACGGCGCCGCGTACCACCTGGGCGCGAGCCTCGCGAAGCCGGCGGTGAACCAGATCCTGTTCGCGCTCTACAACACCGGCGCGCTCTGCCTCGAGATCGACTCCGACGCCATCAACCGCCTGACCGGCGGCGGGTTCCAGCTGTCGGCGGCCACCCTCGACCTCTTGACCAGCGGCAAGCTCAAGCAGTTCGCCGACGCCGACGCGCCCGCGATCCTCGTCGTCAACCCGTCGCAGCCGCCCGTGGTCCGCTACGGCGCCGGCACCGCCGACGAGGGCCACATGATCATCGAGTGGCCCGACGTCGAGGTTGGCTTCTACGTGCTGATGTTCGAGCGCTTCGCCCGCGTGTTCGCGGTGCAGGCCGACGTCTCGATGCAGATCGCGGTGTTCCACGACCCGGGCAGCGCGTCGCTGCGCATCTCGGTGGTCGACGGCCCCAACGTCCAGAACTTCGAAGAGACCTTCAACGAGCTGCTGCCCGGCGTCGACTTCACCGAGGTGCTCGAGCAGCTGCTCGGCGTCGCCTTCGACGCCGCGCTGGGCGACGGCCTCGAGTTCAACTTCGACATCGGCAACGCGCTGTCCGACGCGCTGGGCGTGCCGATCTACATCGACTTCCGCGGCGTCGAGACGGTACCCGAGGGCGACGACCGCGAGTTCCTGAACGTGTATCTGGCAATGACCAGCACGCCGCCGCAGCCGCGCACGGCGGCGCCGCCGTTCGTCGGCCTGTCGCGCGAGCCGGGGGTGCTGCGCATGGTCGACGCCGAGCAGCTCGGCCGCGGGCAGCACGCGCGCCCCACCGGCGAGGTGCACCTCGACGTCAGCGACGGCGACGCCCGCGAGTGGTTCGCCCGCGTCGACTTCGGCGCCTGGCGCGGACCGCTGCGCGCGGGCGGCGACGAGCTCGTCGTGCGCGACGCCAAGCTGCGCGCCGCTGGCGAGCACACGATCACCATGCGCAGCCGCCTGCGCGGCGACACCGGCTCGCTCGAGCCCGACGGCCAGACCGTGAGTGTCTGGGTCGACGCGCTCGCCCCCGACGTGCGCCTCGAGCGCCGTGGCGCTGCGCTGGTCGCCCTCGGCAGCGACGACGCCACGCCGGCCGGCGGCCTCGTGTACGCGTGGCAGCACGACGACGGCGCGTGGAGCGACTTCGCCACGACGGCGACGCTGCCGCTCGACGGGCTCGTCGCGCGGCGCGTCGCCGTCAAGGCGCAGGATCTCGCCGGCAACGTCTCGCGCGTCGTCGGAGTCGACGTCGCGATCGAGCAGCGTCGCCTGCGCGCCGACCGCGAGGCCGAGGCGCTGGCGTCGGCGGGCTGCGCGGCGACGGGTGGCACCGCGTCGGCGCCCGTAGTGGGCGCGCTCGTCGCGCTGTGGCTGCTCGCGCGGCGACGCAGGCAGCGTTGACGTGACAACGCGACGGGGCCAGCGCCTTCTGCGCGCCGCGGCGCTGTGGGGGGCCGCGGCTGCGGCGTCGCTGGCGCCCGGGGCCTGCGACTGCACGAACGTGGCCACGGTGCCGCCCGGGCCGTCTTGCTTCGTGTCCGCTGACTGCCCCTTCGACCTCGTCTGTCAGAGCGGCACCTGCATCGACCCGCTCCCCCGCGACCCCGGCGAGGGCGAGGGCGAGGGCGAGGGCGAAGGCGAAGGCGAAGGCGAAGGTGAAGGC
>VGSZ01000082.1 GCA_016874845.1 Deltaproteobacteria bacterium
CTTCCCACCGGAGGACTGCGGCGGCCTCAGGGGCTACGCGCGCTGCGTCACCTTCGTGAAGACCGGCAAGGACCCGCAGCGTGACCCCGACGAGCCCGATTCGCTACGGGTCCGGCTTGGTCGCTGGAGTCCCGAGCGCTTCGACCTCGAGGCCGTGCGCAAGAAGTTCGACAGCCGTCCCACGCCAAAGCCGGCGCCGCTGTGGTCGCCGTCGGCCTCCGCAGCGCGGGCGACTGTCGTGCCGCGCGAGCGGAACGCGTGGTGCATCGCGCTCGGCGTCGACGTCCCCGACATCGCCACAGTTGCTGGGCGCAAGTCCGTCTTCGGACCCATGCGCCTCGCCGACCTCGTCGTCGTCGCGCTCATCGCCCACGGCGCTCCGCTGTCGGACGACGAGGTCCTTCAGCGTCTGCGCGAGGCTGGCATCAACGACACCAGCGGGGCATTTTCGATGTGATCGGCAATGTCGAAGAGTGAGTTGGGGACTGGTGGCAAGCACAGCAGATGGCAGCAGAGCTGACCCAAGTGGACCAGGTTTCGACGTGTGTCGTCTTTTCACGGTGGATGAATCCGTTACGGGCTGACGGTCTCTCATGCGGTCTTGAGGTGGTTCAGGGGCCGTGGCGTTCGAATAAAACGTCAAAGCTTTGGGAACATGAGGAGCCGGTGGATTGCTTGAATTTTGGGCATGTTGCGTGTGTGTTTTTAGCGAATCAATGACTCTAGTGCGCTGAGCGGCGATGACCTTGCTTGAGGTAGAAACCTCGCAGTGGATCGTTGTTGGGAGGTTCATGAACGCACCACGACTCCGCCTCGAGCTGAACGCCGCGCCGCGCGTGCACCTCGCCCTGCACCAGGCGGGCGCGCCCTTCCTGCGCGACGTCGTCGTGACCAACCCATGCGAAGACGACGCCCGCGACGTCGTCGTCGCCGTCTCGTTCGACCCCGCCTTCGCCGCGCCGCTGTCGTTCGCCGTCGACGTCATCCCCGCCGCCGGCGCCGCGCGCGTCGACACGAGCCGTCTGGCGTTGTCGCCGACGTTCCTCGCCGCCGCGCGCGAGCGGGCCCGCGGCCACGTCCACGTCGTCGTCACCATCGGCGGCGTCGAGGCCACCCGCGAAAGCCACCCCGTCGAAGTGCTCGCCCCCGGCGAGTGGCCGGGCACCGTCGTGCTGCCCGAGCTGCTCGCGGCGTTTGTGCGCCCCAATGCCCGCGGGGTCGCCCCGGTGACGCAGGCCGCGTCGCGCATCCTCGTCGCCGCCGGACTCGACGGCAGCCTCGAGGGCTACCAGCGACGCGACCCCCGACGCGCCGCCGCCATCGCCGAGGCGGTGTGGAAGGCCGTCGCCGAAGCCGGCGTCGCCTACGTCGGCAGCGCCGCGTCCTTCGAGCTGCACGGCCAGAAGATCCGCAGCCACGAGCAGGTCCTCGCCGACCGCCAGGCCAACTGCCTCGACGTCAGCGTCCTCGTCGCCGCCGCGTGGGAGGCCGCGGGCCTGCACCCGTTCGTCGTCCTCGTCGACGGCCACGCCTTCCCCGGGGTGTGGCTCACCGAGTTCCAGCTGCACGAGCCGACGCTCGACGACCCGCTGCCCATCCGCAAACGTGTCGAGCTCGGCGAGGCCCTCGTCGTCGACAGCTCCGCCGCCGTGCAGGGGGTCGCGTTCGCCGACGCCGTGCGCGTCGCCGAAGAGGCGCTGAAGAAGGTCGAGGCCTTTCGCGTCGCCGTCGACGTCGCCGCGGCCCGCGCCGCGCGCGTGCTGCCGCTGCCGCTCGAGCTCGACCCCGTCGCCCTCGTCGCGGCCCTCGCGGCGGCGACCCACGAGTCGACCGCAGCGGCCCCCGCGTCGTCGTCGTCCTCGTCGACCTCGTCGACCTCGTCGTCGAAGGAGCCGGTCGTGATCGGGACGGCGCTGCCCGACGCGCGCTTTCGCCCGTCGTCGACGCCGCCCGAAGACGCGAGCAACGCGCGCTCGCGGCTGGAGCGCTGGAAGTCGAAGCTGCTCGACCTTTCGCTGCGCAACCGACTGCTGAACCACAAGGACGGCAGCAAGGTGCTGGCGCTGCCCCACGTCGACGTCGCCGCGTTCGAAGACCAGCTCGCCGCCGGCGAGGTCATCGAATTGCTCGCCGCACCGGCGGCGAAAGACGACCCGCGCAGCGACGGCGTCGACCCGGTCGCCCGCGCGAAGAGCGACCTCGCCCACAAGCGCGTGCGCACCGCGTCGCCGCCCGCCGAGCTCGAGCGTCGCGCGACCGAATTGTTTCGCGCTGCCCGCAGCGCCGAAGAAGAGTCGGGCGCGGTGCTGTTGTACGCCGCGCTCGGCGAGCTGCACTGGTTCGAGTCGGACACGTCGACGACGCTGCGGCGCGCGCCGCTGGTGCTGGTGCCGGTGCGGCTCGAGCGCGCCCGCGGCGCCGGTGGCACCACGTGGCGACTGCGCCGCGCCGAAGACGAGACGCGCATCAACGTCACGCTGCTGAAGAAGCTGTCGACCGACTTCGGCCTCGACACCAGAGCGGTCGAGCACCTCGTCGAAGACCACTCGGGCGTAGACGTCGGGCGCGCGCTGCAGGACCTGCGGCGCCTCGTGCTCGAGCGGCCGCGCTGGCAGGTGGTCGAGCACGCGAGCCTCGCGCTGTTCTCGTTCCAGAAATTCTTGATGTGGCTCGACCTGCACGAACGCACCGACGACCTGCTCGGCTCGCCCGTCGTGCGGCACCTCTTTCAAGGCGGCGGCAAGGCGTTCGGACTCGCCGCTCCCATCGTGGCCGACGACGAGGTCGAGAGCGCGCGCCCGCCCGACCGGCTCGTCACCGTCGTCGACGCCGACCCGACGCAGCTCGCCGCGCTGCACGCCGCCGTCGACGGGTCGAGCTTCGTGCTGCAGGGGCCGCCGGGCACCGGCAAGTCGCAGACGATCACCAACACGATCGCGCAGCTCGTCGCCGATGGGCGCTCGGTGCTGTTCGTCTCCGAGAAGCGGGCCGCCCTCGACGTCGTCCACCGGCGGCTCGCCGCCGTCGGCCTGCAGCCCTTCACGCTCGAGCTGCACGCGCAGCACGCGAACAAGGCCGAGGTCTTTCGGCAGCTGCGCGACGCGTTCGAGGCCGCCGCGCCAGCGTCGCCGTCGTGGCGCGAACACACGACGACCCTCGCGGCGGTGCGCGACCGGCTTGGCGCCCACGTCGAGCGGCTCGCCCGGCCCTCGCCGTTTCGCTGCTCGACGCGCGGCGTGCTCGCCTCGCTGTTTGGCCTGCACGACGCGCCCACCGTCGACGTCACCGCCATCGACGCCCGCGCGCTGACGCCGGCCAGCGTCGACGCCCTCGACGCCGCCACGCACGAACTCGCCCGCGCCGTCGAAGACGCCGGCGGCGGTGAAGCGCCGTGGGCCGGCGTCGGTCGCTTCCCGTGGCGCCCCGCGCTCGACGACGAGGCCGCCGCCGTCGCCGTGGCCCTTGCCGCCCGCGCGCGCGATGTCGAGGCCGCCCTCGCGACGCTGCGCGCCGACCTGCGCCTGCCCGCGGCCCTCGACGACGACGCGGTGTTTGCCGCCGCGCGCCTCGCGGCAGCCGCGCCGGGCGTGCCGCGCGCGCTCGTCGTTGCGCCCCGGGCGGCGCTGCTGCCGGTGCGCGAGAGCGTCGCGCGCGTCGCGACATGGCAGCAGCAGCGCGCGGCGCTGCAGGCGGCGTTTCACGACGGGATCCTGCGCGTCGACATCGACGGTCTGCTGGCGCGCTTCCGTCGCTGGCGCGACGCGTTCGTGGTGCTGTCGTTCTTCGCGCTGTGGGGCGCGCGGCGGATCGTGCGCGCGCTCGCGCGTGGCCAACGCACCGACGACGCCGCGCTCGTCGACGGGCTCGCGCTCGCGGCCACCGTGCGCGACGGCGACGTCGCGCTGCGCGCCGATGCCACCGGGCCCCAGCTGGGCGTGCATTGGCGCGGACCCGACACCGACGCCGTCGCCGCCACGGCGGCGCTCGACCACGCCGAGGCGCTGCGGCGCTTCCAGCTGCAGCACGTCGACGCCCTGGGCGACCCCGCGGCCCTCGACGCGTTCGTGCAGCGCTGCACCGACGACGCCGACGCCCTTGCCGGCGACCAGCCCGTGGGCGCGCGGGTGCGCGCGGCGCTCGCGGCCCACGATGCGCTCACGGCGGCGGTGCAGACGGCGACGACGACGTTGCAGCTGGATGCGACGCGCGCGTTCGGCGAGCGCCCGCGCCCAGAGCGCCTGCGCGTCGTCGCCGAGCGTTGGCGCGAGCACCTGCCACGGCTGCGCGCGCACTGCGCCGTCGCCGAGGCCAGCGCCCGCGCCCGCGCGCTGCAGCTGGGCGACGTCGTCGACGCCGTCGTCGAAGGGCGCGTGGCCGTGCGCGATGTCGAGCGCGCGGTGCAGCGGGCGGTGCGGCTGGCGTGGTGGAAGGCGCAGCTGAACGACGACCCGGCCCTCGCGAATTTTCGCGGGCGCCGACACGACGACGTGATCGCCGAATTCCAGCGGCTCGATCGCGCGGGGCTCGCGCTGGCGCGCGACGAGGTCGTCACGCGTCTGCGCGCGCGCGTGCCCGACGCAAACGCGCCCGGCGACGACATGGCGAAGCTGCGCAAGCAGCTGCTGCTGCAGCGGGGGCAGTGGTCGGTGCGCCGGCTGTTTCGCGAGGTGCCCGCCCTCGTGCAGCGCCTGAAGCCGTGCGTGTTGATGAGCCCGCTGTCGGTCGCGCAGGTGTTGCAGGCGGCGCACCGCTTCGACGTCGTGATCTTCGACGAGGCGAGCCAGATCCCGCCGTGGGACGCCGTCGGCGCCATCGGTCGCGGACGACAGGTGATCGTCGTCGGCGACAGCAAGCAGATGCCGCCGACGTCGTTCTTCGCCCGCGGCGAGGGCGACGACGACGCCGAGCCCGTTGACGACGAGGACATCGTCGACGTCGAGAGCATCCTCGACGAGGCGGTGGCGTCGGGCCTGCCGGAGCTGCGCCTGCGCTGGCACTACCGCTCGCAGCACGAGTCGCTGATCGCGTTTTCGAACCAGCACTCGTACGACAACGCGCTGCTGACGTTCCCGAGCGCGGCGCTGCCGGGCGCCGGCGTCGGCGTCGAGTACGTCGCCGTCGAGGGCTTCTACGACCGCGGTCGCGCGCGCCACAACGTCGCCGAGGCGCGGCGCGTGCTCGCCGAGCTCGAGCGCCTGCTGTCGCTGCCCGACGACGAGCGCCCGTCGATCGGTGTCGTCACGTTCTCGTCGCCGCAGCAGACGCTGGTGCAGGACCTGGTCGACCAGCTGCTCGTCGAGAAGCCGGCGCTGGCGAGCTTCTTCACCGACGCCGTCGACGAGCCGGTGTTCGTCAAGAACCTCGAGAACGTGCAGGGCGACGAGCGCGACGTGATCCTGTTCTCGGTCTGCTACGGCCCCGACGCCACCGGCCGCGTGACGATGAACTTCGGGCCGCTGAACCGCAAAGGGGGCGAGCGCCGCCTGAACGTCGCCGTCACCCGCGCGCGCCGCCGGCTCGTGGTGTTCTCGACCCTCGACTGGTCGCAGGTGAACGACCACGGCACGTCCGCCCTCGGCGTCGTGCACCTGAAGAGCTTCCTGCGCTACGCCAAGCAAGGCGTGATCGGTCTGCTCGCCGCCAGCCACGCGCCCGGCGCGCCCGACTTCGGCAGCCCGTTCGAGCGCGAGGTCCACGACGTCCTCGTCGCCGCCGGTTACCGCGTGCACAGCCAGGTCGGCTGCTCTGGCTATCGCATCGACCTCGCCGTCGTCGATCCCACGCGCCCCGGCGCCTACCTGCTCGCCATCGAGGCCGACGGCGCGACCTACCACGGCACCCGCGCCGCCCGCGCCCGTGACCGCCTGCGCCAGCAGGTGCTCGAGTCGCTCGGCTGGCGCTTCCACCGCGTCTGGTCGACGGACTGGTGGCACGACCGCCAGGGCGAGACCGCGCGCCTGCTCGCGGCCGTCGCCGCCGCGGCGAAGGCCCCGCGCACCAGCGGCCTGCCGCGCGGCCCGTCGGATGCATCGTCGTCGCCGCCGTCGGTGTCGGGCGCTTCGGCGCCGACCGGTGCGTCAGCGGGCGCCGCGCCGTCCTCGAGCACGTCGTCGAGCAAGCCGTCGAGCACGTCCTCGAGCACGTCCTCGAGCCCGGTGTCGACCACGTCGTCGGGTCCGTCGTCGACGTCGTTCGAGCGTTCGACGGGGTCGAACCCGCCGTCGTTCCTGGCGCAGGTGGCGCAGGCGCCGACGTTGACGTTGCCGCCCGAGGCCCGGCGCTTCGTCCCGTGGTCGGCGGTGGTCGTGCAGGGCACGCGCGTCGAGTTCGACGACGAGCGGCACACGCCGGCCGTGGCCGCGTCGTTCGCGGCGACGGTGTTGGCGCAGGGTCCGTTGTCGCTCGACAGCGCGTGTCGTCGGGTGGCGTCGACCTGGGGCCTGCAGCTTGGCGCGCGCATCCGCACGCGCATCCTTGCGTCGCTCGTGGCGCTGCCTTCGTCGCGGCGGCCGGTGGTGGTCGGCGACTTCGTCTGGCCTCCGGGCGTCGACCCGTCGACGTGGCGCGGCTTCCGCGTCGTCGACGCTGATGTCGAGCGCGACGTCGATGACGTGCCCGCCGAAGAGGTCGCGAACGCGGCGGGCTGGGTGTTGCAGGCGGCGGTGTCGTGCTCGCGCGACGCCCTGGTGAAAGAGGTCGGCGCGCGGCTGGGCATCGGGTCGCGCAGCAAGGCCGCGCGCGCGGTGCTCGACGCGGGCGTCGACCGCTTGCTGCGGGACGGCCGCGGGCACGCCGATGGCGAGAAGGTCGTGGCCCGGTAGCCGGTGGCGGCGCGTGGTTGACGCGCAGCGCGGTTGTTGTGCGAGCCTCACGCCTTCGTCGAGGGACCGCATGGACATCCGCAGCTGGCTTGCTTCGTTGGGGCTCGATCGCTTCGCGTCGACGTTCGAAAAGAACGAGATCGATCTCGAGGTGCTGGCGACGTTGACCGAGAGCGACCTCGAAAAGATGGGCATCGACGCGCTCGGCGCGCGGCGCAAGTTGATCACGGCGATCGCGACGTTGAACGCCGGCGGTTCGTCGTCGTCGTTGTCGTCAACCGCGCCCTCGTCGACGTCGCCGCAAGCGCGTCGAGCGGAGGAAGCCCGCAAGGCGGAGGCAGCAAAGAACGCGAAGCCTTCGTGGCAGCAGCCGTGGATGTCGTCGTGCGGGCAAGACCAGCACGGGTCATGGGCGGCGACGTTGGTGTCTGGTGTCGAGGTGAAGTTCCGCTGGTGCGCGGCGGGCAAGTTCACGATGGGGTCGCCGGCGTCAGAAGAGGGCCGGTCCAACGGCGAAGTCCAGCACGAGGTGGAGCTGACGCGCGGGTTCTGGCTGGCGGAGGCGCCGGTGACGCAGCGGCTGTGGCAGGCGGTGGTGGGGTCGAACCCGAGCAGGTTCAAGGGGGATGACCGGCCGGTTGAGACGGTGAGTTGGGATGCCTGTCAGGTGTTTTTGCAGGAGGCGAACCGAATGCATGGTGGACTGAATGTGCGTCTTCCGACGGAGGCGGAGTGGGAATACGCGTGCCGTGCGGGTACGACGGGACCAACGTGGTTGGGAAAGAACGATGTGGGCGTGCTGCCGCGTATAGCGTGGTATAACGAGAACAGCGCCAGCGAGACGCATCCGGCAAAGCAGAAGGCGGCGAACCCGTGGGGTCTTTACGATATGCTGGGAAACGTATGGGAGTGGTGCTCGGACTGGTCGGGTGGGTATTCGTCAGGTCGGGTGGTCGATCCGACGGGGCCCCAGACGGGCTCGTTGCGGGTGCTTCGTGGCGGCAGCTGGCACCGCGGCGCGAGGGGCTCGCGCGCGGCGTTCCGCGGCGCGTACGTGCCGGAGGACCGGATCGGCTCCCTCGGCTTCCGCCTTGCCCGAGGTCAGTAAGTTTGTGCCCGGAAGGCAGGCCGGCAGGCAGGCGGGTTCTTCGTCGGTGCGGCCGAGAGGCGGGCCGCGCGGAGCCGGCCCGACGAGAGGTCGCACCGACGGGGTGGGGTGCGGGTGTTGTCGCCGGCCGCTCGCGTAGCGAGCGGCCGGAAAAAATTTCTGGCCGCTGCCCCCGCGCGGCGGCGGCGGGTGAACGGATGAACGGATGAACGGGTGAGGCTTCACTTCGCGACCATCCCGATCCACGACGGCGACGCCGACGAGGCGGCGCTGAATCGCTTCCTCGCCAGCCACCGGGTCGTCGGGATCGAGCGCCACTTCGTCGCCGATGGGCCGCGCAGCGCGTGGGCGGTGTGCGTGTCGTGGGTCGAGGGTCCTGCCCGCCTCGAGCCCGGCGGCGGCCCCGGCGCCGGCCCGGGCGGCGAGGCCCGCAAGGGCCGCGTCGACTACCGCGACGTCCTCACCGCCGACCAGTTCGCGCTGTACGTCCGCCTTCGCGACGCCCGCAAGCGCCTCGCTGAGCGCGACGGCGTGCCGCCCTACGCCGTCGTCACCAACGAGCAGCTGGCCGAGATCGTCCGCCGCGACGCCCGCACGCTGGCCGAGCTTGGCGCCATCGAGGGCATCGGCCCCGCCCGCGTCCAGAAGTACGGCGCCGCGCTGACCGCGGTCGTCGCCGCTGGCGCCACCAGCGGCACGCAAGACGCAGCCACCGCGGCCGCCCCCGACGAGCGCGAATCCGACGAGGCCGCGCCCGACGAGCGCGAGCCCGAAGGGCCGGTCGACTGATGCCGCGCCGCTCCAGCGTCGGGCTGGCCGAGGTTGCTTCGCTCGAGACGCTCAGCGCTGCCTTCTGGCGCGCGGCCCGCCACGCCAGCGCCCGCGTCGAGGTCGAGCGCTTCGCCGCCGACCTGCCCGCCCAGCTCGCCGGCCTCCGGCGCGACATCCTCGAGCAGCGCGTCCCCGACGACCGCTGGCAGGAGCTGGCGGTCTTTGACCCCAAGCCGCGGCGGGTCCTCGCGCCGTGCTTCCGCGATCGCGTGCTGCACCACGCGCTCATGCTCCACATGGGCCCGGTCCTCGACCGCGCCCTCGTCGCCGACACGTTTGCCTGCCGGGTCGGGCGCGGCGCGCTCGCCGCCGTGCACCGCGCGCAGCAGCACACGCGCGCCCACCCGTGGTTCGTCAAGGTCGACATGCGCAGCTACTTCGCCAGCATCGACCACGCGATCCTGCTCGCGCTGCTCGCCCGGCGCTTCAAGAACCCGGCGCTGCTCGGGCTGTGCGAGCGGATCGTGCGGCAGGCACCGCCCTCGGGCACCGACGCCCACCGCGGGCTGCCCATCGGCGCGCTGACGTCGCAGTACTTCGCCAACAGCTACCTCGACGGCTTCGACCGGTTCCTGCTCGAACACCAGCGGGTCGACGGGATCGTCCGCTACATGGACGACGTCGTGTGGTGGTGCGCCTCGCGCGGGCAGGCGCGCGACACGCTGGCCGCCGCGCGCGCCTTTCTGGCCGAGCACCGGCGCCTGACGGTCAAGCCCGACGCCCGCATCGGTCGCTCGATCGCCGGGGTCACGTTCCTCGGCTTTCGCATCCTGCCCGACGCGCTGCGCCTGTCGCTGCGTCGTCGCCGGCGCCATCGCGCCGCCCGTCGGCGGTGGGAGGCGCATTACCTCGCTGGTCGCGCCGACAGCCGGCAGCTGCAGCGCGGCTACGACAGCGCCCACGCCATCGTGCAGCACGCCGCGTCGCTCCCCTGGCGGCGCCTCGAGCTGGCGCGCCGTCCACCGCTCGACGCGTGACGCCATGAGCGGCCGCAGCGCGCAGTCGCACCGGCACGCGCAAGCCGACCGCCGAAAGCCGAGCGCCGCAACGAGCCCGCCGCCGCGTCTCTGCGCAGCCTGGTGGATCAAGCGCGGGCGCGTCCGCGCCGCGAGCGTGAAGCACGTCAGCCACGGCGTCGACGAGCGCACCGCGCGCTGCAGCGCCCTCCAGCGCCCTCCAGCGCCCTCCAGCGCTCTGCTGCGCCCTGTCAGGCACGACGGCGAGGGTTCGCGAGCGCTCCGCGCTCCTACTTCCACGCCGTCGCCGGTTCGATTCGCCGGGTGCCCAGGCACGCGGACGCAGCAGTCGGCCTGGTCAGTCGCAGCACCTCCGTCTGCGGTCGCGCTCGGGCAAGGCGGAAGCCGAGGTTGTCGTTCCGGTTCTCCGGCTCGTTCGCGTTGCGGTTCGCCGCGCGCGTGTTCCTCGCGTCGTTGTTCCAGCTGCCGCCACGATTCACCCGCTTCGTGCCCGTCTGGTCGCTGCCGCCCCCGGCACTCTGGGCGTGACCGTCGACGGCTGACAACCGGCGCCGCCAGCCGACCGTGGACCCTCGCGCTGCACGCTGTCGAGCCTACGCCCTCGACGCTACGTCGACGGCTTCGTGCAGTGACCTGCCCGGGTGCAGCGCCCGCAAGAACCGCTCGACCGACACGCAGCGCACGCCCGACAGCGAGAGCGACTCCGCGCCGCGATACAAAAGAATCCGCTGCGCCTCGGGGTAATCCTCGCCAAATGCCATCAATCCGCCGAGGTCGCTCTTGCGGACGACGTCGGCGTGCTTGACCTCGAGGGCCCAGAAGTCGTCGGGGCCGTAGCCGACGAAGTCGACCTCGACGCCCGAGCGTGTCCGCCACGTGTGCAGCGTGACGTCGCGCGGGCCATAGGCGGCCCACGCGCGCAGGTGCTGGGCGACCAGACCCTCCAGCCCGGCGCCGTCGAGCTCGTCGTCGCGGTCGAGCGGTCCACGGGGGCGCAGCGCGCGGTAGATGCCGGCGTCGAACAAGTAGAACTTCGGGTGCGCGGCGACGGCGCGCTGTGCCCGCCGGCTGAAGACCGGCAGCTGAAATGCCACCAGCAATTCATCCAGAATCGTCAAAAAATGCTCGACCATCTTGCGGCCGGCGCCGGTCTCGCGGGCGATGTTGCTGATGTTGAGCACGCCGCCGTGCGAGAAGCTGACGACCTCGAGGAAGCGGGCAAACGTGCCGACGTTTCGCACGATCCCCTCGGCCTGCACCTCCTGGTGCAAGTAGAGCGACGCGTACGCGCGCAGCGTGTCCATCGGGTCGGCGGCGTTGACGACGAGGGGCACCATGCCGAGGCGCAGCTGCGTGAGCAGGTCGGCCTGCGGCCACTCGCCGGCCATGAAGGGGTGCATCGTCCGGATGGTCGCGCGCCCGGCCAGCAGGTCGACGCCGCCGCGACGCAGCTTGCGGGCGCTCGAGCCGGTCAGCACGAAGCGCGGCGCTCCGGGCTCTTGCAAGAGCGCGTGCACCACCGACAGCACCTCGGGCACGCGCTGCACCTCGTCGACGACGACGTCGCGAACGCCGGCGGCGCCCCGCACGAGGGCGGCGAGGCGCTCGGGGCGCGCAGCGAGCTCGCGGTGCTGGGCCGGGTCGAGCAGGTTGACGACGAGGGCGTCGGGCAGCTCGCGGCGCAGCCAGGTGCTCTTGCCGGTGCCGCGCGGCCCGAGCAGGAAGAAGCTGCCCTCGGGCATGCGAAGAAATCTGCCTGCTGGCTCCAACATGAGACGCAAAATGGAGCTACGGGGCAAAAAAGACAAGAGCAACATCGAGCGGCGGGGGACCTTCGCCGGTCGTGCGTGGGGCGAGCGGCGAAGCCTTCAAGGGGCGCTGCAAATAGTTCAAGGCCGGCGCCATCTTCTTCAAGGTGCGGCGCGCGGAAATCAAGGAAGGCGCGCCCGATCTTCAAGGCGCTCTCGCGGCGCCGCCGTCGCTGTCACGCACGAAGCAGCCGCGCGCCCACGCCGGTACGCGCGCCGGTCCCGCATTCGCCAGCGCCTTGAATTCCCGGCCGAAGATCGTTCGCTGCCGTACGCCGCTCACGCACAGGGCGCTCGGCATCCTCGGTCATCGTCGACGTCGACGACCCCGCGGCCCCCACCGCCGCGGGCTCACCGGGCGAGCGCGCCGAAGAGGACCCCATGGTCAGGACCGTCACCTACCTGTTTCCCGAGCAGATCATCGTCGAGCTGACCGACCCATCACTCTCTGAAGAGGACTGTCTGCGTTGGATTCTGGCGGTCCTCGCCGGCGAGCACCGACCGGCGGCCTCTGCCCTGGAAGCGGCGCTGCGAAAGCGCCGTGCCGCGGAGCTTGCCAGCAGGCCGAAGCGTCGCGGCGTCGTCGCCACGCTTCCGGCGTGGGACTCGGTCGCCGTCGACAGCGCCGTCGCCCCGATCGAGGTCCACGTCACCATGAGCGACGAGGAGTACGCGCTGTTCTTTCCGCTGCACTCGTCCCTCGACCCCGACCCGACGCCGCCGTCGGATCCGCGGTTCGTCTCGATCCGTCGGCACGAGGCCCGCGTGATCCTGCGTGCGCTGACCGAATGACCGAGGCATGTGCGTCGACGACGACGAGGGCAAGGTGATGACGGCGCCACAACGTCGCCGCGCACGCCCGTACGCGTGCCGCCCGCAAACCCGACAACCCCCCGGATTTGCGAGCGAAGAATCGCGTCGCCCGTGCGCCGACGACGTACATGCCGACGGGCACGCTGCGATCATGGTCGACGTCGACGATCCCGCAGCCCCCGCCACCCCGGCTCCGTCGCGGGCCGGTGTCGACGTCGTCACCAGCCCCTGGCTGACCACCGCCGAGGCCGCCGCGTACGTGCGCGCCCCGTCGGTCGAGGCGTTCCGCGCGCAGGTCGCCCGCGGCCACTTCACCCCCGCCGGTCGTCGAGGCCGGCAGCTCCTCTTCACCCGCGACGGTCTCGACCGGGCTTTGGAACGGGCACTGCGTGGTACGCTCGCCGAGCGAATCGTGCCGTCGTCGCCCGCCCGAAAGGATGACGACGATGGCCAGACAAGGAACGCGGACTTCCCATCCCGGGATCCTCCGCATCGACAGCAACACCTTCGTGGTCCGCGTGACGACCCGTCACCCGACGACGAAGAAGCGACTCGAAAAGGAGGAGACGATCGCCGGCAAGCTCGACGACGCCCGACGGCGCCAGCTCGAGCTGCTCGACGAGCTGACACAGAAGCGGACGCAGACGACGACGAAGCCGTCGACGAAGCCGACGACGAACGTGCCCCCGCGCCAGCGAGCGCAGCCGGCGATGACCCTTGGGGACTTCGCGCGATTGTGGCTCGGGCATCTGGTCGACAAGAACGTGGCGCGGCCCGCCTACGTGTCGACGCGGGTCGCCTACCTTGAGGGGCTCATCCTCCCGAAGCTCGAGGCCGTGCGGGTGGACGCCGTCGACGAGTGGGTGCTGGAGCAGTGGTCGGTGTGGCTGGCGGGACGAAGGAAGGCCGACGGCAACCCGTAAGCCCAAGAGACGCTGACGTCGGTCTGGGGACTGCTGCGGGCGATGCTGAACGATGCCCGCGCCCTGATCGGGGTACGGGTCTTTGCGGTGGCGAACTTCCGCTTTCGCGTCGGCGGCGCGCCGCCCCGCGAGAAAGAACGGTTGTCACCCGAGGAGCTGAGGACGTTGCTCGACGTGATCGCACAACAGACCGACGTCGCCTGGGCGGCGCAGCTGTGGGCGCAGGGCGTCACCGGCATGCGCCACAGCGAGGTGACCGGCATGCACGTCGGCGACGTCGACCTCGAGGCCAGCTGCGTCTCGATCCGGCGCAGCAACGTGGCCGGCGACGTCGGCGCGACCAAGACCCGGCACAGCCGTCGTCGACCGCCGCTGCCGCCCGAGCTCGTGTCGCTGCTGAAGCGCCACATCGGGCAGCTCGACGTGCACGACCCTGCGACGACCCTGCTGTTTCCGTCGTCGAAGGGCGGCTACCGCTACGTCGGTTCGACCAACAAGAAGCTCCAGCAGATGTGCAAGCTTGCGGGTATCGAAAAGCACATCACGACCCACTGCTTCCGCCATAGCCTGAATGACTTGATCCGACGCGCGGCGGGCGAGGTCGCGGCGCGCAGCATGCTGGGCCACGTGACCACCGAGATGACCCACCGCTACGCCCACGTCGACCTCGCCGAGAAGGCCGAGGCCCAGCGTCGCGCCCTCGGCACGCTGCCCGATCCGCAGCCGCGGACGGCCCTGGTGGGGACCACGGGCAGGGTGGTGGGGATGGCTGGTGGGGATGAGCGTCCGCTGGTGGGGATGGCCCCGGGCGGCGTCAGGGGCTGAAAGAAAAATCCCGCATTGCTGCGGGATTAGAAGGACAAGATCGGGATCAGAACTGGTGGGCGCGACAGGATTCGAACCTGTGACTCCTACCGTGTGAAGGTAATACTCTACCGCTGAGTTACGCGCCCGCAGCCGTTCGGAGACGCCGCCGTCCTTACCACCCCGGTCGCGCTTGTCCAGCCCCACCATGGGCCCGCGCGTCCGGGGACCGCTGGCCGCCGCTGCCGACGCCTCCGCCGTCTGCCATGCTGCCCCCCATGCGTGTTCGGCTCCGCCTCGCCGTCGCCTCCTGCGCCCTCGTCTTCGCCGTCGCCGCGTGCGCCCCCGAGCGCGCCCCCGTCGCCTTCGGTCTGCCGCGCGGCGAGCGGCAGGAGTTCCTCGCCGCGCCGTGGCCGTCGGACCTGATGATCAAGAAGGACGGCGCGCTGAACCTGCGCGCGTTCCCCAACTCATTCGGAAGCCAGACCCTCGAGCAGTTCCTCGGCATCTTCGCCACCGCGCCGGCCTATGCCGCCGCGTCGACGCTGTACTTCCGCGTCGACGGCGGCGTCGACGAAGACACGCTGCCCAGGACCCCTGAAGAGTCGCTGGCCGATGGCGCCGGCGTCTTTGTCGTCGAGCTCGACGGACCGCGTGCCGGCCGCCGCCTGCCCATCGAGCTGTCGGTCTACGACGAAGGCACGTCGTTCCTGCCGGCGGGCACCGTGGCGGTGAACCTGCTGCTTGGCGTCGTGCCGCGCGGCCGCTTCGCGCTGGTCGCGACGTCGACGGTGCACCGCAAGGACGGCACGCCCCTTGGCCCCGACGCCGACCTGAAGGCCCTGTTGGCGTGCGACGCGCTCGACGACGTCGACGCGACCTTCGACTGCAAGGACTACCAGCGCGTGCAGCAGGAGCTGGGCCTCGCCACGGACGACGTCGCCTCGATCCAGCTCGTGACCCCGCGGGCGTCGACGACGGGGCTCGCGCAGGCCGCCGCGGCGGCCCGCGCGTATGTGCCGGTCATCGGCCCGACGTTGACGCGTCGCTCGGTGCGCAGCGCCGACCCGTTCTTCGTCTTCGATGGCACGATCACGCTGGCGCGCTATCAGGCCGGCACCCCGCCCTACGAGACCTACGACGGCCAAAGCGGCGGCTTCGTCCTCGACGATGACGGCGTTCCGATCGTGCAGGCCGAAGAGACGATCCCCTTCGTGCTCACCGTGCCCCGCGGTCGCGCAATGCCCGCCAATGGCTGGCCCATCGTCGTCAACGGCCACGGCACCGGCGGCGACCTCCACGGCGGCGTCGGCAACCGCGCCGGCGACGAGGCGTTCCACATCAACCGCGGCGGCGCCGCGATGCTCGCCATCTCCGAGCCGCTGCACCGCACGCGCGAGGGCTACCGCGAGGGCCAGGAGAACGTGCTGACGTTCAACTTCTTCAACCCGCTCGCCGGCCGCGACAACTGGCGGCAGAGCGCGCTCGAGAAGGTCCAGCTCGTGAACGCCATCGGCTCCCTCGCCTTCGTCGATGAGGACGGCGCGCAGCAGCGCTTCGACCCCGCGCACGTCGGCTACTTCGGCCACTCGCAGGGCGGCATCGTCGGCGCGCTCTTCGTCGCCGTCGAGGACCGCATCGAGGGCGCGTTCCTGTCGGGCGCGGGCGCCGGCTTCGCCCAATCCCTCGTCGAAAAGACCGATCCGCCGCCGGCCATCGCCGACGTGCTGCGCCTCGTGCTGCAGGCCCCCGACGGCGAGCCCATCGACCGCTTCCACCCCGTGCCCGCGATCCTGCAGACCTTCGTCGACGAGTCCGACCCGCTGAACTACGGGCCGCTGTGGCGTCACCGCAGCGGGCGCCGCACGCCCCACCTGATCGCGACGTCGGGCCTGCAGGACACCTTCACGCCGCCGCGCAACCACGAGGGCCTCGCCGGCAGCTTCGAGCTGCCGCTGGCCGACCCCGTCGAGCAGCCGCTGGCCGTGCTCGACCGGCTCGGCATCGACGGCGTCGGCAACCGCTGGGTCGAGGGCAACACCACCACCGATGACGGCGAACCCCTGACCGCTGCGCTCGTGCAGTTCGCCGACCAGGGCCACTTCGCCGTCTTCTACGACCCCGCGGCGCAGAACATGGTCACCGACTTCTTCGCCTCGCTGTGGCAAGGCACGCCCGCCGTGCGCACGCGCCGCTGACGCCGGCTCGACGACGTCCCCTCGGCGACCTCACGCCGACGCCGGCATGAAGCTGCCGTGAAAGCCGAACGGCACGACGCCGGGCAGGGCGCCGCGGTAGTGCGGCCCGCGGGCGAGGTCCGCGGCGTCGTAGACGACGAGCTCGCTGCGGTCGTCGCCGCTGTCGTACTGCACGGTCACCAGCCAGCGCCGCGCGGGGTCGTCGGCGTCGACGACGACGACGGGCTCGTTGCCAAACACGCCGTCGGGCAGCGCCACGCGATCGACGAAGCCGGCGTCGCGGTCGAGGCGGGCGTAGCCGTCGAAGTAGCCGGCAGCCGCCGACTGCGTTGCGCACCACAGCGACTGCCCGCCACAGCCGGCGTGGCGCGGGTCCTCGGCCGGCCACTCGGCGCGCTCGTCGGCGAGCACGACCTTGCGCACGATGTCGCCGGACTTCGGGTCGACGTGCAGGCGCGTGGGGCGACCGCCCACGGCGGTGCGCTCGCCGCGCGCGAACCGCGCCATCGACTGGCCCGACGGATCGTGGTCGTCGGGGACGAAGGCGACGAACGAGATCGAGCCGTCGTCCTCGAACCGCCCGCCGCCGAAGTGCGCCGACGAAAACGGCGGCGCGTTGCCGGTCACGATCCGCTCCAGGCTGGCCTTGTCGAGCACGTGGATCCGCGTCTTGCCCGCGTTGTTCCACCGAATCTCGTCTCCGATGGCCCGCAGCCCCACCAGCGCCGGCAGCGCTCGCGTCACCGTCGGCGTCTCGAGGAACACGAGGAACGGGCCGGCGCTGATGAAGTCGTGCGGCGGCGACTTCAGGCCCGGCAGCGGCACCTTGCGCACGATCTCGCCCGCATCATCAAGCTCGACCACCGACGCGCCGCCGCCCGGCCCCTGCTGGAACGTGAAGCCGAACGTCCGGCCGTCAGCGTCGGTGTGCGGGTGCGCCGTGAAGCACTCGCTCGAGTCGAGCGCGCCCAGATCCACCTCGCCCAACGTCGCCAGCGTCACCCGATCCAGCGCCGTCGGCCACGCGCCCTCGTACAGCGCCAGCAGCCGGTCCCCGAACGCCACGATGTGCGTGTTGGCCGGGTTCTTCGCCCGCAACAGGCTGCGGCGCACGGGCGACCCCTCGGGCACGTAGCCAAAAGCCGGGTGCGTGAAGCGCCCCGCGGCCTCGTCTTCGACAAAGGCCTCGCCGCGCACGAAGCGGTAGTCCGCCGTCGCCGCGCCCTTGCCGTCGAACCCGACGCGCAGGATGCCGCCGTCGCCGTCGAACCAGTGCGGCACCCGCTCGCCGCCGCGCTCGAAGCGCCCCGGGCCGTTGCGCAACAGTGTTCCCCGCAGCCCGGACGGCAGCGATCCCTGCAGCGTGACCAGCGGCGCCGCGCTCACCTCGCGGGCGTTCTCGACGCCGCCGAGCCACCGCGCGTCCACAGGGACGACGCTGCGCTGCAGGCCCGTCGTCGGCAGCCGCACCCCCATCGCCACGAAGGCATCGTCGATCGCCCCCGCCACCCCGCCCAGCGCCGGCGCCCGGCCCACGGCTGCCGTCGACCTCACCGACGCCTGCGCCGCAGCCGACGATGAGGCCACCAGGGCCGTCGTGCACGTCGCCGCCCCGACGTCGCCCCGCGGACGAAGACGATCGCGGCTGCTGGGGTCCGTCCGGGTGCTGGTGATGGGCATCGGCGCTCCGTCGGAAGTATCGACGCGGGCGGGCTACGGTGACGTGGCAGGGGGTCGGTCGAACGACCGACGTCGTGGGCGTCCGCGGACCGATCCGTGTCAGCCTCCCCGCTGGGATGGTCGTCGCTCAGCGCTTGATCCATCGTCCGCTGCGATGCGCGCGCTGCTCACCCTCCTGCTGGTCTGGTCGGCCACCCCGGGCCCCACGCGCGCGGTCGACGAGGACGTCGTCGCCCATGACCCGGCGGCCGCGCCCCGCGACCTCGACGTCGTGGCGGTGCCCGCCGTGCGCGTCGCGTCGCCGGAGACGCCGCTGTGGGTCGAGGATCTCCCGGCGCTCACCCGGCGCGGGGCGCTGCGCGTGCTGGTGCAGGGCCACGGCGAGGACCTGCTGCCTCGCGACGGCGCCTCGTCGCGCGAGGACCGCGAGCTCGTCCAGGAATTCGCCGCCCGGCGTGGTCTCGCGGTGCAGATCGTGGCGGTGCGCGCCTTCGACGACCTGCTGCCGGCGCTGCTGCGCGGGCAGGGCGACGTCGTCGCCGGCCGGCTCACCGTGACCGCCGCGCGCAAGAAGCAGGTCGCGTTCTCGCGGCCGTTCCGCGTCGTCGACGAGCTGCTGGTGGGGGCCGCCGGCGCGCCACCGGCGAAGGACGCCGCGAAGGACGCCGCGAAGGACGCCGCGAAGGACGCCGCGAAGGACGCCGCGAAGGACGCCGCGAAGGACGCCGCGAAGGACGCCGCGGCGCGCGCCCTCGCCGCGCTGGGCGACCAGCCCCTCGCCGTGCTCGCCGGCAGCGCCCACGAAGAGACGCTGGCGACGCTGCCCGCGCGGCCGCACA
>VGSZ01000083.1 GCA_016874845.1 Deltaproteobacteria bacterium
CCGACGACGTTGCCGACGACGTTGCCGACGACGTTGCCGACGACGTTGCCGACGACGTTGCCGACGACGTTGCCGACGACGGCGGACGACGGGAGCGGTCGCGTCGACCCAAGGCTGCCGGCGGCGTCGCTGCGGCAGGTTTCCGACACGGTGCGGGTCGACATCAAGAAGCTCGACGAGCTGATGGGCATCGTCGGTGAGCTGGTGCTGGCGCGCGGCGGACTGTCCCGCGTAACCAGCGAGCTGAAGGCGACGACGGGCGTTCGCGGGCTCGCCATCGATCTGCATCGCCTGGTCCGTTCGATGGAGCGCCGAATCGTCGATCTGCAGACGGCGATCATGCAGGTGCGCATGGTGCCGCTCGGGCAGGTGTTCGAGCGCCTCAGCCTCGTCGCCCGCCGCACCGCCGGCAGCATCGGCAAGGACGTCGACCTCGTGATCAGCGGCGAGGAGACCGAGCTCGACAAGCTGATCGTCGAGGACCTCGTCGACCCGCTGATGCACATGGTGCGCAACGCCGTCGACCACGGGCTCGAGCCCGCCGACGTCCGCAGCCGGGCGGGCAAGCCCGCGGCCGGCCGGCTCGAGCTGCGGGCCTTCCCCCGCGGCAATCACGTCGTCCTCGAGATCTCCGACGACGGCCGGGGCATCGACGAAGTGGCCATCCGCCGCACGGCGCTCGAGCGCGGGATCATCGACGAAGATCACGTCGGACAGATGTCGCGGCGCGAGGTCTGGAACCTGATGTTCCTGCCCGGCTTCTCGACGCGGCGCGAGGTCAGCGCGGTGTCGGGGCGCGGCGTCGGTCTGGACGTCGTGAAGACCAACGTGCAGCGGCTGTCCGGGCTCATCGACGTCGAGAGCGCGCCGGGCAAGGGCACGAAGTTCACGATCACGCTGCCGATGACGCTGGCGATCATTCAGGCCGTGATCGTGCGTAGTCTCGGGCGCGTCTACGCGCTGCCGCTGGCCAGCGTGCTCGAGATGGTCGCCGTGACGCCCCACGACGTCTGCACCGTCGAGGGGCGCGAGATGATCACGCTGCGCGGACAGACGCTGCCGCTGTTGCGCCTCGACCGCGTCTTCCATCCCGACGACGCCCGGCGAGGAGTGGTGGCCGAGACGTCGTACGCCGCCGTCGTCGGGCTTGTGCAGCACCGCGCCGCGCTGCTGGTCGACGACGTGCTCGGTCAGCAGGACATCGTCATCAAGTCTTTGGGCGCCTACCTGCAGGGCGTGCGCGGGATCGCCGGGGCCACCCACCTCGGAGACCACGAGACAATCCTCGTCCTCGACGTCGGCGCGCTGATGGAGGCGCTGCTCGAGGGCGACGGCGCGCTGTCGCTGGTCGGGCCGCACGCCAATGAGCCCGGGCTGCCCGATCGAGCGGGGGCTTGACGGTGTACGAGGTGTTCTATGGCCTGCGGTCGCGCCCGTTCGGCAAGTCGCCGGACCCGGCGTTCCTGTACGCGAGCCCCGGGCACGCCGAGGCGCTCGCGCGCCTGATCACCGCCGCCGAGGACCGCGATCTCGCCGTGCTGACCGGGGCGGTGGGGCTCGGCAAGACCACCCTGACCCGAGCCCTGGTCGACGGCCTCGCCGCGCGCTTCGGTGGGCAGGCCCACGTCGTGCTGCTGGTGAACCCGCGGGTCACGTCGGTCGAGCTGCTCGACCTGCTGGCCGAGCGCCTTGGCGTCACCGTCGCCAAGAGCCGTTCGCGGGTGCGGCTGCTAGACGGCATCCTCGCCCGGCTCTACGACATCCACGCCGGCGGCGGCCTGGCGCTCCTGATCGTCGACGAGGCTCACCTGCTGCCGAGCCGCGCGGTGTTCGAGGAGCTCCGCCTGCTGCTGAACCTGACCCTCGACGACATGGCCCTGCTCGGGCTGCTGCTCGTCGGGCAGGAGGAGCTGCGCGCGCGACTCGGCAAAAAGGACCTGCGGGCCCTCGCCCAGCGTGTCGGGGTGGCCTTCCACCTCGAGCCGTTCGACCGGCCCGAGGTCGCCCGCTACGTCGAGCACCGGCTCGCGGTCGCGGGACGGGTCGAGCCGTTGTTCACCGAAGACGCGGTCGACGCCCTGCATCGCGTGAGCGACGGCGTGCCGCGACGGATCAACGTCCTCGCCCAGGCTTCGCTGCTCGTGGGGTTCGGGCTCGAGGCGGCCCGCATCGACGCCGCCATCGTCGATGACGTCTGGAACGACCTGCGCTCGCACCTCGGCGCGGCGTTTGCGGGTGGGCGGTGATGGACATCCTTTCGGTCCGGCGCAAGGCGCAGGCTGCCCGGGCGGCGACGCTCGGAACGGCGTCGCCCGCGTCGTCGTCGCCCGCGTCGTCGTCGCCCGCGTCGTCGTCGCCCGCGTCGTCGTCGCCCGCGTCGTCGTCGCCCGCGTCGTCGTCGCCCGCGTCGTCGTCGCCCGCGTCATCGTGGTCGTCACCGGCCCCGCCGGTGGTGTTGCCGCGTACGACGACCGCCGAGGCGTCACCGATGGCGGTCCGTGCCGGCGGCCTGCCGCTGCTCGCCGATCCGCTCGCGGGCTTCCTGGTCGCGGACGACGACCGGCTCGACGACTTGCCGGTCCCGCCGGCGGTGGACCCCGTCGAAGCGGGGCAGCGCTTCCTCGCCTTTCGCATCGGCGACGAGGAGTACGCGGCGAGCATCATGGACATCAAGGAGATCCTGCCCGTCCGCTCGGTGACCGAGGTGCCGCGCGCCCCCCACGGTGTGCTGGGGGTGCTCAGTCGTCGTGGCGTCGTGCTGCCCCTGCTCGATCTGGGGGCGAAGCTCGGCCTGCGGCCCGTCGATCACGCGCGCCGCCTGCAGCACCGGGTGCTCGTCGTCGGTGACGGCGACCGCGTCTGCGGCCTGAGGGTCGACGCCGTGCGCGAGGTCGTGCGCTTCCTCCCTGCGAACATCGAGCCCGTTCCCGCCAGCGTCGGCCAGCGCAACGCCGGCTTGCTGCTCGGCCTCGGGCGCGTCGGTCCGCGGTTGTTCATCCTGATGGACGTCCCAGCCTTGCTCGACGCGATCGCGGCCTCCGTCGGCCTGCCCGCCCAGCCGCGCAGGGAGCGGCTGCTGTGAACGCCCCTTCCTTCGACGCCGATACGATCCGGCTGGCGACCTTTGGCGTCGGCACCGACCTGTTCGCCGTGGACCTGATGCGCATCCGCGAGATCACGCGGCCCTTGCCCGTGACGCCGGTGCCGCGCGCCCCCCACGGGATGACCGGCGTGCTCGATCTGCGCGGCGCCGTCATCCCGGTCTTCGACATGCGCACGCGCTTCGGTCTGCCGTCGCGCGCGCCCGAGTGCGAAGGCCAGGCCCGTCAGGTCATCCTGCGCCTCGATGGACGCTGCTACGCGCTGGTCGTCGACCACGTCGACGACGTGCTCACCGTGGCGCGCGGGCAGCTGCGCGCCGGCCCGGGGGTCCTCATCGGCCCCGCCGCTGAGGTCTTCCACGGCGTCTGTCCCGTCGGCGAACGACTCGCGCTGCTGTTGAACCTGCGGCGCGTGATCCAGCAGCATGATCAGCTCTTCCTCGACGAGCTCCTGCCCCCATCCCACGGCAGCGGCACATGAGCGCCACCCCGCTCGGCGCGCGCGTCGTCGTCGCCCACCCCACCGCCGGGGGCGGGCGGGAGATCGCCGACGTCGTCGGCCGCGCCGGCTTCACGCCGTGGACGACGACGAACGGCGTGGGCGCCATCGCTGCGTTCCATCCCGCGCTGCCCGCCCTGCCGGTGGCGGCGCTGCTCGACGTCGGGCTGCAGGATCCGTTCGTGTTCCTCGTCATCGAACGCATCCGCGCCGCGCAGACGACGCCGGTCTTCGTCGCGCTGATCGGCAGCGTCCACGATTCGGCGCGCTATCGGCGCCGACCGACGAATCTCCACGGCGCCGATCTGCACATCGCCGCTCCCGACGTTGCCAGCGCGATCCCCGGTGCCCTGGCCGGGATCGCTGCGGGCGGCGCCGCGGGGAACCCCGCGATGCGACCAACCGCCGCCGCTGCCACCGTCACCGACTGGGCGCTCGAGCATCACGCCGCCGTCGCGGCGGGGCTCGGCAGCGGGCTTGCGCAGCTGACCGGCGCGGCCGGCGCCGCGCTCGCCGCCCTTCGCTCGCGGGAGGCTGGCGTGGACGACACCGTCGCCGACTTCGAGCGTCGCGCCCGGCTCGCCGGCGACCAGGGGCGGCCGTTTGGCTGACGACGACCGCCGCCAGACCCTGCGCGACGTGCTGTCGATCAGGGACCCCGCGCGGCGGCAGCGCGCGTTGCAGGCCCTTCGCGCCGCCCGCGGGCCGGTCGCGGGCGGCGTGCTCGACCTGATCGAGGCGGCGCTGCGCTAGGACGGCGACGTCAGGCGGCGCACCGCCGCAGTCGAGGTGGCAGCGCGCCCTCGGGGCGGGCGCGCTGCCAACGCTGTGTCGGCTCGCCAACGAGCACGACGCCCGCACGCGCCGTCTCGCCGTCGACGCGCTCGTCTAGCTCGGCGTCGACGGCGCCAGCGCGCTGCTCTCGCTGTTCGCCGACCCGGTGCTCGCCGTGCGCACCGCCGCGGTGGATGCCTACGCGCGCGCGGCCGGCAGCGCGGGAGCCCCGGCGCTGCTCGGTCTGGTCGCCGACCCGACCACGGCACCGAGCGTCGCGCTGGCGGCGCTCGTCGGGCTTGCAGAGCAACGGCGCGACGTGTCCGCGCGCGCTGCTGTCCCGCTGGCTCGAAGAGCCCTCGACCGCCACGGTGGCGCTGCGGCTTGCCGGGCGGGCTGGCGACGCCGACGCGCTGCTGCCCATGCTCGCGACCGCCACGATCGCCGGACGCCTTGGCGCCTTGCTGGGGCTCGCCGATGCGCTGTCCCAGGGAGCCGCCTGCGTCGGTGACGAGCGCGCGACCTCGTACGCGCCGCCGTGGATGACGCCGAGCTCGCCGTCGCCGAGGCCGCCCTCGCCGTGCTCGGCCACGCCCACGACATCGAGGCCGTGGCGCGCGTGGTGACGAGCGCCGACGCGGCCCGCGTACTCGCCGGGCTGCACCGCAGCCGTGAACGCCTTGCTCGCCTCGGCCGCCGCGGTGTGCGGCGGCGGGGTGCTGGGCGTCGTGTTGACCGGCATCGGCCGCGACGGCGCGGCGGGGCCCAGGCGCTGCGCGCCGTCGAGACGCCGCTTTGGGCCGAGTCGCCGACCACGGCGGTGGTCGACGGGATGCCGGTCGCCGCCGCCCGCGCGCACAGCGACGCGGTGGTGTTGCCGCTGGACGCGCTCGGTCGGGCGCTTTGCCGCCTTCTCGGCGGGCTCACGCCGGGGGATGCTTGCGCGGCGCCCGTGGTGGGCAGCGAAGGAAGAGAGCCGTGAGGACGAGCAAGCACACACCCGTGAAGCCGGACGCCTCGACGCCACCGTCGCCCGTCGACGTCGAGGCGGAGGTCGACGCGCTCCGTCGCCGTGTAGCGGCGCTCGAGAACGAGCTGCGCGGCCGTAGCGACGGCGACGCCGATTCGCTGGTCGAGGCACGCTGCGCCGACATCGAGGCCGACCATCACAACCTTGCGCAGCTTTACGTCGCCACGCACCAGATCCACGCCGCCGTCGGCTTTCGCGAGGTGGTGCAGGTCGTCACCGAGATCGTTTTGAACCTCGTCGGCGCGGCGCGGTTCCAGCTGTTCCTCTACGACGAGCGCCGCGACAGCCTGTGCGCCATCGCCGGCGAGGGCGCGGACGTCGCCGCGGTGCCGCCGGTGCCGCTCGGGCAGGGCGTCGTCGGCGCGGCCGCGGGTCGCCGCGAGCGCTACGTACGCACCGCCCCGCCAGGTGACGGGGCCGGCGGCGGCCCGGAGGGCGGACCGCTCGTCGTCGTCCCGCTCGCCACCGTCGAGGATCTGGTCGGCGCCGTCGTCATCGACGCGTTGCTGCCGCACAAGCCGTCGCTGATGGCCATCGACGACGAGCTGTTCGACCTGCTGTCCGCCCACGGGGCGGCGGCGTTGGCGGGGGCGCTGCTGCGGGAGCAGGCGCCGCCGGAGGTGCGACGGCTCGACATCGACGTCGCGCGCGCGCTGCTTTCCTGAACATTTCTTGCTTTCGCCGTCGCTTCGCAGGAAGGATAGCCGGAGGCGCTCATGGCTGAACCACTCCACGCTCTCGTGGTCGAAGACTCGCCGACGATGCGGCAGCTGATCGTCTTCGCGTTGTCGCGCATCCGCACGCTGAAGGTGGTCGAGGCCGACGACGGCGTCGACGCGCTCAAGAAGCTCGCCCAGCGCCGCTTCGACGTGATGATCACCGACATCAACATGCCGATGATGGATGGCCTGAAGCTCGTGTCGATGGTGCGCAACAACGAGAGCCACCGCGACATGCCCATCGTGATCATCACCACCGAGGGCGCTCAGGAAGACCGCCAGCGCGCCCTGTCGCTCGGAGCGAACGCGTACATCACGAAGCCGATCCAGGCCCCGCAGGTGATCCAGAAGGTGAAGGAGCTCCTGAAGCTCCCGTGACGGTGACGGCGACGGCGACGGCGACGGTACGGTGCCGCAGACCGTGACAGTGACGACCACCGTCGCTCAGCGCGACCGCATCGCCTCGCCCGTCCACTCGCTCGCCAGGACCGACATCCGGACCATGTCGTGCCAGCGGTCCTCGTGCCGGTACTCATCGCGCAGGAGCCCCTCCTGCACGAAGCCCAGCCGCGCGTACGTACGCCGGGCGCGCTCGTTGGTGGCGAAGCACATCAGCCACAGCTTGTGCAGCCCCTCGCCGCCTTCGCTGGCCGGGGCGAAGCCCGTGTCGAGCAGACGCGCCAGCGCCGCCGAGCCGACGCCCCGCCCCTGCTCGGCGCGGTCGGCGACGACGATCGACACCCGCCCGACGCCGCTGCGACGGAAGATCTGGTGGATGCCGCATTGCCCCAGGTAGCGCGCGCCGTCCGCGCTCGACGACGACGAGAAGATCGAGAAGACCCGGTCCTCGTGCGAGGCCTGCATGCGCGCGATGTAGGCGAGCTCGTCGTCGCGCGAGAGCGGCTTGCCCGCGAACGTCGCCAGGTTGCCGACGACCTCGCGATCGTTGACCCACCCCATGATGTGGTCGACGTGCGCGGGCGAGAGGGGCACCAGCTGCACGCGGTCGCGGTCGGGCACGAAGGTCATGCGAGCTCCGCGAAGGCGACGAGCCCGGCGGGCTTGTCGGCGGGCGCGTCGACGACGGACAGGCGCACCGCTACGACGCCAGCGGCGTCGGGGCCCCGTACCGACAGCGCGAGGGAGTCGCCGCCCAGCAGCGGCTGCGCTGGACGTACCCGCAGCCGGCGCACGGCCCGCGGCCCGCGGCCGGCGTGGGCGAGCAGGGCGCTCCAGACGATGGCCACGCCCCCGGCCCACGGCACCACTGCGGCGGGCAGGCTGGCCATCCGGGCGACGTCGTCGTCGTCGTTCACCGCGTCGTGCACGCCCAGCGCGCGGGCGAAGGCAGCGGGGGCGCGGGCATCGAGGGCGCGCACGTCGTCGAAGCACGGGGGCAGCGCGGCGAAGCGAGCGTCGTCGTCGGCGCGGGCGGCGGCGGCGACGTCGGGCTCGATCCGGCGGCGCGGCGCGCGGGCAAGGAACGTCAGCGAGCCGTCGAGCACGATGCGCTCGCCCACGCCGACGGAGAAGCCGACGGTGACCGTCGTGCCGAGGGGATGCGCGCCACAGGTTTTTGCGGTCACGCGCGCCTGCGGGGCGTCGCCGAGGGCCACGGCGACGTGGGCCGCCACGTCGAGCTCGAGCAGCGCGACGCGCATCAGGTCGACACCGCTGTCGGGCGCGAGCAGCGGCTCCACGGCGCGGTCGAGGCCGTGCTGCAGCAAGATCCACGGCGGCAGCAGCGTCGGCGTCGCCGAGGCGGTGGGCGCCGCCGCGAAGGACGCCCACGACGCATCGGGCAGGGCGGCCCGCCACCGGTCCAGCGTCGCCGCGGTCAGCGGGGGACAGGGTGTCGCCACCGCAGCGACGTTGCCAAAGGTGGCCGGCGCGCCGGCCGTGGGCGAGGGAGCAGGTTCGACGGTCACGGGTCTCCTCGGACGGCGCGAGCGACGACGGTATAAGCCGTTGAATGGGTCCGGTCGACGCCCCTGCCAACGCTGCCTGCCTGCTCGGCTCCCCGGGGTGCCTGTGAGCCTCGTCACCCCCACGCGAATACCCGCCGGGGGGGGCGTCGTCGCAGGGGCGATGCGCTTCGCCGCCCCACTCCTGTCGTCGACCGTCGACATCCTGCTGCTCGACAGCCGCGACTCCTTCACGTTCAATCTCGCCCAGGCGTTCGCCGAGCTCGGCTGCAGCGTCGACGTCGTCGACGCCGACGTCGTCGACGCCGTCGCGATCGCCGGCGCCCGCGCCGCCGGCCGGGGGCCTCGCCTCGTCGTCGTGGGCCCTGGCCCGCGGGGGCCGGCCGAGCTGCCGCGCCTGGTTGCGTTGGTCGCTGCCCTCGATGGCGCGGTGCCGCTCTTCGGGGTCTGCCTCGGCCTGCAGGTGCTGGTGCGTGCGCGCGACGGCGAAGTTCGCCGCGCCCGTGCGCCGGTGCACGGCAAGGTGTGCCGCGTGCGGCACGAGGGGGCCGGGTGTCTGGCCGGCCTGCCCGACCCGCTGTGGGTGATGCGCTACCACTCGCTGGTCGCCGGCCGGGTGCCACCGACGCTGACGGTGACCGCCGTCGACGACGACGGGCAGGTGATGGCGGTGCGCGGCGTCGCGACCGCGGGCAGCGCGGGCGTCGAGGCGGTGCAGTTCCACCCCGAGTCCGTGGGCACCGCCGGCGGCATGGAGCTGCTGCGTAACGTCCTCGTCGGCCACGGCATTGCGGTGCCGCCCGTGCGCGCCCGACCCGGGGCGGTGCCGTCGCCCTCTTCGGGGCCCGACTTCGGCTATGGTGCGGCCAATCAGGGAGGTGCACGATGACGACGACCCGGAGACAGGCGCTGCGGACGGGGCTCATCACGGCGGCGGCGTCGCCCGTGGTGGCTGGCGCCAGCGGGTGCGCGACCCTGCTCGACCTGCTCGACGACTTCATCAAGCCGCCCGATCTGTCGCTCAAGAGCTTCGCCGTCACCGGGTGGACCCTGTCGTCGGTGTCGGTGCATCTGGTGGCGGTGTTGAAGAACCCGAACCCGTTCGGCTTTCGCATCGATGGGCTCGACTGGGGCGTGAAGCTCGCCGGTGGCGCTGTCGCCAAGGGGGCGGCGCGCAAGGGCTTCACACTGAAACCCCGCGGCACAAGCGAGACGCCCCTCGACCTCGAGTTCGATCTGGCGAAGACGGCGGCGGCGGTGCTCGAGCTGCTCGCGAAGAAGAGCGTGCCGCTGGGACTGAACGCCGTCGCCCACCTGCGCGCGCAGCGCTACAAGTTTGACATCCCCGCCGAGTTCGAGACCCGGCTGCCCCTGCCGCAGCTGCCGGTGTTCGACGTGCCGCGCTTCGAGTTCAAGGGGCTGTCGGGCGCCGGACTGCGCTTCGCCGTCGAGCCGCTGGTGCGCAACCCCAACGGCTTCGACGTCGACATCGACGCCTTCGACTTCGATGTGAAGCTTGGCGGCCGTCAGGTGGTGCGCAGCAAGCAGCTGAAGAACGTGAAGATCGTCGCCAACGACAAGAAGCGGGTGCCGTTCGACTTCGACGTCGACCTCGTCGATCTGGGGCTCACGGTGGCGACGTTGGCGAGCAAACCCCGCCTCGACTGGGAGCTCGGCGCGAACCTGAAGAGCGGCCTCTTTCAGCTGCCGTTCAAGCAGGGCGGACGCCTGTCGCTCTGAGCGACGCCGGCGCTGATGGGACCCTCGGGGCTGACCGCGTTCGTGATCACGGTGCACACGCCGGCCCTGGCGGCGGCGTGCGGCCTTGGTGTCGTCGTCGGATCCTTCACCCGCGCGGCGCTGCTGGTGCGGGCGGCCGGCGCTCCCCGGGCCGGCGACGCTGGTCGCGCGATCGCCGTCGCCGTCGCGGTCGCCGTCTGTGCCTATGCCGTGCTCTGCCGCGCCGTGGGGATGAGCGCGCTCGGGATCGAGGCGATCGGCGTCGGCGGGTGACCGCGACGCTGTGGCATGGAGCCGCTGCCGTGAACGCTGCATCGTCGGCCGCCTGCTGCCCCTCGAGCGCCCCGTCGCGCGCGTCGCCGACGCGGGGGGCGCCATGAGCGGTCGCCTGCGGATCACCGGGGGGGAGCTGGCGCGGCGCCTCATCGACGTCCCGGCAGCCGCCGACCGCGGCGCGCTGCGACCGACAGCTGACAAGGTGCGCGAAGCGCTGTTCGCGTCGCTGCAGCAGCGCCACGGCCTCGACGGCCGCGTCGTCGCCGACGTCTGCTGCGGCTCGGGGGCGCTGGGCTTCGAGGCCCTGTCGCGCGGCGCGGCTTCCTGCGTCTTCGTCGACGTCGACCGGCGCACCCTCGCCGCGGCCCGCGACAACGCCCGCGCGCTGGGCGTCGTCGCTCGGTGCCGCTTCGTGGTCGACGACGGCGCGCGGTTCCTGCGCGGCTCCGCCGCCGGCTTCGACCTCATCCTGTGCGATCCGCCCTACGCGCAGGCGCTCGACGACGGCTGGCGCAACGGGCTGGCCGCGGCCGTGCGCCCTGGCGGCGTCGTCGTCGTCGAGCGGGCCGCGCGGGAGCGCGGGCGGGATCCGCCGCCCGGCGCGCTGCTCCCGGGCCTTTCCGTCGTCGACGAGCGCCGCTATGGCGACACCCGGGTCGTGGTCGCCGTCCGCGTCGCGGAGCGCCCGATCGCACTGGTTGCGACCGGACTGGGCGCGACGGACGCGGGCGCGACGGACGCGGGCGCACAGGAGGCCGGGATGGCGACGACGACCACCGCGACGAGCACGACGAGCACGATGAGCACGACGGGAGCGCGCGGTCGTCAGAGCGCCGCGGTCTATCCGGGCAGCTTCGACCCGCTCACCAACGGCCACATCGACATCATCGAGCGCGGCCTGCGTATGTTCGACCGCCTCGTCGTCGCCGTCGCCAACAACCCGCAGAAGACCCACTTCTTCTCGGCGGCCGAGCGGATCGACCTCGTCCTGCGCAGCGTCGGCCCGCGCCCCGGCCTCGAGATCGAGGCGTTCGACGGGCTCGTCGTCGACTTCGCGCGCAAGAATGGCGTGAACGTGCTGTTGCGTGGCGTGCGCGCCGTCAGCGACTTCGAGTACGAGTTCCAGCTGGCCGGCATGAACCGCAAGCTCTCGGGCGTCGAGACGGTGTTCATGGCGACGAGCGAGGAGAGCTTCTACGTCGCGTCGCGGCTCGTGCGCGAGGTCGCCAGCTTCGGCGGCGACGTCTCGACGATGGTGCCGCCGCCGGTGCTGCAGGCGCTGACCGATCGCTACCGTCAGAAGGTCGGCGACAAGGCCCGCTGACGAGGACGCTGGCGACGACGCCGAAGACCACGCGGAAGACCACGCGGAAGACCACGCGGAAGACCACGCGGAAGACCACGCGGAAGGCCACGCGGAAGACCACGACGAGCCCCTGGATACCGACCACCTCCCCCCAAGCACCCCGAGCAACCGAGGAACGAGACGATGGCCCTGACCCTGCACACGCCCCGGATGAACGCCGTGAAGCCGTCGGCGACGCTCGCCATGTCGGCCAAGGCCAAGGCGCTCGCCAAGCAGGGCGCGCCGGTCTTGAACCTGTCGGCGGGCGAGCCCGACTTCCCGACGCCGGCGTGCATCCTCGACGCTGCCCGTGCCGTGATGGGCCAGCGGGCGCAGCACGCCTACACGAACCCGCGCGGCACTGATGACCTCATCGCCGCGATGCAGCAGAAGCTCCTGCGCGAGCAGAATGTCCAGTACGACGCCACCGAGGTCTTGAGCACGGTCGGCACCAAGGGCGCGCTGATGCTGGCCATCGACGCGCTCGTGGGTCCTGGCGACGAGGTCGTGCTGTTCGCGCCGTACTGGGTCACCTACGCCGACCTCGTGCGGCTGGCCGGCGCCACGCCGGTCGTCGTGCACACGCGGCGCGAGGACGGCTACCAGCCGTCGCTGGCGGCGTTCGACGCGGCGATCACCGACAAGACCAAGATGGTCATCCTGAATTCGCCCAACAACCCGACGGGCGCGGGTTGGCCCGAGGCGACGCTGCGGGCGATCATGAACCGGCTCGCCGGCACCGACGTGTGGGTCATCTCCGACGAGATCTACGAGAAGCTCGTCTACGACGGCTTCACCCACGCCTCGCCGGCCAGCTTCAGCGACGACGCCCGCGGCCGCACCGTCTACGTCGGCGGCGTCGCCAAGGCCTACGCGATGACCGGCTGGCGCGTCGGCGTCGCCGCCGGCCCGAAGCTCGCCGTCGACGCGATGCTTACCCTGCAGGGCCAGCGCACGACGTGCGCGACGGCGCTGGCGCAGACGGCGGCGGCCTACGCGCTGCGCGAGAGCGACGACGTCATGGCGGCCGTCGATGGGATGCGCGCCGCCTACGCGAAGCGCCGCAAGCTGGTGCTCGAGCGCGCCCGCGCGATCCCCGGCGTGCAGGCGCACGCGCCCGAGGGCGCCTTCTACGTGTTCCTGGACGTCGGCAGCCGCCTGCCGGGTCGTCGCAACGGCGAGCGGATCGCCGACGACGTGGCGCTGGCGGGGCGCTTGCTTGACGAGCTGCACGTCGCCACGGTGATGGGTTCGGCGTTCGACGGCCCCGGCTGCCTGCGCGTCAGCTACGCCGCCAGCGAGGACACGCTGAACCAGGGCTTCGACCGCCTGGCGAAGTTCTTTGGCGAGCTGACGTCGGCGTGAGCCGACGGTGAGGTCGGACCGGCGTCGCGCGCCGGCCCGCCTCGCACCGACCTGACCGCTCTGACGACGACGCGCGAACCTGTCTGCGGGCCTCGTGCCCGCGCTCTCTCCCCGACCCGAGGTGGACCCATGGTGAGCAAGAAGACCGCGAAGAAGGCCCCGACCAAGAAGACCGCGAGGAAGTCCCCGACCAGGAAGACCGCGAAGAAGACCGCAAAGAAGACCGCGAAGAAGACCGCGAAGAAGACCGCGAAGAAGACCGCGAAGAAGACCGCGAAGAAGGCCCCAGCGATGAAGACCGCGACTAAATCGTCGTCCTCGTCGGGCGCGCTGCGCGAGGTCGCCATCGTCGCCGCCGTGCGCACGGCCATCGGTCGCGCCGGCCGCGGCACGCTGAAGGACGTCCGACCCGACACGCTGGCGGCCCACGCCATCAAGGCCGCGCTCGAGCGCAGCCGCCTGCCGGCCGACCGCGTCGAGGACGTCGTGCTCGGCTGCGCGATGCCCGAGGCCGAGCAGGGCATGAACGTCGCGCGCATCGCCGCGCTGCTCGCCGGTCTGCCCGACACGTCGTCGGCGGTGACGGTCAACCGCTTCTGCTCCTCGGGCCTGCACGCCGTCGCCGACGTCGCCAAGGCTATCGCCGTGGGCCAGATCGACGCTGGCATCGGCGGCGGCGTCGAGAGCATGTCGCTGGTGCCGATGGGCGGGCACCGCCCGAGCGCCAACCCCGAGCTGATGGCCCACAACCCGGCGGCCTATGTGCCGATGGGGATCACCGCTGAGAACGTGGCGAAGCGCTTCGGCGTCACCCGCGAGCAGCAGGACGCCTTCGCCCTCGAGAGCCACAAGCGCGCCGTCGCGGCGATCGCCGAGGGCCGGTTCAAGTCCGAGATCGCCCCCGTCGAGGTAGACGTCTTCCTCGACGACGGCAGCAAGAAGCGCGTCGTCTTCGACACTGACGAGGGACCGCGCAAGGACACGTCGCCCGAGGGCCTCGCCAAGCTGAAGCCGGCCTTCGACGCGAAGGGCTCGGTCACGGCTGGCAACGCGTCGCAGGTCAGCGACGGCGCCGCAGCGGTCGTGCTCGTCGAGATGCAGCTGGCGAAGCGCCTCGGCCTGCCGATCCTCGGCCGCTTCGTGGCCTTCGCCACCGCCGGCGTCGCCCCCGACATCATGGGCATCGGCCCGGTGCCGGCGATCCGCAAGCTGCTCGACAAGCAGGGCCTGAAGGCCGCCGACATCGACGTCTTCGAGATCAACGAGGCGTTCGCCTCGCAGGCGGCGTACTCGGTGCGCGAGCTCGGCCTCGACCCGGCGAAGGTGAACCCCAACGGCGGCGCGATCGCCCTCGGCCATCCGCTCGGCTGCACCGGAGCGCGCCAGATCGCGACGCTGTTGCCCGAGCTGCAGCGTCGTGGGGGCAAGCGCGGCGTCGTGTCGATGTGTATCGGCGGCGGCATGGGCGCCGCCGGCCTGATCGAGCTCGTCTGACGATGGCGCGTCGCGGCGGCCCTCACGTTGGCGCTGTCGCGCGGGCCGGCGCAGGGGCTGGCGGCCCGGCTGGCGAACCGGCTGGCGAGCCGGCTGGCGAACCGGCCGCCGCATCGCGTGGTGCCCGGTGGCTCGCGCGTACCGCGCTCAGCGGCGCCCTGATGCTGACCGGTGGGTGCGGCGTCGATGACCCGGGTCCAGTCGATGCGCCGGGCTGCGAGCCATGGGGCGTCGCCATGGTCGCCTTCGACCCCGGTGACGGCGCGGGCTTCGGCGCCGAAGGCCTGCCCGACGTGGTGCTCGGGCCCCCTGACGGGGGCAAGACGACGCAGGGCGCGCTCGACGTCGTCAGCCTGGGCCTCGGCGGCACGATCACCGTGGCGCTCGGCTGCCCGGTCGACGACGGGCCGGGGCCTGACCTGTTCGTCTACGAGAACCCCTTCGTCGTCGCCGGCGGGCCGCGCGTCTTCGCCGACCCGGCCGCCGTGGCGGTGTCCGTCGACGGCGAGGCCTGGGCGACGTTCCCGTGCGTGCCGCCGTCCACCGCCGTGGCCGAAGACGACGGCGTCGATGGGTGCGCCGGCCTCGCGCCGGTGGCCGCCAACGCCGACAACGGCCTGACCGGCACGCCTGCCGGCGGCGGCGACGCGTTCGACCTCGCCACCTTGAACGTCGCCGACGACGGCAGCGCCTTCGTCGTCGGCGAGGGCGTTCGCTTCGTGCGGGTCACCGATCGCGGCCCGGGCGGCGCGGCGCCCAACGCCGGCTTCGACCTCGACGCCATCGCGTCGGCGGTCCGCTGACAGACTGTGGTGAAGACGCCGTTGGCGTTTCACCACGGCTTTCTCTCCCGCTCTGGATTGCGTGGTTCAGGCCCGCCCCCCTTCGAGCGAGGCTCGGGGGGGGCCTGCGGTGAAAGCCGCCTTCGGCCATCTTCACCGCAGGCTGCCCAGCCATCGGAGAGGCCCGCGCGACCTCGAGCGCGACGGCCGACAGCGTCTGGCTGCGCGGGAGCGGCCCGATTCACCAGTACACGAAGACGCCAAAAGCCGAGCGCCCCACCGTCTCTCGACGTCGGGGCGCTCGGCCGTTTCTTTTTGCTTGGAGCTGCCACCGGGATTTGAACCCGGGACCTCGTCCTTACCAAGGACGCGCTCTACCAACTGAGCTATGGCAGCAGAGCGGGGTACGGGATTCGAACCCGCGACATCCAGCTTGGAAGGCTGGCACTCTACCAGCTGAGTTAACCCCGCAAGGCTGGACTGGTTCACCGTACGAAGGGAGCGGATGGTGGAGGGGGAAGGATTCGAACCTTCGAAGTCCGAAGACGGCAGATTTACAGTCTGCTCCCGTTGGCCACTTGGGTACCCCTCCGCAAACTCCTTTCCGCTCTCGCCACGGTCAGGGAGCCCTGACCGCGCTTGTCTCGCTCGAGCCGGTGACGCCGTCGTCATCGACCTCGCGCTGGAGCTGGCGACGGGACTTGAACCCGTGACCCCCTGCTTACAAGGCAGATGCTCTACCAACTGAGCTACGCCAGCGCGAACGCAGGCATCCCTAAAAAACGACGACGAGCCTGTCAAGCGAGCCCTCGCCCCTTCGTACGTGGACCGCTAAGCGACCTGCGGCACGAAGGAGTCCTCTTGCGCCGCGCCCGCAGTCTCGTCGTCGTGATCGCGTTGCTCGCCGTCGTGGCCTGCGTCGACTCCGGCCCGGCGGCGCCCACCGCGCCGGGGGGCAAGCTCGCTGGCAAGCCCGTGGTGGTGCGCGTGCTGGACGCGAAGCCCGAGCGCGTGGAGCGGATCATCGAGATCACCGGCACCCTCGCCGGCGCCGAGGAGGTGGTCGTGTCCGCCGAGGTCGACGGCCGCGTCGAAAAGGTCGTCGCCGACCTCGGCGACGTCGTGCGCGCTGGCGGCACGCTGGTGCAGCTCGCCCGCGAGGCGCCTCGGCTGCAGGCCGCGCAGGCGGATGCCGAGTACGCAGCCGCTCTCGCCAGGGTCGGCGTCGACGACGCCGGCCTCGACGCGGCTACGCACGAGACCTCGTCCACCGTGCGCCGCGCCACCGCCGAGCACGACGACGCCATGCGCTCCTTCGCTCGCGTGCAGGAGCTGGCGGCCAAGGGCGTGGCCGCCGCGGCCGACGTCGACACCGCGCGCGCGCGGGCTGAGATCGCCGCGGCGCAGCTGGCGGCGGCCCGCGACGACGCGCTGGCCGCGCTCGCCACCGCCAAGGCCAGGCGCGCGGCGCTCGGCCTCGCGAAGAAGCGGCTCGCCGACACGACGATCGGTAGCCCCGTCGATGGCGTCGTCGCCGCCCGGCTCGTCGGGCTCGGCGAGCTGGTCAAGCCCGGGCAGCCCATCGCCCGCGTCGTCGTCGCCGACACGCTGAAGCTGCGCGGCGACGTCCCCGAGCGCTACGCTGACGTGATCAAGAAGGGCCTGCCCTTGTCCATCGACGCCGCCGACGTTGGCGCCCGGGGGCAGGGCGTCGTCGGCCGCGTCGGCCCGCTCGTCGACGCGGCCACGCGAACGTTTCCGCTCGAGGCCACCATCGACAACAAGGACGATCGCCTGAAGCCCGGCACGTTCGCCCGCGCGCGGGTGGTCACCGGCAACGACGAGGACGTGATCGCCTTGCCCGAGACTGCCATCTCGAACCTCGCGGGCGTCACCAAGGTCTACGTCGTCGACGCCGACCACAAGGCCGTCGAGCGCCGCGTGCAGGTGCTGCGCAAGCGCGGCAGCGACGCGCTGGTGGCCGGAGAGCTGCGCCCTGGCGAGCGCGTCGTCGTGACCGCCGTCGCCCGCGTGTTCCCCGGTGCGACGATCGAGGTCGACGCCGGTCCACCGCCGACGCCGTCGGGGCAGGCCGCCCCCCGCGGCGAGCAGCCCGGCGTCCCCGCCGCTGCCACCGACAAGGCAGCGCCACCGCCCGCGCGCCCGGAGGCGAAGTGACGTCGTCGCCGACCGCTTCGTCCCCGGCGTCGTCTCCTTCTCCGTCATCGCCGGCGCCGCGCGGGATCGGGTTGGCCGATGTGTCGGTGGACCGGCCGGTGTTCGCGTTGATGATGAGCCTCGCGCTCGTCGTCGTCGGCCTGCTGTCGTACCAGCGCCTCGGCGTCGACCTGCTGCCCGCCGTCGAGCAGCCGCAGGTGACGGTCTTCACCGCGCTGCCCGGCGCCGGCCCCGAAGAGATCGAGAGCGCCGTCACGCAACCCATCGAAGAGCGCCTGAACACCATCGCCGGCATCGAGGAGATGCGGTCGGTGAGCCGCGAGGGCTTCTCGTTCATCATCCTGACCTTCACCCTCGACCGGCCCATCGATCAGGCGGTGCAGGACGTGCGCGACAAACTCGCCAGCGTTGTGCGCGCGCTGCCCGAGGGCACCGACCCGCCGGTGATCTCGACGTTCGACGCTGAGAGCACGCCGATCCTGTCGGTGGCCGTCGCCGGGCCGTTGTCGCTGCGCGAGCTCACCGAGTACGCCGAGACGCGGGTGAAGGACGTGCTCGGTACGACCCCCGGCGTCGGCGCCGTCACGCTCGAGGGGGGGCGTCGCCGCGCCATCAACGTCGTGGTCGACGCCGAGCGCCTCGCCGCGCTGCGCCTGAGCGTGCTCGACGTGCGGCGCGCCCTGCAGCAGCAGAACGTCGAGATCCCCGGCGGACGCGTCACCCGCGACGCCCGCGAGGACATCCTGCGCACGATGGCCCGCGCCGAGACCGTGCGTGACCTCGAGGAGATCGTGATCACCCGCCCGGCCGGCGCGGGCGGCGCGGGGGCCGCTGTGGGGGCAGGTGGCGCGCCGATCCTGCTGCGCGACGTGGCCCGCGTCGAAGACGGCACCGTCGAGGAGCGCGGCACGTCCCGCCTGAACGGCGCGCCGGCCGTGACCCTGAACGTACAGAAGCTGTCGGGAGCCAACATCGTCGCCACGGCGGCGGCGGTGAAGCAGCGGGTCGAGGCGCTGCGCGCGACGCTGCCGGCGGGCATCGAGCTGCTTGTGCTGCGCGACTCCAGCGTCTTCGTCGAGGAGTCCGTGGCCGAGGCCCGCTTCCACCTGGTGGGCGGCGCGCTCCTCGCTGCGCTGGTGGTGCTGCTGTTCATGGGCTCGTGGCGCTCGACGCTGATCGCCGCGGTGGCCATCCCGGCCTCCATCGCCGCCACGTTCGCGGTGATGCGCGCGTTCGGCTTCACGCTCAACAACATCACGCTGCTGGCGCTGACGCTGTCGGTGGGCGCCGTCATCGATGACGCGATCGTCGTCGTCGAGAACATCCACCGTCGCCTCCATGCTGATCGGCTGACGCCGCGCGACGCCGCGAAGCTCGCCACCCGCGAGGTCGCCCTGGCGGTGTCGGCGACGACGCTCTCACTCGTCGTGATCTTCCTGCCCGTCGCCTTCATGACCGGGCAGGTGGGCCGGCTGTTCCACAGCTACGGCGTCACTGTCGCCGCCGCGGTGATGGTGTCCTTGTTCGTCGCCTTCACGCTGACGCCGATGATG
>VGSZ01000084.1 GCA_016874845.1 Deltaproteobacteria bacterium
ACCCCGCCGACCCAAGGAGCAGCCCTCGTGATCGACCTCGCCTCCTGGCCTGAAGAGCTGCGCCGCCGGTCCCGCGTGCTCGTCAACGGCGCGCCCCGCGAGGGCCTCGTCGTCTACTGGATGAGGGTCGCCGTACGAGGCCACGAGAACCCCGCCCTCGACGCCGCCATCGCGGCCGCGAACGACCTCGGGACCAGCGTGCTCGTCTATCACGCGGTGTCCGAGCGGTATCCCTACGCGTCGGACCGGCACCACACCTTCATCCTCGAGGGGGCGCGCGACGTCGCGCGCGAGCTCGCCGCGCGGGGCGTCGCCTATGCGCTCCACGTCGAGCGGCCCGGCGCGCGGGGGCCGATGCTCCGCCGGCTCGCCGAGCGCGCCGCCCTTGTCGTCACCGAGGACGCGCCTTTTCCGCCGCTGTCGACGTGGACCCGGCGCCTCGCCGAGCACCTCGACCACCAGCGCGTTCCGTTCGTTGCGCTCGACGCGTCGTGCGTCGTGCCGATGCCGCTCGTGAAGCAGCGGTTCGATCGCGCCTACGCCTTCCGCACGGCGACCCGCAGCCTCGCGGCGCGGTCGCTCAGCCACGCGTGGCAGGAGCTGGAGCCGCTGCATCCGGCGCGCGCGTGCGAGCTCCCCTTCGATCCCGTCGACGCGCAAGCCCTCGACGACCGCGCCATCGCGAGGCTCGTGGCACGCTGCGAGATCGATCATGCGGTGGGCCCGGTGCGCACGCTGCGCGGCGGCTCTGCCGCCGGCTACGCGCGCTGGAGAGCCTTCGGCGACGACGGTCTCGACCGCTACGCCGAGCGCCGGAATGACGCGGCGATCGACGGCACGAGCCGGCTCTCGCCGTGGCTCCACTACGGGCACGTCTCGCCGCTGCGCATCGCGCGCGAGGCCGCCGCGCGCCCGAAGAGCGCGAGCACCGACAAGTTCCTCGACGAGCTGCTCGTGTGGCGCGAGGCGGCGTGGCACTACGTCGCGCACACGCCCGAGATCGAGTCGCTCGCGGCCCTGCCGGAGTGGGCCCGCGCGACGCTCGCGGCGCACGCCGGCGACCGACGGGACGCGCTGCCGATGGAGCGCCTCGAGCGCGCTCGCACGGGCGATCGTCTGTGGGACCTCGCGCAGCGCTCGCTCGTCGCGCAGGGGGAGCTGCACAACAACGTCCGCATGACGTGGGGCAAGGCGATCCCCAGCTGGACGCGCACGCCCGAAGACGCGCGCCGCGCGCTCGTGGCGCTCAACCACCGCTACGCGCTCGATGGTCGCGACCCGTCGTCGTACGGCGGCCTCTACTGGTGTCTCGGCCTGTTCGATCACCCCTTCACGCCCGCGCAGCCGGTCCTCGGCACGGTCCGGCCGCGACCGACGTCAGTGCACGCGCAGCGGCTCGACCTCGACGCCTACGAAGCGCGCGTATCGCGCCCCGCGCGCTCGGTCGGGCGTGTCGCCGTGATCGGCGCCGGCGTCACCGGGCTCGCCTGCGCACGGACGCTCGCCGACCACGGCGTCGACGTCGTGGTCTTCGACAAGGGCCGCGTCCCCGGCGGGCGCCTTGCGAGCCACCGCGCGCCCGACCTCGAGGCCGACGTCGGCGCATCCTACTTCACCGCGCGCGACGCCCGCTTCCGGCGCTTCGTGGAGTCGTGGCGCGACGAAGGCGTCGTCGACGTCTGGCAGGGTCGCATCGGCGCCGTCTTTGGCGACGGCGCCGCCCCCGTCGAGACGCCGGTGCTCGATCGCTTCGTCGGCACGCCGGGCATGAGCGCGCTTGCGCGGCACCTCGCGCGCGACGTGGACGTGCGCACGAGCCACCGTGTCGATGCGATCGAGCGTCGTGAGGGGCGCTACGTGCTCAGCGGCACTGTGGGGCCAGCCGGCGTCACGTTGGGTCCTGCCGGTACGCGCAGCGGGGAGCCGCTCGAAGGCTTCGGTGCCTTCGATGCGCTGCTCGTCTGCCTGCCCGCGAGCCAGGCGCATCCGCTGGTGCGCGGCGTCAGTCCGGGGCTCGCCGAGGCCGCCTCGACGGCGACGAGCGAGCCGTGCGTGGCGCTGGCGTTCGTGCCCGCCGACGACGCACTGGCAACGCTGCCTTTCGATGGCCTGTTCCTTGGCCGCGATCACGATGAGGCGCGCACGCTCGCGTGGCTCGCGCGGGAGTCGAGCAAGCCCGGGCGGCGGCTGGCGAACTGCTGGGTGCTGCACGCGGCGCCGGCGTGGTCGGCCGCCCACCTGCGTGACCCGGATGACACCCTCGCGACGGACCTGTTGCAAGCGCTGGCGCGCCGACTCGGGATCGGTCGGATCGAGGCACGCCGCTCGGTCCTTCGCCGCTGGGCCTGCGCGCGCGTCGGCGCCGCAGGCGGGAGCGAACCGCTCTTCGACGACGAGACGCGGCTTGGCGTCGGCGGCGACTGGAGCCTCGGCGGGCGCGTCGAGGGCGCGTTCCTCTGCGGAGTTGCGCTCGCCGGGCGTGTTCTTGGCCTGCCCGGGTGAGACCGGCGACGCCCCCCCTGCGAGTCCCGCCCGCAGAAGAATCGCGGCGGGCCCCAGCGCCCGCCGTCGCGCACGAGCGCGACGAGCGCTTCGAGCGTCTGCTTCGACAGCGTGCGCAGCGCGGCGGCGTTGGTCGTTGAGAGCACCACCGGCACCCGCACGCCGGCGTCGAGCGCCTCCTGCAGCCGGCGCTCGCACAGGCACCAGCGGTCGCCCGGCACGAGCCCGGCGAAGTCGCCGCGCGGCGTGAGGAGGTCATTGCCGCGACTCTTCGAGAACGCGAGGAACTGGCCTACTCGGCGTGCTGGGGCATCGCCGCCGGCGACGACGGCGACATCGAGGACGTGGGCAGCGGCGCGGTCTCGAGGCTTGGGTGCCGCGTGAAGCGCAGCGTGGGCACCAGCGTCAGCGCCAGCGCGCCGAGGCCGGTGACGAAGACGGCCCGGTCAAGGGCAGCCCTCGTCGGGCCGTCGCCGTCGCCACCGTCGCCGCACCGCGCCGGCCTCGCTGCCGGTGCCACCAAACGCGAAGCACCAGGCGATCACGCACAGCACCGGGTTCGTGTGCCAGTCGTGCTCGGTGCCGAGGATCGCGACGAGCAGGTGGGGCGCGAACAACCCCCAGCCGACCCAGCCGCAGGCGCCGAGCGCGAGGCCCTGCCACAGCACGAGCCCCAGCACCGTCAGCCGCGGAAACAGGGCCAGGCCCACCAGCAGCAGCGCGGCCACGCCCTCGGGGCGGACATCCCAGTAGTTCGTCTCGGCAAGGGCGTTCATGCGGGCCTCCGTCGCCCCCGCAGCGAGCCGCGTGCCACCTCGGGCGATGGGCGGCTTCCCGCCCCGGCCGACAGGCGTTATCGAGAACCCATGGCCGTCGCCCTCGTCGTCACCGGTCTGCTCGTGCTCGTCGGCGTCGTCGCGTGGCGGCCGCACGGCTGGGGGCCGGCCCTGGGCGCGCTCTCTGCCGTCGTGCTCGCCGGCGTCGGGGGCGTGGTGCACCCCGCCGACGTCGGCGCGGCGCTCGCGGCGCAGTGGCGCGCGTACCTGACGCTCGCGGCGGTGATGACGATGGCGTCGTCGGCAGAGCAGCTCGGCCTGCTGACCCGGCTCGCGTCGTCCATCGAGCCGCGCACCCGCGGCCCGGTGCGCCACGCCTTCCGCGTGACGTTCGTGCTGGCGATGGTGGTCGCCGCGGTGTTCTCCAACGACGCCGCGGTGCTGCTGCTGACGCCGACGGTGCTGACGCTCTTGCGCACCGTGTACCCGCGACGGCACCCGAAGTTCCTCGTGCCGTTCGCCTTCGCGATCTTCGCCGCCGCCGGCGTCGCCCCCCTCGTCGTGTCGAACCCGATGAACCTGATCGTCGCCGACCACCTCGGCATCGGGTTCAACCGCTACGCCCTCGTGATGGTGCCGGTGGCGCTGGCCGGCGCCGGCGTCACCTACGCCGTCCTCGCCTGGTGGTTTCGCGACGTGCTGGCCGATGAGGCCCCGGCGCTGGGCGCGTGGCCCCATGCCCTCGCGCCGCTCTCTCCTCAGGCGCGCGTTGTTCTGGGCGCCGCCGGCGGCACGCTGCTCTTGTACCCGGCGCTGTCGGCGTTCGACCTGCCGCTGTGGCCCGTCGCTGTCGCCGGCGGCGGCGTCTGCGCCCTGGCCACGCTGCACGCCGGCACGGCGCCGCGCGCCGTCGCCCGCGGCGTCGCCTGGCCGGTGTTCCCCTTCCTGACCGGCGTCTTTGTCGTCGCCGTTGCCCTGGAGCGCAGCGGCGTCGTCGCCGCGCTGCACGACGTCTACGCCGCGAGCGCGCACCCCCTTGTCACCGTCGGCCTGTCGTCGGCGCTGGGCTCGGCGGTGCTGAACAACCATCCGATGTCGGTGCTGAACACCTTCGCCCTCGCCGGGCTCCCCGGCGGCGACGCCCCCGCCTTCGCCGCCCTCGTCGGCGGCGACCTCGGCCCGCGCCTGCTGCCCCTGGGCTCCCTCGCCGCGCTGCTCTGGTACGACGTGCTGCGCAAGCACGACGTCGACGTCGGCGTCACGCTGTTCGTCCGCCTCGGGGTGGCGACGACGCTGCCGGTGCTCGCCGTGTCGCTGGCCGTGCTCGCGCTCGTCACCGGCTGAGGCACGCAACGGGCGAAGGATGCGCGTCGCCGCACACGCTGCTCGAAGGGGCAGCAGAAGCGGGGATGCGACGACGCGTGACGACGCGCGACGACGCGCGACGAAGCCGGTGCGACGTCCGCAAGGACGAGGGTCGACTCCGGTGAGGAGACGACCCGCGCACCGCAGCCCGCCACGACGACGAAGCGAAGGTGATCGACTGCGGGGCCCGGGTCGTTCTCCGGTGCGCGCACTCCGCACGAGCGCCGGGGTTTCCGAAGGGGTGCGGCGCAACGCACCCCTTCGGTCGCGCCGAAGGCGAAGGTGGCCATGCCGCAAGGCGAGCAGCGGAAGATCGTCGAAGGAGAAGACCTCGTCGGAGACCCCGCTGCCCGCAGCGACACGCAGAAGCTCCCGGCGACCGGACCGAGACCAGACCAGTCCAGACCAGACCAGACGACGACCGAAGACGGGCGGATGCACGAAGCCGCGCCGTCGGCGATGATGTGCCGCGTGCGTGCCGAGATGAACTTCTCCGCTGTCCTTCCCTGGTGCGGCCTGGTCCTGGCCGCGGTGTCCACGCTGACGACCTGCGTGCTCCCGCCGCTGGAGCTTTCGGGCAAGCGCTGCCGCGCCGAGGTCGACTGCGGCGCCGCCCTCGCCTGCGTCGACGGCGTCTGCGTCGCCAGCGTCCCCGGCGGCGAGGGCGAAGGCGAGGGAGAAGGCGAGGGAGAAGGCGAGGGAGAAGGCGAGGGAGAAGGCGAGGGCGAAGGAGAAGGCGAGCCGCCCGGGTGACGCCGACGGCGACGGAGTCAACGACGGGCTCGACGACTGTCCGGCGGTGCGCAACGCCGACCAGGGCAACGAAGACGGCGACCGCTTCGGCGACGCCTGCGACAACTGCCCGCTGCGCCCGCAAGAAGACCAGCTCGACACCGACGACGACGGGCTTGGCAACGGCTGCGATCTGGTGCCCGACGCGCCGGGTGAGAGGCTGCGGTTGCTCGAGACGTTCTCGGGCGCCAACGCTCCGGGCTGGACCACCGACCAGGGCAGCTTCACGGTGTCGGGGGGACGCAGCGGTGCCCGGACCGGGGCGGCTCGTGCTCGTGAACCGCAACCTGACCCTGACCACCGCGGCGACGTGGGGCGCCGAGGTGCTGTTCGCGCTGCGGCAGACGCCCACCGCGGCGACGCCGTTTGGCAGCGTCGGCACCACCGGCACCGCCGGCAGCTACCTTGCCTGCGCGTTCGAGATGACGGCGACGGCGACGACGTTGATCGCGCTGGATGTGAACCCACCCGACACCGACCAGCTGCGGGCCGCGACGAGCGCCGCCGACAACGTCGCGGGCGACCTGATGCTCGTGCGCGGGCGCTTCGCCGGCGACCAGTTCGCCTGCGGCTCCCTCGGCCCGGCGCGCAAGGCCGACGCTGCGGTGGTGGGGCCCTTCACGTCGCCGGGGGGCATGGTCGACGGCGCCGTTGCCCAGATCCGCGCCATCGCCGTCTACGAGAGCCCCTGACCGACCAGGAGTCTTCACCATGACCGTCCGGCTCGTCGTCGCTGCGTGGTTGTCGTGGATCGTCACGGGCAGCGGGGCCGCGCGCGCCGCCGACTTCTCGCGCGAGGTGCGGCCGGGCGTGACGTCGTTCAAGCGCATCACCACGGGAACGCGACCGCAGAAGATCTACGCCGTGCGCGCCGACCTGAGCGCGCCGCAGGTGGGCCTGTACGCCTCCGCCGACGTCGTGGGCGAGGAGTGGCGCACGAACACCCTCGCCTTCGCCGAGCGCGTCGACGGCGCCATCGCCGCCGTCAACGCCGACTGGTCCTGCAACAGCAGCGGCTGCACCGGCGACCGCTGGCTGCGTCCCCTCGGGCTCGCCGTCAGCGGCGGGCGGATGTGGAACACCCACCGCGTGATCCCCGCCGACCCCGGCGAGCGCTGGGGCTACCTCGCCTGCACCGTCGACAAGCGCTGCACCATCCGCTCGCGGGTGCTGCCGCTCAACAACGACGCCATGGCCGACAGCCCGCTGCGCACGCCGGCGGTGGCGCCGCTGCGCGCCCACAACGCCGTCGGCGGCAACGGCGCGCGCCTGATCGCCGACGGGGTCAAGGGCTCGGGCTGCTACGACGCCACCAGCGCGCCGCGCAGCGCCGTGTGCCTCGAGCAGGACGACACGCACCTGTGGCTCGTCGTCGTCGACGGCCGAAACGCCAGCGGCGGCGAGACCGGCATGACCTGCGACGAGGTGCGCGACCTGCTCGCCGGCGCGCCGTTCGATTGCTGGAACGCGTTGATGCTCGACGGCGGCGGCAGCTCGACGCTGGTGGTCGAGGACGACAACGACGCCGCCACCTGCCACTCCCGCGGCGCCCGCGACCTGTGCGTGAAGAACTCGCCGTCCGACGGCTCCTTGCGCACCGTCGGCAACCATCTGGCGATCACGTGGACCGACGCCGTCGACCCGCGCTGCACGCTGGCCAGCGGCAGCTGGTGTGACGGCGCCCGCGTCACCACCTGCGAGGGCGGGCGCTTCCGCGGCGCGCGCGCCTGCGCCGACGGAGCCACCTGCCAGCAGGACGGCGCCTACGCCTTCTGCGTCCACCCGCGCTGCCCCGGCGGCGACGGCCTCGGCCGCACCGCCTGCGCCGACGCCACCCACGTCGCCGCCTGCCACGACGGCGTGTTCGCCACCGTCGACTGCGCCGCCGACGACCGCGTCTGCGGCGGCGCGGGCGATGGCGCCTTTGGCGGCGCCGGCTGCATGGACCCGCGCTGCCCCGCCCCCGACGGCGCCACCTGCCAGGGCTCCGTCTGGCTCGCCTGCGCGGCCGGCGTGCCCGCCGAGACCGACTGCGCCGCCGCCGGGCTGGTGTGCGACCCCACCGCCGGCTGCGTCAGCCCCGTCGTCGACGCCGGCGTGCCTCCCGACGACGCCGACGGTGGCGACGGCGGCGCCGCCGGCGAGGGCGAGGGCGAGGGCGAAGGCGAAGACGAAGACGACGGTGGCGTGGACGGCGGCGTGAACGGCGGCGTGGACGGCGACGACGACGACGACGACGACGACGACGACGATGACGACGCGCCAGCCGCGTGCGGCGCGGGATCACCGGCGGGGTGGGCGGCGGCGGCGCTGGCCCTGCTGCTCGCCGGGCGCCGCGTGGGCCACCGGCTTCGACGAGGCGGCGCCCGGCGGTGACGCGACGGCCTCGTTCGGCGATGCTGCCGTCGATGCCGCGCCTGGCCCGCTTCCACCCCCCGTCGAGCCTCGCCGCGATCTTCCCGTTCGAGCAGCCCGCCGAGACCCTGCTGTTCGGCGGCCGCACCCTCGCCGCGTGGCAGGAGGAGGCCGCCGCCGCCCACGGCCTCGCCGTCGTCGACCTCGCCGCCGACGACGCCGTGCCCGACGACGTCGTCGCCTGCTGCGCCGCCGACGTGCTGTTCTCGGCGGCGACGTTGGGCGCGCTGCTGCAGGAGCACCGGCGCCGCGGCCGCCCCGTGCGCGCCGCGCTGTCGACGACCACCGCCCTCGGGCAGGCCAGCGCCCGCCTCACCGACGCCTCTGCCACGCTGCCCACCGACCTCGTGGCCGGCGCCGGCCGCCTGCGCGAGGACGTCGAGCTCTTCGTCGTCGACGACGCCGGCGCCGTCGACGTCGACGTGCGCCCGTGGGGCGCTGCGCCCCACCGGCTCGCGCTGGCCCGCGTCGAGCGCCTGCTCGGCTGGCCGCGCCACTGGCTGCACGTGCTCGACCTGTCGCTGGCGGCGCTGCAGACGCGGCTCGTCGCCGAGCGCGGGCGCGCGCCACGCCGACGCGGCAAGCGCGGGCCGCGCGTCCACCCGACGGCGATCGTCGAGAATTCGATCCTCGGTGACGAGGTGCGCGTCGAGGCCCACGCCAGCGTCATCGACAGCGTCCTTGGCGACGGCGTGCTCGTCGCTGACCACAGCGTCGTGCACACGGCGGTGATCGGGCCGCGCTGCCGCACGCTGGTCGACACCCACCTGCGCCGCGTCGTCGCCATGGCCGGCTCGACGCTGTCGAACCTCGACATGCAGGACGCCGTCTTCGGCGCCGACGTGTTCCTGACCACCGGCGTGGCGTTCTTCGCCGAAGGCCCGGGGCAGGACGTCGTCGTCGAGGGCCGCAGCACCGGCCGCGCCGTGCTCGGCGGCGCCGTCGGGCGCGGGGCCATCCTCGGCTCGCGCACGCTGCTCCGCAGCGGCGTGGCGGTGCCCCCCGGCGTGCTGATCGTCGCGCGCCCCGAGGAGGCCGTCGGCCGCTTCGACGAAGGCAGCCTCGGCCGCGCCGCGATGGTGCTCGGCGACCGCCGCACCCACTCGTGAGCGCCCGTCGGACGCCGTCGGGCGACGACAACCGGCGCTGCGCCTGCCCCGATCCTTCGCCGGCCCCCACGCGGACGACGCGCGTCAGTAGCGCATCGTTGGCGACGGCGACAACGGTGCCGCGGGCGAGGGCGAGGACGACGACGGAGGCGCGGACGAGGGCGGCGGCGACGACGGCGGCAAGGTCGGCGACGCCGGCTTCGGCGTGGTCGGCGCGGCCTCGGGGGCCAGGCGCGGCTGGTCGGCGATGAGGCTCTCGGGCATCGCGGTGCCGTCGTCGCCGGGCGCGCGGGGCACCGACGTCAACCAGTAGACCGCCGGCGGCAGCGCCAGCGACACGCCCGACACCAGGAGCACGCCGAGGGCCGCGACCACCAGCGCACCCGACGACGAGGTGCGACGACGGGGCGGCGTTGGGTTCACCGGGGGCGGCGGCGGCGATGACGCACGACTCGAAAAACGCGAGAGCGCTCATGGGCGACGTGGTACCCGGCGCCGCGGGTACACCACCGGGTTGCGGTCGCCGCCGCGATAGCGCACAGGCTCGTCGATGGCTCGCTTGTCCGGTCGACCGCTGCGCGCGCTGACCTCGACGCTCGCCCGCGTCGCGCCAGCGCGGGCGCTCCTCGCCAGGCTCGTCGTCGGCGACGCGGTGGCGGGCGGCGCCGCGCTCCCCGACGTGGCGCCCGGCCCGGTGGTGCCGCGCGATCCCCACGCCGACGACCCCGAGCGCCCCGTCGACCTCGCCACCGTCGCACGGGCGCGCCGGGGTCGCGCGCCGTGGCCGTCGGTGGCGTCGTACGCGGCGGCCTATGCCAGCGGCCGCGCCGACCCGGTAGCGGTCGTCGACGCCTGCCTCGGCGCCATCGCCCGCAGCGACGCCCCCGACGACGGCGGGCCGCCGCTGCGCGCGTTCGTCGACGTGTACGCCGGCGAGGCCCGCCGCGCGGCGGCGGAGTCGCAGGCGCGCCACCGCGAGGGTCGGCCGCGCTCGGTGCTCGACGGCGTGCCGGTGAGCTTCAAGGATCAGGTCGACGTGCGCGGCGCGCCGGTGCGCGGGGGCACGCGGCGGACGTTCTGGATCGCTGACGAGGACGCCGCGCTGGTCGCGCGGCTGCGCGCCGCCGGCGCCATCGTCGTCGGCAAGAACGGCATGCACGAGCTCGGCGCCGGCGCGACGGGGTTCTCGCCCACCGGCACGGCGCGCAACCCGTGGGACGCGCGCCGCGCGCCGGGTGGCTCGTCGAGCGGCACGGCGGCGGCGGTGGCCGCGGGGCTCGTGCCGGTGGCCGTGGGCTCCGACGGCGGCGGCAGCATCCGGCTGCCGGCGTCGCTGTGCGGCGTCGTCGGGCTGAAGCCGACCTTCGGGCGGCTGTCCAAGCACGGCACCCTCGGCGTCGTGCCCTCCCTCGGCCACTTCGGGCCGCTGGCGCCGAGCCTCGTCGACACCGCCGTGCTGTACGCCGCTCTCGCCGGCCGCGACCCGCGCGACCCGGCGACGCTGCTGCAGCCGCCCGTCGACGGCGCCGCGCTGGCGGCCGTGCTGGGAGCCAACGACGTCGCCGGGCTGCGGGTGGGCTTCGACGCGCGCTGGACCGCGCTGGCCGATCCGCCCATCGCCGCCGCCATCGAGCGGCTGGTGCGCGGCCTCGCCGACCGCGGCGCCGTGGTCGTCGACGTCGCGGTGCCGCCGTCGCTGCTGCACGAGCTGCGGCTGTGCCACGCGGTGCTCGCCGGCGCCGAGCTGAGCGACTTCCTGCGCCGGCAGGGCATGGTCATGGACGAGATCGCGCCGGCGACGCGCATGGCCCCGCTGCTCGCGCGCGGCGTGCCCGCCGCCACGGTGCGCGACGCCGGCGCGCTGCGGCCGGCGCTGGCGCGCCGGTGGGCCGAGGCGGTGGCCGAGGTCGACGTGCTGGTGACGCCGTCGACGGCGACGACGGCGCCGCTCTTGAACCCCGAGGCGCTCGTCACCGGCGAGGTCGACACCGCGCTTTTGCTGCGCCTGGTGGCCTTCACGCAGGGGGCGAACCTCGTGGGCTACCCCGCGCTGGGGTTGCCGGCGGGCTACGCCGACGGGCTGCCCTTCGGGGTGCAGGTGCACGGCCGCTTCTTCGACGAGACGACGCTGTTTCGCGTGGGGGCGGTGCTCGAGGAGCTCGTCGGCGACGACGGCTGCCGACCGGCGCGGTTCTTCGGCGCGCCGCCCTCGTGACGCGAGGCGAGCGTCGCGCGCGGGGCCCCGGTACCGATGAGCGCGCGGCCGGCGCCGCGGGTATGCTGCGACCGATGTCATCGTCGCGCCGATCCTCGTCGTGGTTCACGCTGATGCTGCTCGCCGCCGGCGCCAGCTGCGGCTTTGACGAGTCGTTGCCCGGACCGGCGCGGCTGTTGTGTGCCGAGGACGCCGACTGCGTCGATCGCGCCGTGTGCGCCGCCGACGGGGTGTGTCGCCCGCCGGGCGCGAACCTGCCGCCGCAGGTCGCCGTCGGCGCCATCGCGCGGGTCGTCGGTCCGCTGGCGGTGCCGCTGACGATCACCGACGTCGACGACGCGACGGTGCTCGTGTCGGCGGTGCGGCGGTGGGCGGGCAGCGAGCAGCCGATCAACCTCGTGCCCGGTGTGCTCGTCGAAGCGCCCCCGACCAAAGGCGACGCACCGGAAGCAGGCTCGGACGCCGGGATCGAGGCGGGCGACCGCGGCGACGCCGTGCCCCTCGAGGGCATCGGTCGCTGCACCTACGACGGCCAGACTGCGGGCCAGCCGACGGTGGCGCTGCCGGCGGGCCCGACCGGCGTGCGCTCGTGCCTGATCTGGAAGGAGCCGAGCTTCCTCGACGACGGCGACGTCGAGCCGCGCGCCTACGTGCAGGACGTCCGGCTCGTCGTGACGGCGCAGAACCCCGACGTCGCCGACGTCGTCGTCGTCACCGAGTCGGGGGCGTTCGCGTACGGCAACACCCCGCCTGTGGGCGACCCCGCCGGCGGCACCAGCGCCGTGGTCGTGTCCCCGTTGGTCAGCGGGATCGTGCCCCTCGCCCTCCGCCTGCGCGACGACCAGGGCGACGAGATCGAGGTCACCGCCATCGAGGTGCTCGGCGCCGACGGCGCGCGCGTGGACGCGAGGCCCCCCGCCGGCCACGGCGGGTTCGAAGACGCGGGCATGAGCAGCTCGGCCCCCAAGCCCGACGTGGGTCCTTCCCAGCGGTTCGAGACCACCGCCGGCACGACGGTGGTGGTGGGCGTCATCTGGGACAGCAGCGGCTATCCGCCCACCCGCGACGCGCAGCTGCGGATCGTGCTCAAGGACAAGCTGATGACCGACGCCGAACCCGCGGTCACGCTGCTGTCGGACCGCTTTGAGCTGCTCGGCGGGCGGTTGCCATGAGCCGCCGCTGGACCGCCCTGACGGCGCTGACGTTGCGGACCGTGATGACGACGGTCGCGCTGCTCGGGGCCCCGGGCGCAGCGGCCGCCGAGCATCCTCCCCGGGCCCGCGCGGCCGCGGCGACGGCGACGCCCGCGAAGGCGCGACCCGCGGCGACGACGACGGCAACGACGACGACGGCGCCGTCGACGTCAGCCGACGCGAGCGAACGCGCGACGACGACCACGTCGACCACGACGACAGCGCCGTCGGCGTCGGCCGACGCCAGCGAACGCGCGACGACGACGACAACGACCACGTCGGCCACGACGGCCACGACGGCCACGACGACCCGGGCGGTGCTGCGGGTGGCGGTCTACGACCTGAGCGTCGCCGGCGACGTCGCGCCGCGGGTGGGCCGGTTCGTCACCGACGCGCTGGTGGCCGAGCTGCGCAAGCGGCAGGGCCTGAGCGTCGTCGGTCTCGACGAGGTGCGGGCGCTGGTGGCCCACGAGGCCGAGCGGCAGCGGGCCGGCTGCAGCGACGACGGCTGTCTGGCCGAGATCGTGGATGCCCTTGGCGCCGACGTGCTGCTGACCGGCGGCCTGTCGTCGCTGGGCGACGAGCGGGTGTTCGCGCTGCGGCGGCTGACGACGACGGACGCCACGGCGACGGCCAGCGAGACGCTGCGGCTGCGGCCGGCGGGGGGCGACGAATTCCTCGCCGCGGTGGGCCCGGTGGTGGAGCGGCTCTTCGCCGACCACCCGCTGCGCGCGGGCGAGCAGCAGGGCGTGGACCCGCGGCTGGCGCTGCGGATGAACCCGCCGCCGCTGCCGGCGGGGGCGACGCTGGCGGTGGCGTCGCTGGCGGTGACGGCGGGGGCGACCGCCGCGGTCACCGGGTGGGCGACGGCGGTGGCGCAGGAGCGCTACGAGGACGCCGGCGCGGCGGCGGTGGCCGCCGGCAAGGACGGGTTCCCCGGCCGGGAGCTCGCCACGATCCGCGACGACGGCGTCGTCTGGGCCACGACCACCAACGCGCTGCTCGGCGGCACGCTGGCGCTCGGGGTCGGCGCCGGCGTCATGGCGGGGTTCACGGACTGGGCGGCCCTCGACTCCGACGACTGACCGCGGCGCCCGCGGCGCCCGCGGCGGCGCGGCTGTCCAGATCCACGAAGCGCCTTGTCGCCGCCAGACGGCTCTGGCATCGAACCTTCATGAGCCTCTCCGTCACGACGCGCGACGCGATCACCGCCGAGGTCGCGAAGTACCCCTACAAGAAGACCGCCCTGCTGCCGAGCCTGAAGCTCGCCCAGAAAGAAAAGGGCTGGCTGTCGACCGAGACGCTGGCCGAGGTCGCCGACCTGATCGGTCTGCCCCACAGCCACGCCATCGAGCTGGCGACTTTCTACGCGATGCTCTTCACCGAGAAGGTCGCGCCGGTGCGCGTCGAGTACTGCCTGCAACTGCCCTGCGCCCTCGTCGGCGCCGAAGACGCGCTGGCGAAGACCGCGAAGCTCCTCGACGTGCAGCTCCATGGCGAGCGCGGGACGCGCCACGGCCACACGAAGGACCACCTCATCGAGCTGCACGGCACCGTCGAGTGCTACGGCGCCTGCCACCGCGCGCCGATGTGCCGCGTGGGCGACGACTACAAGGAAAACCTGAAGACCGACGACGACCTGCAGCGCCTCGTCGCCGACCTGAAGACGCGCGCCGCCGCCGCGAAGTCGCAGGCGCACTGACGGCCGCGCGTCGTCGTCGCCCTTCATCCTCCCTCGCTTCGTCCCCTCCGACCTCGAGAAACGCCCATGCCCCTCGACTACCAGCCCATCCTCCTGCCGAACCCGGGCCGCACGACAGCGGTGGCGCTCACCGAGTACGAGCAGCGCGGCGGCTACGACGGCCTCAGGAATGCCCTGCGGAAGAAGCCCGAAGACGTCACCACGATGGTGAAGGACGCCGGGCTGAAGGGCCGCGGCGGCGCCGGGTTCCCCACCGGCATGAAGTGGTCGTTCGTCCCCAAGGGCCCGGGCCCCAAGTACCTCGTCGTCAACGCCGACGAAAGCGAGCCCGGCACCTTCAAGGACCGCGACCTGATGGAGATCGAGCCGCACACGCTGATCGAGGGCATCGCCATCGGCAGCTACGCCATCGGCTGCGAGCTCGCCTTCGTCTACATCCGCGGCGAGTACACCGTCGCCGGCGACCGCCTGCGCGACGCCGTCGACGAGGCGAAGAAGGCCGGCCTGCTCGGCGCGCCCAGCAAGCTGACGAGGGCCGACGGCACGCCGTTCTCCCTCGACATCGTCGTGTTCCTCGGCGCCGGCGCCTACATCTGCGGCGAAGAGACCGCCCTCATCGAGTCCCTCGAGGGCAACCGCGCGATGCCGCGCAGCCGCCCGCCGTTCCCTGCCGTGGCCGGCCTGTACATGAAGCCGACGGTGGTGAACAACGTCGAGACCCTGGCCAACGTGCCGTACATCTTGGCCAAGGGCGTCGACGCCTACAAGGCAATCGGGAATCCGCCGAACAACACGGGTCCCAAGATCTACTGCCTGTCTGGGCACGTGAAGCGTCCGGGCAACTACGAGCTGCCGCTCGGCAAGGTGACGCTGCGGCAGTTCATCGAAGAGTACGGCGGCGGCACGCCGTCGGGCCGTCCGGTGAAGGGTGTGCTGCCGGCGGGGGTGTCGGCGCCGATCATACCGGCGGCGAACCTCGACGCCGTCCTCGACTACGACGGCATCAAGGGCGCGGGCTCGATGCTCGGCTCGGCCAGCTTCATCGTGATGGACGACTCGGTGGACATGCTGTGGGCGGCCACGCGCATGGTCGAGTTCTTCCGCCACGAGAGCTGCGGCAAGTGCACGCCGTGCCGCGAGGGCACGATGTGGCTCGAAAAGACGCTGTACCGGATGATGGAAGGCAAGGGCAAAGAGAGCGATCTCGAGACCCTGCAGTTCGTCAGCAAGCAGATCGCCGGCAATACACTCTGTGCCCTCGGTGACTTCGCGACGTCCCCAGTGACGTCGTCGATCAAGCACTACCGCGACGACTACCTGGCTCACCTCGTGCGCATCGAGAAGAAGTCCGACAAGAAGGGCGACAAGGCGGCCGAGTGAAGGTCTGACCCACGTCGGCGACCTGCTCCCGCAGCGCCGCTGTCCGACCCCGAATGGGGACAAGGCAGCGGCGAAGCCGCGGGGTAGGGCCGGTGTCGTGACGGCGTGGCTGGCGGTGTGGTCAATGACGAGCGGGGAGCCCGCCCCGGGCCGACACGGTGAGGCAGCCCGGCAGATGTTCGCTCAAATCCACTTGTCGGCGCACACAAGCGTCAGCATCCTTACGTCCTCGTGAACCTGCTTCGCTTCCTGCTGGTGCTGGTGTCGTTGCTGGGTCCGCCCGTCGGGCGAGCCTCGGCGGCGCAGTTCGCCGAGGAAGAGGTCATCCACGTCGCCGTAGCCGCCGCCGTCGAGCTGCGCGCGCTGGGGCTGCAACCCCCGCCGCCGCCCCGCGCCGAACGAGCGGACGCGCGCGGCAGGCCTGCCGGCGGCGCGTCGCGCTGACCGCGGGGGTGCGTCGGCGACGACGCGCTCGTGTCCGCGTCGCGCGGCGGCTGCTGTACAGCAGCGACGACGACGACCCCGACTCCCACCGCTGAACGACCGGCGCAGCGCCCTGGCCGCTCGGTCGGCGCGTCGACGGCGGCCCCCACGCGAGCAGCGCCGCGGCGCGTGGTCTATCCGACGTCGTCGCTGACGACGCCCTGGTCTGTCCTTTGCTTTTTCTCAGCCGTGGAGTCGTGATGTCTGCCCGTTCGTCGGGGCTGCTTGCCCATGCTCGTTCCGACCTGCCTGCGGGTCTGGTGGTCTTCCTCGTCGCGCTGCCGCTGTGCCTTGGGATCGCCCAGGCCTCGGGCGCGCCGCTGGTCTCCGGTCTCGTCGCTGGGGTCGTGGGCGGCGTCGTCGTCGCCGCGCTGTCGGGAGCGGCGCTCAGCGTCAGCGGTCCCGCAGCCGGCCTCGCGGTCATCGTCGCCACCGGCATCGGCGAGCTGGGCGCCGAGGCGGCGCGCGCCGCCGCCGCGCAGGGCGCCGACCCCGCCGCCGCCGCCGCCGCCGGCGTAGCCGCGGGCTTCCCGGCCTTCCTGCTCGCCGTGGTGCTCGCCGGCGGGCTGCAGGTCGCGATGGGCGCGCTGCGGCTGGGCGCCATCGCGCACTTCTTTCCGTCGGCGGTGATCAAGGGGATGTTGGCCGCCATCGGCGTCCTGATCATCCTGAAGCAGGCCCCCCACGCCGTCGGCTACGACAAGGAATTCGTCGGCAGCGACTCGTTCACTTCCACCGACGGCAACACGTTCTCGACGCTGGCGCACGCGCTGAACGCCTTCACGCCCGCCGCCGTGCTCACCAGCGTGCTGTGCATCGCGCTGATGCTCGGCTGGCCGAAGCTGCAGCGCACGCCGCTGCTGAAGCTGGTGCCCCCGGCGCTGCTCGCCGTCGTCGGCGGCGCCGCCGTCGCCGCCGCCCTCGGCAAGGCCGGGCTCGTGCTCGAGGGCGAGCACATGGTCGCCCTGCCGGCCAGCATCGCCGACGCGATCAAGCAGCCGGCCTTCGCCCGCATCACCGACCCGACGGTGTGGAAGGTGGCCCTGACCCTCGCCATCGTCGCCAGCCTCGAGACGCTGCTGTCCCTCGAGGCCGTCGACCGCCTCGACCCCGACCGCCGCATCAGCCCCCCCAATCGCGAGCTCGTCGCCCAGGGCATTGGCAACGTCTGCTCCGGCCTGCTCGGCGGTCTGCCCATCACGTCGGTGATCGTGCGCAGCTCGGCCAACGTGCAGGCCGGCGCGAAGACCCGCCTGTCGGCCATCTTCCACGGCCTGCTGCTCCTCGCCGGCGTGCTGTTCCTCGCCCCGCTGCTCAACCGCGTGCCGCTGGCCGCCCTCGCCGTCGTGCTGCTGTTCGTCGGCTACAAGCTGACCACCCCGGCCTTGTGGCGCGCCATGTACAAGGCCGGGCCGACGCAGTTCATCCCCTTCGTCGTCACCATCGTCGCCATCGTCGGCACCGACCTGCTGAAGGGCACCCTGGTGGGCGTCGTCGTCGGGCTGTTCTTCAGCGTCCGCGCCCAGCAGAAGAACGCCGTCGAGGTGAAGACCGAGAACGGCCGCACCGACGTCGTCTTCCACAAGGACATGACCTTCCTGCAGAAGGCCCGCGTCAAGGACGTGCTGCGCGAGATCCCCGAAGGCAGCGCCGTCGTGCTCGACCGTCGCAAGGTCGACCACGTCGACGACGACATCGAAGAGGTCCTCGACGAGTACGCCCGCGAGGCCCCGCACCGCGACATCCGCCTCGAGGTCCTGTGGGAGACGGGCGCCCTGGCGCGCCGCGACCACCGCCTCGCCCGCGACGGTGCCGGTGGTCACTAAGCCCCGTACGGCACAGTCCCCCCCACACGAGCCTCGCCCGGACATTGCCCACCCCTCACACGAGGAGCCGCTGATTTTCCTTCCCCCCGTCCGGCCGCGCCGACGAAGGGCGCCTCCTCAACTGCACGACGTACTCCTGCCCCGGCTTGAGCCGCCCCGCCAATGTCCACGGAAACCACCCCTGCGTGGTCCGCATGCGGATTGCTGTCAGCCCGCCGAGCATGTGCGCGCACACCATGGCCGTTGGACTCTTGCGCACCATTCCATTCCAGTCGCGGAATCGTCGCTCAGGGCGCGGCCGGAGATTCGCGCGCATCCGACGTTCCCAGATGCTCCACACCCACAGCGCCAGCAGCAGCACGTAGCCGAGCGCCTCGACGCGATGCGGGAGCTTCAGGAAGAACACGTCCGCCCACGCTGGGTCCTCAAGAACGGCAAGCGTCTCGGCGACGCTCCGCCCCTTGTACGCGCGCAGCGTCTCCGCCGCCGAGAGCGGCTCGCGGCCCGTATGCACGAGCACGAACGCGCCCTCGCGGGACATCACCGCCGCCGCCTGCTGCTCGTCAGCGGCGACCTCGATCTCGATGCGGTACTCGGTCGTCGCCAGCGACGGCGCCGCGTTCTTCGCCGGGCGACCGCGGCCGCGATTGCCCGGAATCTCGACGGCGACCACGTGGACGGCGAGCGAGATCAATCGGTCGGCCTCGGCCCCCTTCGAATGCGCCGCGAGCAATTCGGCGGCGGCGGCGTTCGCATCGGGCTCGCAGGCAAACGTCGTCGTCGACAGCTTCTTCGCCGCCTTCGTCGCCGACGCGAGATCCTTCTTCTGCCGCGCCGGCACCACCTGCTGCGTGCGCGCATTCACCGGCGTCGCGCGATAG
>VGSZ01000085.1 GCA_016874845.1 Deltaproteobacteria bacterium
GCCCTCGACGTCATGGGTCTCGATCCGCGCGCCCTTGTCGCTGGGCCGCGCATCGTCGGCGCGGCGCTGGCCGCCCCGGTGCTCAACGGGCTCGCCATCGTCACCGGCATCACCGGCGCGTACGCGATGAGCGTCCTTGGCCTCGGCGTGCCGCGGGCGCTGTTCCTCGACAGCGTCGGCGACGGCATCGCCATCGTCGACGTCGTCGTGTCCGAGGCGAAGACCGTGGTGTTCGGCGCGGCCCTGGGCGCCCTGTGTGCGCAGGCTGGCTTTTCCTGCGAGCGCACCACCGAGGGTGTCGGCCGCGCCGCCAACCGCGCCGTCGTCGCGTCGGTCGTCGTCATTCTCGTGCTCAACTACCTGCTGAACACGGCGATCTTCGGCCTGCGCGGATCAGGCGCGTGATGACGACCACGTGGATGCGCTGGCTGTCGGCGACGATGGCCACCCCGCTGCGCTTCGTCGCCTTCGTCGCGCGCGCCGCGGCGGCAGCGCTTCGCGGCATGCCCGCCATCGACGTCGCGCTGCTGACGTCGCGGCTGCTGGTGCGCTCGCTGCCCATTGTCGTCGTCGTCAACTTCTTCTGCGGCGCGATGCTGACGGTGCAGGCCGCGGCGTCGCTGCAGATCTTCGGCGCTGCCAGCATGAGCGGCGTCATCGTCGGCTTCGGCGGTGTGCGCGAGGTGTTTCCGCTGCTCGCCGGCGGCGCGCTAGCCGCGCGCAGCGGCGCCGAGATCGCGAGCCAGCTGCAGGCCATGCGGGTGACGCGCCAGATCGAGGCGCTGGCGATGATGGGCCTCGACCCGCTGGCGTTGCTGGTGGCGCCGCGCCTGCTCGCTTGCGTCTTCGGCGCGCCGCTGTGCGTGCTCGCCGCGATGCTGGCCGGCCTGTTTGGCGCCCAGGCCGTCGGCACGCTGCAGCTCGGCATCGACGGCGGCACGATGTGGGCGGCGCTGCTGTCGGGCGTCAGCCGCTTCGACGTCGTCGTTGGTGCCGTGCGCGGGGTGCTGCTCGGCGTGCTCGTCGGCGGCGTCGCGACCTTCGAGGGCTTCGCCAGCGGCGACAACGACGCCGCCAGCGTCGGCCGCGCTGCCCACCACGCCGTCATCCGCGGCATGGTCGTCGTGTGCGCCGCCTGCCTGCTTTTGTCGTGGCTCATCTACGGAAGGCACGCATGACGTCGTCGATGCCAGCCCCGGCGGCCAGGTCCGCGGCCATCGAGCTGGTCGGCGTGACGCGTCGCTTCAGCGCCCGCGCCGTGCTCGACGACGTCAACGTGGCCATCGCCGCCGGTCGCACGACGGTGCTGCTCGGCCCGTCGGGCACCGGCAAGAGCACGCTGTTGCGGCTGGCGACGGGCCTGCTGTCGCCCGACGCTGGCGTCGTGCGCACGCTGGGCGTCGACGTGTTCGCGGCGAAGAAGCCGTCGCTGCTGCAGCTGCGCCGCCGCATGGGAATGTTGTTCCAGGACAACGCGCTGTTCGGCTCGCTGAGCGTCTTCGACAACATCGCGTTCCCGCTGCGGCGGGTGGCACGCACCCCCGAGGCCGACGTGCGCCGGCGCGTCGACGAGCTGCTGGCGCTCGTTGGGCTGTCGGGCTTCGGCGAGCGCCTGCCCGACCGCCTGTCGGGCGGGCAGCGCAAGCGCGTGGCGCTGGCGCGGGCCATCGCGCTCGAGCCCGAGCTCGTGCTCTTCGACGAGCCGACGAGCGGCCTCGATCCGCAGACGTCGGCGTCCATCGACCAGCTGATCCGGGCGACGCAGCGGCGGCTCGGCATCACGTTCGTCGTGATCACCCACGATATCGAGTCGGCGGCCCTGATCGCCGACGACGCCGGCCTGCTGCTCGATGGCAAGGTCCATGTCTTCGGCGACCGCGCGACGGTTTGGGCGTCGACCGACCCGCGGGTGCGTGCGTTCCTCGACCGCGCGCCGCCCGCCGGCGCGCCGCGGTGACCGCGGCGCTGGCGCATGGCACGGCCGGGCAGCCCGGGTTGGCAAAGCGCGGGCCCCGGGGCAACGTCGACGGCGTCGCGGACGCGGCCTGATCACAGGGTGCTGAAAAACGCTTTGCGTCCTTCAGCACCCGGCGAGAAGTCATTCGCGCTCGCCGACGGCGAGAGCGAATTGGAACCAGCGGGGTGCTGAAAAAGCCACGTGAGGGCTTTTCTCAGCAGCCTGCTAGCCTGTGGCAACGAGGTCGGCGGCGTGGAGAGCGGCAACTGGAAGAGCGAGGCGGTCCTCGGCGGCGTGGTCGTCGCCGTGATCGTCGCGCTCGTCTGGGTGACGTTCTCGCTGGGCGGCGGCACGGCGGGCGGCAGCAAGCCCTACGTCCTGATGTTCGACTCGGCGCTCGGGCTGTCGGTGGACAACACCGTGGCCATCGCCGGCGTCAAGGTCGGCGTCGTCGACTCCATCGCCGTCGAAGGCCGGCGGGCCCGGGTCACGGTGCGCGTCGCCCCCGAGGTGACGCTGCACGCCAATGCGAAGGCGGCGCTGCGGCAGAAGACCCTGCTCGGCGAGAAGTACATCGCTCTGGATCCGGGCCAGGCGGGCCCCCCGCTCGCTGCTGGCGCCGTCTTGCGCGACAACGTGCCCACCGTCGAGATCGATCAGGTCATCCGCGACGTCAGCGTGCTGGTCGAGCGGCTGAACAACATCACGCCGCCGCTCGAGAGCGCCATCGGCCGCATCGACGAGGCGATGAAGGATCAAGACGGCAAGGCCATCGCCAACGAGCTGGTGGGCGCGCTGCAGGACATGCGCGCGCTCGTGCGCGAGACCAACCGCGTCGTCGGCTCGTCGGGCGACGACCTGCGTGTCGTGCTGGCCATGGCGCGCGAGAAGGGGCCGTCGCTGCTGTCGCGGCTCGAGTCGGCGTCGACGAAGGTGGACGACCTGCTCGGCGCCATCGACCCCGGGCAGGTCCGCTCGGTCACCGAGCGGGTCGGCCCAGCCACCGAGAACGCCGCGATGAACCTCGAGCAGGTCACGCAGGACATGCGCGTGGCGATGACGGACATCCGCGAGGCGGCCCGCCGCATCGACGGCGTGCTCGCCCGGGTCGACACGACGCTGCGGCGCTTCGACGCCATCAACGAGAGCTCGATCCGCGAGTTCCTGCAGGTGCAGGGCGTGCGCGTGAACCTGATCCCCGACGCCGCCGTCACCAACCGGATCAAGAAGCTCAGGGAAGAGAGCGTACCGCTCCCCGAGTGACGACGCTCTGCCCGCTGCGTCGTCGACGACGCACCGCCCGTCGACGCTGTACCCGTCGAAGCGCTGCCAGACCAAAGCGAAGGCGAACGTGAACGCGGCGGCATCAGTCGACGTCGGCCAGGTCCTCGGCGAGGTAGCTGAGGATGACCTCGTCGAGGCTCTTCTCGCTGATCAGGTCCTCGCCAAAGATCGTGATCGGCGCGTCGCTCCCCCGCGCGTGCGGGGGCGCCACCGCGGCAGCGACCGCCACGGAGACCGGGGCGCCCGGCAGTCTGCCAGCGAGGTCGGCAGCGGCGACGACCGCGACGGGGCGATCCGCGACCGGGGCTGCCGCGACCGCGGCTGCCGTGACGGCGTCTGGAACGGGCGCGACGGCAGGCGCGGGCGCGTCGGCGCCGGTCTTCAGCTGGCTCGGCAAGCCGGTGAACGCCGCGGTGCCGGCAATGGCGTTCGTCGTCGGCGACGTCGCGGTGTAGTTGAGCGGAGCCGGCCCGTCGAGGTGATAGGCCGTCGCCACCTCGACGGTGTCGAAGGCTCCGTGGACGAGGTTGCGCAGCATCTGCTTGTGCTGCTCCTCCATCATCTTGCGCACCGTCGCCTCGTAGCCGGGCTGCCCGACGAGGTCGGCGTACTGCGTCTTCTTCGACGACACGATGTTCCCGCCGACGAAGAGGTGCGTGATGATGTGCGGGTTCTTCGGGCCCGAGTCTTCCGTCTGCACGTGGAAGACCCGCCCCTTATGCTTGATGTTGTGGTTGAACCCCGGGATCATCCAAGCCCCTGTCGACGCCACGACGACGCCTTGTCGTCACTGGCAGGCTGCTCCACAAGCCCTCAGCTACCTTTGTCAGCTGCCCGCCAGTTCCGCTCCGCTCTCGTCCTTGACGAGAGCGAGAAGCACCTGACCAGGCGCTGAAGAGCGCATCGTATGTCCGCACCCTGCTAGCACCTGCCCGTCGGCAGCGGCAAGGCGCGACCGTCGACGACGTAGCCTGACCGCGGGAGCCGCCGCGTCATCGGACTCCATCGCCCGGTGCGTAATCCACGATGCACCGCTGGCGTCCTCTCGCTCTCCGCCGCGACACACCGCTACGCCCGGGTGACACCGCACCGGGCCCGAACAACGCACGGCGTCACACGAGCTTCCCGAGGCAACCATCGAAGATCACGATAGTTTCTATGCCTTCAACTTGGCTTGTCTGCGCGGTTGGCCCGAGAAGTGCTCGGGGCAGCGGGCATGATTCTCCACGATGTCCCGGCCCACACGACCCTTGCCCCGATCCGTGTCCCGGCCCCGCGACCGTTCGCGCACCGTTCGGCGTTCCTGCTGAACCGCAACGCCCGCGCCGTCTCCGACCGCCTCGTCGAGCGCCTCGCGGCCATCGTCCCCGCCGGCGATCTGTTCCTGTCGCGCACCCTCGACGACGCGACGGTGTTCGCGCGCGCCATCGCCCGTCGCGGCTACGGCCAGGTCTTCCTAGGCGGCGGCGACGGCACACTGGTGACGACGATGAACCTGCTGCGCACGCACACAGCGGCCGAAGGGCTGCCAATGCCGTCGGTGGGTGTGCTGAAGCTCGGCACTGGCAACGCCATGGCCAGGGCGCTGGGCGCGCTCGATCCCCTTGTCGACGCCCACCACATCCTGCAGCGCGGTGCGGCCCAGCAGCGCACCGTGGACTTCGTCGAGACCGACGACGGCGTGCTGACGCCGTTCGCTGGCATGGGCTACGACGGGCGCGTCCTGAACGACTACGTCTGGCTGAAGGAGCGGGCCCATGGGTCGCCGGTGACCCGCGCGCTCGCCGAGAGCGTCGGCGGCTACCTCGGCGCGATGCTCTTCAAGAGCGTGCCGCAGGAATCGGGCGCGCCGACCACGAACCTACGGATCACGTCCCGCCACGACGCCTGGTTCCTGCGCGCCACGGAGCGCGGCGACGTCGAGGAGCGCATCCCCGCCGGCACACCGCTGTTCGAAGGCAACGCCGCCACGGTGTGCGTCGGGTCGATCCCCTACTTCGGGTTTGGCTTCATGATGTTCCCCTTCGCGATGCAGAAGGCGGGGCACGTACAGCTGCGCATCGTGGGCGCGCCGATCCCGAGCATCCTCGCGAACCTGTACCCGAAGGTCTGGAGGGGCACCTGGCGCCACCCACGCCTGCTCGACTTCCACGTCCGCGACGTCGAGGTGCAGAGCGATCGCCCCCTGCCCTACCAGATCGGCGGCGACGCCCGCGGGCAGCAGACGAACCTGCGGTTCCGCGTCAGCGAGCAGCCGGTCGAGATGACCGTGCTCGGCGAGCGCGTCGTCCCCGCCGGGCACACCGTCCTGCAGGTCGGGCCCGCGCGGATGCTCGTCCGCCTGCCGCGCTGAGAGCGCACGGAGCCCACGCGGAGACCATGCGGAGAGTCTGGCCGAAGGTCCGCCGCGATCTTGTTGCCGATCCTCTCCGCTCCCTCGCGGACGGCGAGCACGCGCGCGGGGCTCCTCGGCAAGCGCCTCGTGTCGCGCGATCTTTCGTCCACCCCTGACCCGACGGTCACGCCATCGAAGCACGCGACGACGTCGTCGCGCGTTGGTGCTCCCTGCCCCGCCACGCAATGGTTCCCCGGGGCGGGGAGGGCTGGTAGGAACGGGCTCCCCGACGAGCGAGGATCCCGGTGACGAAAGCGGAGCTCTATAAGGACGGCGCCCGGCTTCCCGAGCAGCTGGCTCGCCTGCAGTTCCTCGAGGGCGTCGTCGCCGGGCGCCGCGTCCTCGAGGTGGGCGCCCGCTCCGATGACCTCGCCGCGTTCCTGCTGTCGCTGGGCGCCGCCCGCGTCGTCTGCGCCGTCGACGATCGCGAGCTCGTCGAGCGCATGCGGGCGACGTGCCCGCTCGAGCAGGTGGACTTCCGCGCGATCCGCCCGTCGTCGGGCAGCCGAACGCCGGGCAGCCCGCTGGTGCCCCCCCTTCCGGCCGACGACGGCGCCTTCGACCTCGTCGTTGACTTCGACCTGCCCGCTGCCCTCGCCCGGGGAGAGACGGGGCGGCTCGCCGACCTGCGCCGGCTTCTGTCGCCCGACGGCTTCGCCGTCACCGCGCTGCCCTCGGATGGTTCCCCGGGCCTGCGGGCGTTGCTCGACGACACCGACGGCACCGACGGCGCAGCGCTGCCGACCTACGCCGCGCTGGTCGAGGCCCTGCGCGCCGGCTTTCCGCTCGTGCAGGTGTACTTCCAGAGCCTGCTGCTCGGATACCTGTTCGGCACCTTCGACGTCGAGCCGAGCGGCGAAGGCATCGTCCCGCAGACGGCGCTGCTTGGCCACGAGCCCGAGCCGGCGGGCGCCTACGTCTTCGCCTTCGGCAACGCGACGCCCGTCGTCGAGGACGTCTGCCTCGTGCAGGTCCCCTGCGCGCCGCTGCTCGATGCGGCCTCCCACCGTGGTCGACCCCAGCGCGCCGAGCGCGATGACGCCGCCGCGCTGCAGGCCGCCGTGCGCGAGCGCGATGACGCCCTCGCCCGCCTGCGCGAGGCCCTCGCCCTCGCCAGCGCCGCCGGGGTGCGCGCCCGCGACGAAGACGACGCGAGCCTGCGCCATGCCGTCGCCACGATCCTGCCCGGCGCCGACGAAGGCATCGGCGCGCTGGTGCGCGGTCTGGACGAGGCCGCCGCCCGCGTCGTCGAGTTCGAGGCCCGCCTCACCGTGGCGCTGGTTGAGCTCGAGCGGACGACCGTGGCCCGGGACGCCTTGCGCGGCGAGCGCGACGCGCTGGCCGCCGATCTGGTGGGCGCCCACGCCGAGCACGGCGACCTGCACCGGCAGGCGCGACGACTGCGCGACGACAACGAGGAGCTCACCCTGCGGATCGCGGCGGTCGAGGCCGAGTTCATCGCCCTCGACGGGCAGCGGTCGCGCCTGGCTGCCGAGCTCGTCGAGCGGAGCACCACCCTCGAGGGCGACCGACTGCAGGCCGCCGCCGAGCGCGCCGAGCTGCAGGCCACGCTGCAGGCCGCCCTCGCCGAGCACGCCGACGCCGTCGCCGCGCTCGGCGCCGAGCGCGACGCGCTGCGGGAAACCCTCGCCGAACGCATGGACGCGCTGGCCGCCCTGGGCGCCGAGCGCGACGCGCTGCGCGCGCACGCGGCTGTCGCCGCCGACGTCAACGCCGAGCTCGGCCGGCACCAGATCCAGACCGAGGCCGCCCACGCCCGCGCCGCCCAGGCCGAAGCCGCCGCCGCCAGCGCCCTCGGGCGGGTGGCCGCGATTGAGCTGGCGCTGCGCGAGGCCCGCCTGCACGCCGACGAGCGCCTGCAGGACGCCGTCTTGGCCGCCGAGCACGCGCTGCGCGCCCGCGAAGCCGCCCACGCCACCACGCTGGCCGAGCTGCGCGCCGAGCTGAAGGAAGCAAAGGACACCCCGCGCGCGCCGAACGTTGACGCCTCGACGACCGCGGCGCTCGAGGCGGAGCGCGCGCGCCTGCAGGCGCGCGTTGACGCCCTCGAAGCCGACGCGGTGCGGCTGGCTTCGGCCCTGAAGGTGCTGGTCGGAGAGCGCGAGGCCGCGCGCGCCGACGCCCACGAGCAGAGCGCCGCCCGCGCCGCGCTCGCGGACACCCGCCACGCCGCCGACGCCGCCCGCGCCGACGCCGAGCGACGCTCCGAGGCGCTGCAGACCGAGGTGCGGTCGCTCCGCTCGACGCTGGAGGCGACGCAGGAGTCGGTCACCGTCGCCGCCGCCGAGGCCGCCACGCGCCTCGAAGAGTCGACGCGCCTGCGGCGGGCCGACCAGCGGCTCGTCGAAGAGCTGCGCATCAAGCTCGCCGAGGCCCGCGCCGCCGTCGACGACGTCACGGCCCAGCGCAGCGTGCTGCAGGGGGCGCTCGCCGCGCGCGAAGCCGAGGCCCGCGAGCGGGCCGCCGAACGCGACCACCTCGCCGTCGAGTTCCAGCGCCTGCGCGACGCCCACGCCGAGCTTGAGAAGCAGCGCGCCGACCTGCAAGCCGACCTCGCCGCCCGCGCCGAGGCGCTGGCGCGGCTGCAGGCTGATCTGCAAGACGTCGCGCGCCGCGGCGTCGACGAGGCCGCGCGCGCCGAGGCCGCGGCGCGCGCGCTCGACAGTGAGGCAAGCGCGCGCGCCGAAACGCAGTCCCTCGCCGCCGACCTCGCCCGCGTCACCGCCGAACGCGACGGCGCCTGCGTCGAGCGCGACGAGGCCCGCACCGCCCTCACCGAAGCTCGCGTCGCCGGCGCGCGCGCCGCCGCGCAGCTGCGCGCCGACGCCGATGCGCGCGAAGCACGCCTGCGCGGCGACCACGACGTCACCCGCGACGAGCTGGCCCGGCTGACCGAGAGCCTGCTGCAGGTCGAGGCCGCCATCGCCGACGAGCGCGGCCAGCACCTCGCGGCGCGCGCCCAGGCCGAAGTCGAGCGGACGCGCTTGCAGGGCCTGTTACAAAACGGGCAACGCATCCTCGTGGAGACGCGCGCCGCGCTGGCCCAGGCGGAGCAGCAGCGTGACGCTGACGAAGCCCGTGGGCAAGCCGAGCGCGCGACAGCGCAGGACGAGCTGGCGCGTGCCCGCGACGTCGTTGCCGCCCGCGATGACGAGCGGCGCGCGCTGCATGCACGGATCGAGGACCTGACCGCCGCCTGCGCCGGCGCCGAGGCCGCGATCGCTGCCGCGCACGACGCAGCGCAGACGGCGGCCCAGGGCGCGACCGTCGACGCCGAACGGGGCCGTCAAGCCGCTCTGGCCGATCAAGCCACCGTCCACGCGGCGGCGCTCGACGACCTGCGGGCGGCGCTGGCGGCAGCCCACGTCGAGCGCGACGAGGCCAGAGGCGCCGTCGCGCCGCTGCAGGGGGCGCTGGCGCAGGCGCAGGCCGAGCTCGAGGCGGCCCGCGCCGCGCTGGCCCGTGAGGCCGAATCGACGAAGACGAAGCTGGCCGAGATGCAGCGCGAGCTGTTCGAGGCCGACGGCATGCTGGACGAGGCCAGCGCGGACATGGCGCGCCTCGAGGGCGAGGTGACGACGCTGCGCCGCGCCGTCGATGACGCCCAGCGCGCCCGTGCCGACGAGCTGGACGCCCTGACCCAGCGGGTCGACGACGCCCGCGTCGAGACGGTACGGCTCGACGCGCTGCTGGCCGAACGCGAGCGAGCCGTCGAGGACCTGCGCCACGCGCTGCACGAGAAGTCCGCGGCGCTCGGCGCCACCGAAGAGGCCCTGAAGGAGGCTCGCGCCGACGATGGCGTCGAGCGCGCCGCGCTGCAGGCGAGCCTCGGGGATCGCGCCGCGGAGCTGGCGACCGCGCGAGCCAGTCTGGAGCGCGCCCGGGACGAGCTCGCGCAAGTCGAGGCGTCCCGGCTGGTGGCGCTGCAGGAGCTGCAGGCGACGCTCGCCGTGCAGCAGGACCGCGTGGCGCTGTCGACCGCGCAGCTCGACGAAGCACAGCGCGCGCTCGCCCGCGAAAACGCCGAAGCACAGCTGCTGCAGGGGCTGCTCGAGGAGGCGCGTCAGGCGCTCGCCGACGAGTACGCCCATGGCGAGCTGGCGCGGGCGTCCCTTGACGACGCCCGCGCCACGTGGGCACGCGCGCACGCTGGCGTCGAGGCGCTGCAGCTGGGACTGCACGACACGCGCCGGGCGCTCGAAGACGAGCGGGCGGCGACGGCGGCGGGGCGCGCGCGCCAACGCGAGCTCGAGCATGCGCTCGACGGTGAGCGTGCCGAGCTGCGGCAGCTCCGCGCGCGCGTCGACAGCGACGTTCGTGACGCCGGGCGCGACCGCGCCGCCCTCGAGTTCCTGCAAGCGCAGCTCGCCGAGGCGCAGGAGTCGCTCACGCAGGAGCGCGCGCGCGCCGATCTGGCGCGAGCCTGGCTCGACGATGCGCGCGACGAAGCCGAGCGCGCGCGTGCGCGCGCGGCGAGCGAGCGGACGGCAGCGATCGAGCAGGCGACCGCGGCGGCAGCGACCGCCGCAGCGGCAGCGCGCCAGCAGGCCGACGATGAGGCACAGGCGCTGCGCACGAGCCTCGGCGAGCAGGCCCGCCGTGCGGCGACGCGCGAAGAGTCGCTGACCCGCTCACTCGACGCGGCGAAGGCGAGCGTGGCTGCCGCGCAGGAAGGGCTGCGCGAGGAGCAGCGGGTGCGCGGCGAGACCGAGGACCGCGTGGCCGCCGCCGCGAGCGACGTCGCGAGCCTGCGCGCCGAGCTGCAGGAGGCCGCCGCCGCTCGCACGGCGCTGCTCGCTGACATGGCTGGCGCGCGGGCCGAAGCCGCGTCCAGCGCCACGCTGGTCGAGAGCCTCCGCGTGGAGCTGCACGGTGTGCGCGAGGCGCTGCACATGGCCCGCGACGATGCGCGCGAGCTCGAAGTGCAGCTTGAGCATGCGTCGACGAACGCGACGTTGCCGCCGATCATCGCTGACGAGATGACCGCGGCGCGCGCGCGCGTCGACGCCGCCGTCGCTGCCTGCGTCGCCGCGCAGGCGGCGACCGCCACCGCCGACCAGCAGCGCGACGCCGCCATCGCCGACCTGGAGGCAGCGCGGGTCAGCGCGCGGCTCGAGGCGCGGCGACGCGCCGATCTCGAAGCCGAGCTGCAGCGCGTGCGCGCCGAGTGCGACCAGCGGGCGCCCCCCGCGCCGGCGGACGACGTCGACGGGCTGCATCGGCGGGTGGTCGAGCTCGAGGCGGCGGTGCAGTCGCGGGACGAAAAGCTCGCCGAGCAGGCCGCGCGCATCGAGCGGCTGACGGATCGAATCATCCGCACCGAGGACGTCGGCCGCGGGCGCTGACGGGCCGTGGCGCCAGACTCGGGATGCAGGGCGACGCCGGTTGAGGATGACACCGCCGGCGGACGACGCGACGGGACAACGACGATGCGTCGCCCACAGCGCGCGCAGTCACCGGTCGCTCCTACGCCGTGCCCACGGCGGCGCCGGCCACGAACGCGCGCAGCGCGTCGTCGATGCGGGCGCGGTGGCGCTTGCGCTCGACGGCGAGCTGCACCAGCCGGTCGCACAGCTGCGGTAGCGGCACCCCCGACAGCCCCCATAGCCGCGGGTACATCGACACGCTGGTGAAGCCGGGCAGCGTGTTGATCTCGTTCAGGAACCAGCGACCGTCGGTGAGCAGAAAGAAGTCGACCCGGGCGAGGCCGGCGCCGCCCACGGCGCCCATCGCGGCGATCGCCGCCTGCTGCAGCGCCGTCGTCGTCGCTGCGTCCACGGGCGCCGGGGCGAGCAGCTTCGCGTCGTCCTTCAGGTACTTGTCGGCGTAGTCGTAGAAGTCGCCGCCGGGCACGATCTCGCCGGGCACCGACGCCTGCATCGTCGCGGCGTCGGCGCCGAGCACCGCGATCTCCACCTCGCGGGCGACGACGCCGCGCTCGATCAACACCACGTCGTCGAAGCGCAGCGCGAAGGCCACGGCGTCAGCGAGCGCCGCCTTGTTCTTGACCTTCACGCAGCCCACCGACGACCCGCCGACGGCAGGCTTCACGAACAGCGGCAGCGCCTCGGCGTCTACGAACGCCTGCACGCCGCCCAGACCGTGGCGCGCGTGCTCGCCCCGCGTCACCGCCGCGTAGGGCACGACCGGGATGCCCGCCTGGGCGAACAGTCGCTTGGACAGCAGCTTGTCCATCGCCACGGCGCTGGCCGCCGTCGCGCAGCCGACATACGGCAGGTCGAGCATCTCGAGCAGGCCCTGCAGCGTGCCGTCTTCGCCATAGGTCCCGTGCACGATGGGGAAGACGACGTCGACGGCGGCCTCGAGCAGGTGACGCAGGGCCCGCGTCGGCGGCTCGCCGGTGGGGGCGAGGGCGCGCTGCGCCTCGATCACGCCCTGAGACGCCGGCCCGTCACGGAAGCAGCCGGACTCGTCGACGTACAGGCCGACGACCTCGTGCCCAGCCGCTCGCAGGCCGTCGCACACCGTGCGCGCCGAGCGCACCGACACCAGGTGCTCGACGCTCCTACCTCCGAAGACGACCCCGACGCGCATGCCTGCCATGGCTCCTCCGCCGCCGGACCCGTGGGCCCGACCGTCGGCTCCATAGCACGCGGCGGGCGACGCGCGTTGCCGCGCGGGCGAAGCCGGGGCGCTGGTTGCCGTCGACGTCAACGTCACGCCAAAGTCCCGCCGTGCGGGTCGTTGCGCTCCTGTCCCTCGTCGCTGCGCTGGGCGTCCCGTCCGCGCACGACCCGCCGGTTCGGCCGCGCGCCCGCGCGGCGCCCATCAGCGACGTCCGCGTGGCCGACCTGCAGGCCAGCGCCGCAGGGCTCTTCCTGCGCCTCGTCAACGAGGCGCTACGCGGACGCATCGATCCGCGCGCAGTGACGTTCCGTGCGCCGGCGGCTCTGACGCTCGAAGACACCGTGCTGTCGGACCCCGGCGGCGCGCCCGTCGCCCGCATCAAGCGCATCGATGTAGAGCTGAACCTGCGGGCGCTGCTGTCGGGCGAGCTGGCCATCTCGCGTGTCGACGCCATCGAGCCGCGCCTGCTCCTCGAGGTCGAGGACGGCAAGCTGAACCTTCTGGAGGCGCTGTCGCCGCGCAAGAAGCCTTCCACCTCCGACAAGGCCGAGGGCGGGTTTCGTATCGACGACATCCGCATCACCGATGGCGGCTTCCGCCTGCGCGACGGAGAGACGATCACGATCACCGCCGACGACATCGACGCCCGCGCCACCCTCGACGTCGACCTGACGCGCGAGTTCGTTCACGTCGATGTACGCGACGTCGGTATCGCCACCGCCAGCGTGCGCCTGAAGGCGCTGGACGTGCCCCTGCGCGCCCTGCGCGCGCGACGGGTCAACGTGCTCACCGACCTGATCGACCTCGTCGACGTGAGCGCCAGCGCGCTGGGCGGCCCCGACGGCGCCCTGCCCCAGGCGCGCCTGACGCTGGCCGGCACTGTCCGCACGAAGGGCGCGGGCGAGCTGCAGCTGAAGGGCAACGTCGACGCCGCCGCCGGCGCCTGGCCCGACCGTCTGGCGCCGCTCGCGCTCTCGACCCCGTCGCTGCGCGCCACCGTGGGTGTACGCGGGCCGTTTGCCGATCCGCGCATCGAGCTCGACGGCGACTTCGGCCCCGTCGACGCCTATGGCTACCGCCTCGACGGCGGCGTCGCCCGCATCGTCATCGACAAGCGCGCGGTGTCGCTCGCCGAGGGCACCGTCGCCCGCACGGGTCGCGGCACCGTGCGCGTCGCCGGCGATGTGCGCTTGCCCGCCGAGACGTCGCCCACGACGCTGGACCTGCGCGTGCGCCTGCAGGACGTCGCGTTCGCCGCCGCGCTCGCACCGGCGAAGCTCGACACCCCGCTGCGCGGCGCGCTGTCGGCGTCAGCACGAGTGACCGGGCGTGTCGGCGAAGGCGACGGCACCGAGCTGGTCGTCGCCGGCAGCGTCGATGGCCGCGGGCTGACGCTGTACGATCTGCAGCTGCCCATCGAGCTCGACAGCGACGTGCGCGTGGTGGTCAAGCCCCGGCGGATCGAGCTGGAGCGCGTGCGCCTGACCGACCCGATGGGCGACTTCGACGCTGACGTCGCCGGCAGCATCTACACCGCCGACAAGCGGCTCGATCTGACGGTGGTGGCGCGCGTCGACGACGCCGGCGCGATCGTCACTGCGCTGCCATCCGACCTGCCCACACGCGGCACGGCGTTTCGCGGCCGCGTCCACGGCCCGTACGACCGCGTCGTCGTCGAGGGCGACGCGACGGTGGACGAGGGGCGGGCGTGGGGGTTGCCGTTTTCCTCCGTCGCCGCGCGGGTGCGGGTGACCAGCGACGAGGTCCGCGTCGAGGACGTCCGCGGCGCGCTCGCCGGCGGCTCGCTGGCGCAGCAGGCGCCCCTCGTGATTGCGCTCGGCAAGCGCGCCCGCACCTTCCACGGCGGGCGGTTCGCGCTGAAGGACGCGGCCCTGACCGCGCTGCGCACACCGTCGGGCGCGACCATGCCGCTGTCGGGCCGGCTCGACGTCGAGGCGACGCTGGCCGGCAGCACCGAGCGGCCGCGGGTGCTCGTGCGCGCCGCGGCCGGCGGTCTGGTCGTGTCGCAGGAGCCGCTGGGCGCCGCGCGGGCGGCGTTCGTCGTCACGAAGGACGCGCTGGAATTCTCGCTCGTCGACGTTGACGGGCCGCTGGTGCGCGCGCGCGGCACCGGCCTGCGGCTCGACACCGACACGCTGCGACTGACCGGCGCCGTCGACATCGCCGCCGTCGATCTGTCGCGCGTCGACCACGCGCGCTCGATCGGCCTGAAGGGGCGCGGCGCCGGCGTGCTGCGCGTCGACGGCGACGTGCGGCAGCCGACGCTGCGCGCCGACCTCGTGGTGCGCGGCCTCGCCGTAAAGGACTGGGTGCTCGGTGACGGCCGGGTGTCTGTGGGACTCGCCCCCGACGTCGTCGCTGCCGACGTCGTCGATCCGGCGACCGCGCCGCGAGCCGCGACCAGAGCGGGCGGCACGACCGCCGGGGCAGCCGGCGGCGACGACGAGCCGGCGCGACCGCTGGTGGTGACCGTGGCGGCCAGCACCGGCTGGGATCTCGGTCGGTACGACGTCCGCGCCGGCTGGGCCCTCGACCGCGGCGTGCTGTCCCTGGACGCGCGCATCAACGACCTCGACTTGAGCCTGCTGCGCCCCCTGTTCGGTTCCTCGCTGCCGCCGCTGTCAGGGACGGTGAACGGCACGGCCACGCTGGCCGGCCGGCCCGATGCGCTGACTGGCCGGGTCAGGCTGCGGGTCCCTGAGCTCGCCGTCAGCCGCGCGGGTGCTGCCGCCGCAGAGCGTTCGGCGTTGCGAACGCTGGGCGCGCTGTTCGTCGATGCGCGGTTGGACGACGGCGCGCTGTCCGGGTTGCTGTGCGCGTTCCCCGACCCGACGGCCCGCAGCAGCGGCCCGGGCGACGCGGTGGGCGGCGGCTCGCCGTGCGCCGCGCCGCATCGGCTCTGGGCGACGCTGGCCGGCACCGTCGCGCCGTCGGCGGGGCGCTACGTCATCGACGTAGACGCCGGCATCGACGAGGGGCGGCTCGAGGATCTGGTGCCGGCGCTGGCCAGCCGCGAGCTCGGCCTTGGCGCGTGGGTCCGGCTGACGGCGCACGCCGACAAGCAGCCCGACACGGACAGCGTGGTGACCCTCGACGCGCACCTGCGCGACCTGATCGTGCGTGCGCCGGGAGCCCCGACGCTGCGGCTGCAGCGCTCGACTCGGCTGCGCTTCGCCGATCGCCGCGCGCGCATCGTGGGGGACGCCGCGCGCTTCATCGCCGCGCGCGACGATGTCGACGTCGTGATCACCGCCGGCTCGTCGGTGGGCGCCGACGACGTCGACCTGAACATCGAGGGCGACGTCGCGCTGTCGGCGTTGAAGCTGTTGACCCAGGAGGTCGCCAACGCTGCCGGCACGGCGCGCACCGCGCTGCGGGTGTCGGGCCGCTTCGACGATGGCGTGCGCATCGAGGGCTCGTTCACGCCGGCGACCGGCGCGCGCCTGACGTTGCGCAGCTTGCAACAGCCGCTGGTTTTCGAGACCGGCACGATCCGGTTCCAGCCCGACGAGGCGCGCCCCGAGCTGCTGCGCGTCGAGTTCGTCACTCCCTGCGAGCGGCGCGACGGCTGCCCGCTGAAGGCCCAGCTCGGCGAGGGGCGGGTGCAGCTGAAGGGCGCGGTGCTGGCGCGCACCTCGCGCACTCCGGAGCAGGCGTGGGTCGAGGCGTTCGATCTGGCGCTGTCGGGCACCGGCCTGCCGTGGTCGGACAACGTCGGCAGGCTGGAGGCTTCGGGCGACCTGACGCTGAAGGGCGACGCCGCCGGGCCGGTGCTCGCCGGGCGCGTCGAGGTGAGCGACGGGCTGTTGCACCGCGACTTCGAGCTGCGCAACTTCGTGCTGTCGTCGGCGCCCGAGGCCCCGTCGGAGCCGCTGTGGCGGCGGCTGATGCCCTACGGGCTCGGCGCCCTCGCCTTCGACGTCGAGGCGTCGATGCAGAACGTGCGCACCAAAGCGCGCATCAACGCCTTCTCGGTGGACGCCTCGCTGCGCGGCGAGCTGCACCTCGGCCGGTCGCTGAAGCTGCCCTCTCTCGGCGGCACGGTGGAGGTCGAAGAGGGCACCGTCGAGTTCCCGCGCGCGCGCTTCGACATCGTCCAGATGCAGCTGCAGTTCCCGACGTCGGGGAACGGCTCGCTGCAACCGCTGTTGCACCTCTCGGCGCGCACCGATCTGGCCCCGGGCGTCGCTGGCAACGATGTCGAGGTGCCGGTGGAGCTGGCCATCGACGGCTCGTTCGATGCCATGCAGCTCGACCTGACCGCCGTCGACGCGCAGCGGCAGTGGAGCCGCACCGAGCTGTTGGCGTTCATCCTGTTCGGCACCATCCCCGCCGACACGTCGGCCACCTTCGTCGGCGCGAGCGTCGCGGTCGCCCAGCGGGCGGCGCTGCGCGAGCTGGCGGCGCCGGTGTCGCAGCAGATCGAACAGATCGTCGGCAACGCCGGCCTCGACTTCAACATCGACGTCGTCTCCGGCTGGCAGCTGGAGCTCGGTCGCCGGCTCGTGCTCGAGGGCCAGGGCCTCCTGTCGCAGCAGCTCGGCGCCACCGACTCGACGACGACGGCCACCACCACCGGAACCACCGGCACCGACGCGCTGCGCGTGCGGCTGCTGCTGTACGACCACCTGCCCATCGGGCGCGCGCTGTCGGCCGAAGGCCGGATCGGCGCGACCTCCGACCTGCGCCTGTCGTGGCGCCTCTTCGAGGAGTGAGCGTGACCCGACGCCTCCTGCTCGTCGTGGCGCTCGTCAGCGGCGCCTGGTGGTTCGCCGCCGCGATGCCCACGCGCGCCGCCCCCGTAGCTGCCGACGACGCTGACGGCGCTGACGACCGGACGTCGCCGCCGGCCGCAGCCGCGCAGCCCGGGGAGACGCGCCCCGCAGGCGCGCCGCCCGATCCGGCCGCCACTGCGCCCGCGACCACTGGGCCGACGCCCCCGGCGGTGACGGCCCTGCGGGTGACGCTGGCCGAGCCACAGCGCGGCGAGCTCGAGCGCCTCGAAGGCTATCTGCACGACGTGCTCGGTCGCCCCGGCGGTCCGGCGCTCATCACCGAGGTAGGGCGTCGCCTGGACGTGCTCGGCCGCTACGCGCGACCGGAATGCCGGCTCGAGGCGGCGCCGCCGGGGCCTGCGCCGGGGGGCGCGGCCGGGGCGACACTGTCGTGCACCGTGCACCGCGCCCGCGTCGTACGCGCTGTGCGCGTCGAGACGCGCGACGTCGTCACGCTGGGCGGCGCGGCGCGCGGCCTGCCGCTGGCGCTGCTCGAGAGCGATCTGCAGAAGCGCGTCTTCCTTCGGCCCGGCGAGCCTGTCGACGACGAAGACGCCCTCGGCCGCGGACGGATCGGCCGACAGCGCGCGCGCATCGAGGACTTCCTCGAGCGCGAGGGCTACTTCGGCGCGCAGGTGATCGTGAGCACCGTGCCCGTCGGCGATGGCCGCCCCGACGTCGACGTGGTCGTGCGCGTGCGGGGCGGCTCGTTCGTGCGGGTACGCAAGGTCGAGGTCGCCGCCTCTGGACCGATCCGCGCGACCGAGATCGAGGACGGCTACGCCCGTATGTGCCTGAACAGCGAGGGCCTGCTTGACGGTGTCTTCATCGGCAACGTCACGAGCTGCTTCAACCGGCGCCGGCTACAGGCCACCACCGACCGCTTCCTCGCGACGCTGCGCAAGAGCGGGCACCCCGAGGCGCGCATCCGCGTGACGCCGACGTTCGTCGACGCGCGGGCGCCATCGCCCGGCAGCCGCGACGACGACTGCACGCTGTCCCGCGCCGACCTGCGCGCCCTGACCGCCGCCCACCTGCCGCTGCCGCCCCGCTGCGTCGATCTGCGTGTCGAGGTGCAGGCGGGACCGAACCTCGTGACGCGCTTCCACGTTGACGACGGCGACACCCTCGTCGTCGATCCGCCGCTCGCGGGGGGCTGGCTGCGCTGGCTGCGGGAGACCTTCGTCGAGCCGTGCTCGCGCCTGCTGCAGCTGATGCTGGGGGCGCCAGCGTCGTCGGCGGCGGACACGCTGCTCGTCGAGGACGACCTGCGCAAGCGCCTGACCTTCGCGCAGGCA
>VGSZ01000086.1 GCA_016874845.1 Deltaproteobacteria bacterium
AGCGCCAGGGGTGCGCTGCCCCCCGAGACCGTCAGGTCCACCTCGGCCGCGACCGTCACGAGGAAATCGGTCGCGCCCACCGCGCTCGCCTCGACGTCGACGAACGGACCCTGTTCGAGGCGCAGCTCGATCATCTGCGCCGTCGACTCGGCGTCCATCGGGCGGGTGAAGCGCAGCACGAATGCGTCGCCGTTGGCGAAGCGGCCGTCGTCGCGCACCGCGGCCACCACCTGATCGACGTCGGGGTTGAACGGCAAGGCCTCCGGCTCGCCGAGCGCGGCCTGCAGCAGCCCGTCGCGCACCACGAACGCCGTCAGCGCGTTGCCATGGCCGTGGCGGTTGACGACGGTGAACGGCGGCAGCACCAGCGGCAGGCCGATGTTGACGCCGTCGTCGTCGAAGCGGGCGATGGGCAGCGGCGACGGCAACGCCAGTCGGGCGGTGAACACCCGGGCCTCGTTCGCCGTCACGTCGAACGCGCCGCCGACGCCGGCCTGCTCGTCGAGCCACGCGGCCAGCGCGCCATCCGCCCCGATGCCGAGCGGGACATCGAAGGCGAAGGTCAGCGTCGCGCCGGGGGCGAGGAAACCGTCGGCGACGTCGTCGCCCACCACGGTCAGCGCGCGGCGCCCGGCTACGACGGTGAAGCAGCCGTCGACGGGGCACAGCGGGTCGATGGCCAAAGGCTCGGGAGCGGCCCGGTGGTCGTAGGCGAGGGTCAGCGCGGCGCCAGCGAGCGCGTCGTCGTCGACGTCGCCGCCGAACGTCGCCCGCACGGTGTCGTCGCGGTCGACCCCCGGCTCGTCGAGCCCAGCCAGCGCGATGATCAGGGCGTCGTCGAGGGTCGCCGGGCTCGGCGGCCCCGGCGGGCCGGGCGGGCCGGGCGCGCCGTCTTCGCCGTCCCTGCCGTCTTCGCCATCCTTGCCCCGAGCGCCGCCGTCGCCCCCGCAGGCCGACAGGCCGCCGATGACGGGGGCGAGCAGCGAGAGCGCGACGGCCAGAATGGGTTGGCAGGGACGACGCATCACGACTCCAATGTAGGGCGCCAGCATCCGTGATCGACGGCTCCGCGCCAACCGCGTGGCCGCCTACGACACGACGAGCCGACGCACGGCGTCCAGCGTCGGCAGCGTCGTCGTGCCGAGGATCGCGGCGGCGCAGCCGGCGGCGCGCGCGCCGGCGCCGTCGGTGTCATCGCGGTCGCCGACGTGCAGCAGCTCGCCCGGGGCCACGCCGAGCGCGGTGGCGGCGCGGCGAAAGAGGGTCGGCGAGGGCTTCAGCGCGCCCACGCCGTCGGCGGACACGAGGGCGCCCCACGGCAGGTCGAGCAGGCCCAGAGCGGCGAGCTTCTCGCGCACGGCGCCGCGGTCGCTGACGACAGCGAGGGCGAGGCCGCGCCCGGCGAGCTCGACGAGCAGCGCGCGCGCGCCGCGGCGGGGGCCTGTCCGGGCGAGCACGCTGGCGAGGCGCACGTCGAAGAGGTCGCGCAGCTGGGCGCGCACGACGTCGGCGGGCCGCTCGAGGCGCTCGGCGCACAGCGCCGCCTCGGCGGCGAGCAGCGCCTCGCCATCGGCGAAGTCCCGCCCGCGCAGCTCCTCGCGCGCGCGCCGCCCCACTCGCAGCGCGCGCCAGCGCGGGAACGTCGCCCACAGCAGCCGGGGGCGCGCGCGGGCGTCGTCGTACAGCGTGCCGTCGAGATCGAAGCTGACGGCGCGGATCATGGGGCGCGTCCGTGGGCGGCCAGGCCGCGGGCGTCGTCGGCTCCGACGCCGAGCGCGAGCAGCAGGCTGCCATCGGGGCTCAACAAGGGCAGCTTCACGTGGGCGTCGGGGGCTCCCTGCTCGACGCGACGCCTGCGCGTGGCGACGAAGCTGCCGGGCACCACGGCGACAACTACGACGGGGCCGAGGCGCAGGCTGCGCCGCTTGGCGTCGTACTCCTCGTTGGCGGCGCCGAGCGCGGCGTCGAGGCGGGCGCCGAGGCCTTCGACATCGACAGCGTCGTCGCGCTCGACCACGCACAGGTAGCCGGGCGGCCCATCGTCGCGCAGGCGCGGCGCCATGCACAGGCCCGGCCCCGACCAGCCGAGCGTGGCCAGCGCGGCGGCGACGTGGGCCTCGCCGAGCTTCTCGCCGGTGATCGAGCACATCGTGCCCTCCTTGTGGCGGAACACCGCCAGCGGTGCGCGGTCGTGGCGGCCTACCACCTCGACGACGTCGTGCATCCGGTAGCGGTACAGCCCCGCCGAAGTCGTGACGATGACGGCGTAGCGTTGACCCGGCTCGGCCTGGTGCAGGGCCAGCGCGCGGGTGCCGTCGGTGTCGCCCTCGGGCAAGAGCTCGATCACGTGGCCGTGGGGCAACAGCAGGCTGGCCGCGCCGTCGCCCGGCCCGCTGGTGGAGAGCGGCGCGCCGAAGCAGCCCTCGGAGGCGGCGTAGCCGTAGTCGAGCGTCGGCAGCCGGCCGTAGCTGCGCTCGAGCCGCTGCAGCCACCACGACGACGTACCACCCTTCCAGGTGACGAGGCCGCACAGCGCCGGGAATGCGTCGCGCATGCGCGCCGCCCCGTGCGCATTGGCGCTCGCGCGCAGGCGCGCCGCGGCGTCGGGCGCGCGCCGGAGCCGGGCGCGCAGCGCGCGTCGCGCGTCGTCGTCGACGGCGAGGGCGCCCGCGGCGTCGCGCAGCAGCGCGTCGTCGGGGCCGAAGCCGCCCTCGTCGCAGGCGGCTGCCAGCGCCGTCGCGCGCTGGGCCAGCGTGTCCGCGAACAGCGCCAGCGTCGACGGGTTGATGGCCGAGGCGACGGTGAGCTGCTCCTGCAGCGCGAAGCGCAGCGCCACCGCGTAGCGCGCGTGGAAGTCGCCGATGGCGAACACGGCCGTCGGCACGGCGTCGAGCACGTTGTCGTCGTCGACGCCGCCGCTGAGCGCGACGGTGATCGAGCCGCACTCGGCGCGCGCCGACAGTCGCTCGGCGCGCGGCGAGCGCATCGACAGCCGCTTGCCGCGCAACAGCCCCGGCATCGTCGACAGCAGCGCGCGGTACAGCACGCGGTTGGCGACGCGGCACTCGGCGACGAATTCGCCGGTGACGGGGATGAGCTTGCGGCGGCCGGTCGTGCCCGACGTCGTCGCGTAGTAGATGGGGTCCTCGTCGACGAGCAGGCCGCGCTCGCCCTGCACCATGCGGTCGACCAGCGGCGCGACGTCGTCCCAGTCGCACAGCGGCGCGTGGCGCCAGTCGTCGAGCGAGCGCACGCGGGCGAAGGAGAGGCGACGGCCGGCCTCGGTGTTCGCGTTGCGCGTCAGGATGGCGGCCAGCCGCGCGTTCTGGGCGGCGAGGGGATCGGCGCAGGCCTCGCGCAGCTGCGCCGACGTGCGCGCGAAGCCCACGTCGACGAGAGCGCGGATGCCGCCGTCGGGCAGGAGGCCCAGCATCGCCTTCAGCGCGCTGGCGATCATCGTCGTCCTCCGCGCGGACTCTTTGCAGAGGCTCGATGGTCGCGCTCCGTCGCCGGCGCCCGCGTCGACCGGGGCGCCGCTGTCGTGGCAGGCGTCGACTTTGCCTGCGTCTTCGCCGGCGCGGTCTTCGTCGGCGCCGTCGTCGTTCTCTGCGGGGGGGCGACGATCGACGGGTCGCCCGGCGCGCGCGCGGGGTTGTCAGCGACGAAGCGCGCGAAGCTGGCGGGCAGGCCGATGTCGAACGACAGCGGCTCGCCGGTGCGGGGGTGCGCGATGCCGAGGCTGCGCGCGTGCAGCCCGAGGCGTCGATCGTCCCAGCGCTTGTGTCGCGAAAGACCGCCGTAGCGCTCGTCCCCGAGCACCGGGTGTCCGCGCTCGGCCAGGTGCACGCGGATCTGGTTGCGGCGGCCGGTGCTCAGGCGCACCGACAGCAGCGTCGCGCCGTCGAGGCGGGCCTGAACGACGAAGTGGGTCAGCGCGTCTTCGCCGACGTCGTCGCGGTCGCTGCTGCGGCGCTGCAGCGTGCGCCGGTCGGTCACCAGCCGCGAGCGGATCTCACCCTCGTCCTGTACGACGACGCCGGCGACGACGACGCTGTAGACGCGCTGGTGCTCGGCCCAGCCGGCGACGAGCCGATCGCGCGCCGCCCGGTGGCAGGCGAAGACCAGCAGGCCGCTGGTGTCGCGATCGAGCCGGTGCACCACCAGCGCCTCGCGCGTGATGCGCGGCCCCTTCGACAAGAGGCGCGACACCGCGTCGACCAGCGTGAAGCGCTCGCGCCGCGGCGTGGGCACCGTCAAGATACCCGGCGCCTTGTCGACGACGACGATGTCGTCGTCCTGGTAGACGAGCGCGAAGGCGCGGCCGGTCGTCGATGCGGCGACCGACGGTGTCGTGGCGCGCGGAGGCGGCGGGGCCATCGCTCAGTCCCCGCCGACGACGGGGGCGCCCACGCCGGTGACGTGCTCGGTGACCATGCGGGCCATGCCGTGCTCGGGCGTCGTCTCTTCGTTGGCGGTCCACGGCTCGACGCGCACCCGCACGCCGGGGTTGTCGTCAAGGAACTGCGCTAGTTCGTGCCGGTGCAGAAAGAACCCGCGCGCCCGGCCGGCGACCACGACGCCGCCCGCCGGCTGCGGACGACCGGCGAGCAGCGCCCCGACGTCCCCCACGATGCTGTGCTCGCGGGCGAACGTCGTTGTCGCCGCGTCGTCATGCTCCGGGCCGTCGAGCAAGACGCGACCGTGCTGCAGCAGCGCGACCCGCTCGGCGGCCGTGCCCGGCGCCACGAGGCGCGAGCCCGGCCCGAGGTCGAACGGCACGAGCAGCGTCTCGAGCGCGTTCTTCTGCGTCGACGTCATGCCGGCGAAGTGATCGGTGCTCTCGAGCAGCGACCACGCTCCCATGTCGCGGACCTGCGCGTGGCGCTCGACCATCGCCGGGATGTCGGTGCCGTCGCAGACGCGCCGGGCGACGGCGCCATCGACCACGAGCAGGTCGAGGTCGGTGACGGCGACGACGTCGGCGGTGCGCGGGCGGCGCAGGAACACGGCGGTCTCGCCCAGGTAGTCGCCGAGGCCGTAGCGCTTCAGCTCGACGCCGTCGCGCAGGATCGCGGCCTTGCCGCCGGTGACGACATAAAGCACGTCCCCGAGGTCGCCGACCTTGATGAAGCGCTCGCCGGCGGGGATGCGCAGGTCGCGGGCGGAGGCGAGCAGCTCGGCGGCGCGGGCCAGCGGCAGCCGGGCGAACAGCCGCGTTCGCCCAAGCAGCGCGAGGCGGCGCAGCACGCGCAGCTCGGGGGCCGCGTTGACAGGGATCTCGATGGTGGCCTCGCGCCCGGGCTCGGCGACGACGAGGCCCTTGTAGTCGGCGAGGCGCGACGGGCTCACGTGCAGCACGCGCAGGCGGCTCTTGGTGTCTTCGCCGAGCGCGTCGAGGATCGCGACCGGCGTGTGCAGCGGCGGTACCCCGCTCTCGTGAAAGACGAGGTCGTGGGACCAGTCGAAGTGGCTGAGCTCCTCGCGCCGCTCGAAGTCCATGCAGCCGGCGCGGTACATCTGGTCGACGACTTGCGGGTCGTTCAGCGTGTCGCCCGAATAGTTGAAGCTGGCACCTTCGTAGTGGGCCTCGAACGCCAGCGTCGGGATCGAGTGCAGCGTGAAGCGGAACAGCAGCTTGGCGCCGCCGACGTCGATGGGGCGCCCGATCTGCACCGGGTGGAAGTCGAACAGGCGCCGCAGTTCTTCTTCGGGGATGCCCGACAGCGCCGACCACTTGCGCAGCCACGACGCGTAGATCGTCGGCGCGGTGAACAGCGTGATGCGGCCGGCCTCGAGCGCCTTCTGCAGCGTGCCGGCGTCGTGGTCGCCGTGCACGTGGGTCAGGATCAACGAGTCGACGAGGCCGGCGTCGATGTCGCTGTCCTTCAACAGCTGCGTCGAGTGCACCGGCGGGTCGACCATGACGCCGCGGCCGCCGACCCACAGCACGAAGCCCGTGGTGCGCTCGCGCGGGTCGGGGTCGAAGCCGTGGCTGCGGCCGAGCACGGTGACGCCGAAGCGCGGCGGCGAGAACGGCACGCCCGCCGGGGCCGCGGCGCCCACGACCGCCATGCCGATGTTCGTCGTCGTGCGCAGCGGCGGATCGCGGGGCAGGCGGGCGTGCTCGGCGTCGTCGACGGTGACGACGACCTCGTCGCGCTCGAGCGCGACCTGCAGCACGTGGCCGTCGTCTTCGATGCGCGCCGGGCGGCCTGGCGTCGCCGGCACGAACAGCAGCGCGTCGTCGAGAGACAAGAGCCCGTCGCGCCGGTAGTTGCCGCGGCGGAACCAGCCCATCTCGCGCAGCAGGTCGGGCACGTGGTGCCCCGAAGCGACGTCATCGCGCAGGTCCTGCACCGGGGGGCCGAGCAGGCTCTCCTGGACGGCGGTGCGGATCGCCTGGCCTTGCTCGGGCGTGCCCACCACGATGAGCGGGCGCTTCTTGACGAAGAGGTTCCAGTAGATCGGGAACTCGAGGTCGGCGTTGGCCACGCCGCGGCGCACGTCGACGAGCCGCGGCGGCAATACCACCACCCGCGGCACGCCGTCCTTGCGCGTCAGCGTGTCCTTCAGCGTATCCGGCGGCGCGCCGAGCTGCAGCGCACCGATGGGCGTCTCGAGCCACAGCCCCCCGCGCGGGAGCGCGACGACGTCGGTCATGGTGACCTCCTGAGCGGCGTCGCCGCGGTCACGCGTCGACGCTCGCCGTGATCATCGCGCCGACGCCGGCCAGCTCGCGCCGCGTCGTCAGGCAGATGACCTGCGTGGACTGTCCGATGAACTGCAGCGCCCGCGACAACAGCGGCATCACCTCGGCGGGCAGGTGGTCAAGGGCCCGATCGAGGACCAGCGGCAGCCGCTCGTGACGGGCCGCGGCCTCGAGCGCCGCCAGGCGCAGCGCCAATGCGACCAGGTCGCGATCGATGGCCGACAGGCGCGGAAAGGGGACCACGGCGTCGGTCGCCGCCTCGACGACGGCGACCTCGGCGCGGGCGCCCAGGCGGACAGCGGTGAACCGATGCGACGTCAGCGCGCCGGCGACCTGCGAGGCGCGCGGCGCGAGCTGCGCGCTGGTGGCGTCGAGGGGGCTGCCGACAAGCTCCGCCGCGGCCCGCACGATGCGCTGGCCCACGTCGACCCCGACGAGGTCGTCGCCGCCGACGTCCACAGCGCTCGCGGCGCTCGTCGTGGCGCGGGCGACGAGGAGCGCTTCGATCTCGGCGCGCTCCCGTGCGTGCTCGACCGCCGCCGCATCGAACGCGGCGCCCTCGGTCGCGAGCCGCTGCTCCAGCGCGCGGATGCGACCCTCGGTCGCGAGCCGCTGCTCGCGCAGCCCCGCGCCGTCCAGCGTGACCTCGGCGGCGCGCAGCTGGTCCTCCGCGAAGCGCAGGCGCTCCCGCCGCTCGACGTGGGCAGCCAGCAGGCGCTCGACCTCGTCTTCCTGGCCGGGGCCGAAACCGGCCTGCGTGATCGTCCGGTCGAGGGACGCGCGCTCCTGAGCGAACAGCCCGCGCTCCCGAGCGCGCTCGCCGGCGATCCGCTCCAGACGGCCCCGCACGGCATCACCGTCTTCGAGCACGGCGAGCGCGCGAAAGGCCCCGACGGCGGCGAGGGCGAACGCCGGGATGTCGAGCAGCGCCACAGAGCGCAGCGCGTCGGACCACAGCGAGGCCACCATGGCGAACAGGATCGCGCCCGTGCCGACGAGCAGCCCATGGACGAGCAAGGGTTCGCGACCGAGCAGCGCGAGCACCGGTCGCCTCCGCGCGTACGCTGGTGACGGCAGGTCACGGGCGCCGTCGAGGATCCGCCGCTCGCCCTCGTCGAGCAGGCGCAGCTGCCGGGCGAGGGCGGCCTCGGCCTGCCGCACGCTGGCGACGCGCGCCGGAAACGTCGTCGCGAGCTCGTCGAGGTTGTCGTGCCGCGCGAGCAGCGCCTTCAGCTCGACGACCTGTTCGCCGGCCTCGCGCAGCGGCCGCAGCTGGGCGTCGAGCTGGAACAAATCCTGCTGCAGCCCGCCCAACTCGAACTCGAGGGCGACCAGCGCCTCCTGCGTCTTCGCCAGCGCCTGCAGCTCGACGAGCCGCGCGCGCAGCGCGGCGTCGGGCCTCCTGTCCCAGCCCTGGCGGGTGTGGGTGTCGTAGCCCGGGACGTACGCCACCGCCGATCGCGCTGGCCGCGCACCGGCGCCGTCGGTGCGCGCGCGGCGACGCGACGGCAGATCGTCGACAAACGAGAAGAGGACCTCGCGCAGCGCGTCGCCGCCCGGCACCCCGAGCGTCTGCGGCAGCAGGTTCGCTATCTCCGGCGCGGCCGCCGACAGCGTCTCCCACGCCTCACCGGTCTGCACCTGCAGCGCCCATCGTCCGGATGACAGGTCGCAAAGCAGCCGATGCCGCCGCGCGCGGGCGTCGAAGACGAGCCCGACCCGGGCGTGCGCTCCGCCCTCGCCGGCTGGCAGCGCCGCCGCCCTCAGCTCTCCGTCGAGATTGACCGCCAGCAGCTCGAACGCGGCGCGGGCGACGAGGGCCTCGGCCTCGCCCGCCGCCACGATGCATGGCCCGGCCGGAAACACCCAGCGCGAAAGGCGCGGTGAGCCGCGGACCCCCTGCAGGATGACCTCGACCAGCTCCATGTCAGCGCGAGCCTCTACCGTCGCGGCCGTCGCCGTCGTTGTCGACGAGCAGCGCCCGCGCGGGGCGCTCTGGCCCGCCGGCGCGCGCCGGCACCTCGGACGTTGGCTCGAGCACCGCCTCGCCCGGGCCGAGCACGCGCCAGGTCTCGGGGGCGCGGTCAGGCTCCGGGGGCGTCGTGGGCACCGGCTGCGGCTCCCGCAGCGGCGGGTCGAGGACGTCCCAGTCTCCGGCCTCGAAGGCCGCGAACATCGGCACCACCGTGGCGGCGCCGAGCGGGGGGAGCGTCGCCCGTCCCCCTTCGTCGACGGGCACGAGCGCCAACTCGGCCACGCGCGCGTTGCACAGCGCGGCCTCGACGTCGTCGGTGGGTGGCGCCGGACGCGGCGCGCTCTGGGGCGGGAGCGCGTCGACGCTGACGCCTAACACGTCGGCGAACTCACTGAAGTCGACCTCGACGACGCCGCTCGTCGATGCCGTGTCGGGCGCCGGGGGCGCCGGCGGTGGGGGGGGCGCCGCCGTCAGCGCAGTGAACTCGAGGTCGAAGCTCTCGTCGGTGAAGGCCACGTCGGAGCCGCCGGGCGCGGGGGCTGGCGACGTCGGCGCCGGCTGCGTCGACCCCGGCAACGTCGGCGACGTCGTCGCGGGGAAAGGCGGCGCAGCCACCGACGGCAGCGGTGGCAGCGCGGCGGTCGACGCAGCGCGGGCCGTCGTCGGGGGCGCCGGGGGCGGCGCCGGGGGCGGCGCCGGGGGCGGCGCCGGCGGCGGCGGCAGCGGTGGCAGCGCGGCGGTCGACGCAGCGCGGGCCGACATCGCGGGCGGCCGCGGCTGCAGCGCGGCGGTCGTCGGGGCGTGGGCCGTGGTCGTCGCCGTCGCCGGCGGCGTCGGGGGCGGCGGCGCGGAGGGCAGCGGTGGCAGCGGCGGCAGCGCGGTGGTCGTCGGGGCGCGGGCCGTGGTCGGCGGCGGCGGTGGTGGGGTGGTCGACGCGGCACGCGGCGGCGACGGCGCCAGCGATGAGCGGCGAGGATCATCGCTCGGGCCGGTCGGGATCCAGCGCTGGGTGTGCTCGACGACCGACCACCCGGCGTCGTCGAGCGCATCGAACGCCAGCGAGCGCGCCCCCACCGGGCCCGGGGGCCGGGCGTGGGCGCCGGGCCCGGTGTCGGGAGCGTCGAACGGAGCGTCGAGGGCGCCGGGACCCTCACGGGGCGCGCCGACGGCGGGCAGCGGCGCAGTCGGCGTCGTCGTGCGCTGCAGCGGGTCGACGGCGCGGTGCTCGTCGGTCGTGTGGTCGCCGTCGGCGGGCTCCGGCGGCTCGTCTGCGTCGGTCGCGGCCCGGTGGGCGGCATCGAGCACCGCACCGGCGTCGCCATCGACGGCGATGAACTCGACGGTGAACGTTGACGCGTTCTCGGCGACAGTGATGGCGTCGATGCCGGCCTTGCCGCGCGGGGTGTCCAGCTCGAGGAAGACCGGCGTGCCGGCCGGCAACGGCTGCGCCGTGGCGATCAGCGCGTGCGACGACGACAACCCCACGATCTCGTCGATCCGCGCGGATAGCCGGGACTCGTGCCAGCAGGGCAGCGGCCGGGGGAGACGCAGGAACTCGCTGGGCGACGGAAACGTCATCTTGCGACCGGGACCGCAAGCTAGCAGAGATCCACCCATGACCGACGAGCCTCGCCCCGCCCCGCCCCGGCCGCGCGCCCGCTGCCCCTCGTGTGGCGCCCCGTTGCTGCCGCCGGACACCGCCACGCCGACGGCGCGTCCAGCCTGGGCGCCGTTTTGCTCCGAGCGCTGCAAGACGGTCGATCTGGCCCGGTGGCTCCGCGGCGAGCAGGCCATCCCCGGCGAGCCCGTCCACATCGCCGAGGCCGAGGGCGAGGCGTGACGTCATCGCCGTCAGGCCGCCGGAGCCCCCGGGCGGCCGTCGCCCTTCAGTCGGTCGTCGGTGTCTCGGTCAGACGTCGACCCAGGTCGGCGAACACCCGGTTCCGACCGCCGGCCTTGGCCCGGTACAGCGCCTGGTCGGCGGCGTCGTTCAGTGACTCGGCCGACTCGCCGGGCAGGAACTCGGCGACTCCGCAGGAAAACGACGTCGAGAACGGGCCGCGCACGCCGGTCTGCGGGATCGCATGGAACGCCTCGCGCAGGCTGTCGAGGACCACGCGGGCGTCATCGAGCGGCGTGTCGGGCAGCAGCAGCGCGAATTCTTCGCCGCCGTAGCGGCCGACGACGTCGTTCTTGCGCAGGCGCCGCCGCAGCAGCCGCGCCAGCGACACGATCACGCGGTCGCCGACGGCGTGGCCGTGGGTGTCGTTGACGCTCTTGAAGTGGTCGAGGTCGATCATCGCGCAGCACAGCGGCGATCGACTCCGCTGGGCGCGCGACACCTCAGACTCGAGGCGGTCCTTCAGCGTCGTGTGGTTGTACAGGCCGGTCAGGCTGTCGCGCAGCATCTGGCTGCGCAGCAGGCGCGACCGTTGGCAGCGCACCTGCACCGAAGCGACCAGGTGCTCGGGGCGGATCGGCTTGGACAGGAAGTCGTCGGCGCCCTGGCGCAGCGCCTCGATGCGCAGGTCGGGGTCCATCTCCGACGACAGGTACACGATGGGGATGCCAAGGAAGCCCGGGTGCATGCGGATCAACGCCGCCAGCTCGGGGCCCGCGCACGTCGGCATGTACAGGTCGGTGAGCACCAGATCGGGCCGGAAGTCGCGGATCGCGTCGAGCGTCGCCAGCGGCTCGTCGACGGTGCGGCAGACCATGCCCGCCTGCTCGAGGATCCCCTTGACGAAGTCGGCGGTGGCCCGGGAGTCGTCGACGACGATCACGCGGAACGGGTCCTCGCGCACCGGCCGCAGCCGCCGCTCGAGCAGGTCGGCCACCGCCGTGGGGTCCACCGGCTTGGCGAACAAGGCCTCGACGCCGCAGCGGATGGCGTCGAGCTGCAGCCTCAGGTCGGTGCCACCGCCCAGGCCGAACAGCGGGACCGTCCGCGGGCGGACCGCAGCGATGCGATGCAGGTGCGTGGTGAGCTGGTCCTCGGCGACGGCGTCAAGGTCGACGAGCACGCCGGTGTACGCCGAACGGCCCGCGGCCCGGGCGATCTCCACCGGGGACGTCGCGCGCTCGACAACGAAGCCGTTGCCGCGCAGGAACACCGACAGCTCGCCGGCCAGCGTGTCGTCGTGGCTGACGAGCACAACCGACGGCGGCGCCGCGTGGGCGTCGCCCGTCGCCTCCGCCGGCGGAGCCCTCGTGGTCCGGAGCTCGCTCACCACACCCCGCCTCCTCAGCCGACGCAATACACAGGGCGCAGGATTGTGCGCAAGCCAATCACGACGCCTTCTCGGCGAGGCGGATGAACCCGGCCAGGTCCCGGGTCGCGAACTCGTCGCCGTCGTCGCTGGTGGCCACCAGCAGGTCGGCGGCGACGACCAGCCGGCCCGCGTCCACCCGCAGCGCCCGCGCCCGCAGCGACGGGCGCAGCGGGCGCACCCGATCGTCGCTGTCAGCGAGCACGAACAGCCCGGCGGCGCGGCTGCCGACGAAGATGCGATCGCCGAACACGGCGACGCTGTGCAGCTCATGGGCGACGGAGAAGACGCGGACGGTGTCACCGCGGGCGACGACCAGCTCCTTGCCGTCGATGACGGCGAGGACGTCGCCGGCCACCGCCACGGCCGCGCCGCCGCGCGCCAGCAGCGTGCGGCCGACGTCGTCGACGACCGACTGCCCGGTCAGCACGACGACGCGCTGGTGGTCGCTGGCCAGCCGCCGCGGGCCGGTCACCGCCGCTCCCCGCTCGGTGAGCACCGCCGTGCCGGTGGACGCATCAAAAGACGCCCGCCGCACGACGCCGTCGTCGCCCAGCAGCAGCACGCCGTCGCCGTGGGCGACGACGTCGAGGACGCCGTCGCGCACCGTGACGCCCCGGTCGTCGTCGGCTCGCGCGAACCGCCCGCCCTCGAGCAGCACGTGGGCCACGCCCTGCACGAAGACGAGGGCGCGGGCGATGCCGTCGGCGCGGCCCACGGCTTCGGAGCGCCCGGGGCGCAGGCGCACCACGACGGACTCGCCGGCGTCGGGGTCGTCCTCGTCGAAGCGCACTCCGACGACGACGAGCTCGCCGCCTTCGACAGCGGCGTCGGCGTAGCGGTTGCCGAGCGCGCGGGGGCGGTGCGGGGTCTTGGTCGGCCTTGGGACCATCAAGCCGGAACGCTAACGGGACGCCGCGCGTCGCCGCCGGCGCCCGGCAAGCAGTTTCAGAGCGACACACCCGAGGGCGGCGGTGTCGGGGGCGCCGCGGCACCCACAGGACGTCGCGACGTCGGCGGCGCCGGTCCTCGTCCAGACATGGCCGCTAACGACGCGCGGGGTGTCGCCGTCGAGCAGCTCCACGCGCCAGCGTTCATCGGCCGCGTCCGGCGCCGGCGCGGCGACGCGGCGCTCGAGCACGAGGGGGTCGGCGTCGATGTCGACGACCGCGCCGTCTTCGTAGCCGTCCTTCAGGAGGCGCGCGCGAAGGCCGACGCCGCCGGTGACGGTGGCCCGCAGGGTCACGGACGCGCCGGCGTCGACGACGACAGTGTCGCAGTCGCGCGCGGGGCTGGTCTGCAGGTCGACCATCGGGTCGTCGGGGCCCTGCAGCTTGACGACGGTGCGGTTGCAGCGGATTCCGTCGAGCAGCGCCGCCGTCGTCTGGTCGCGGGCGAAGATCATCGTCGTGGGGTCGCCGATGGGCGAGCCAAAGGCCTCGAGGTCGACGCCGGCCTTGTGGTCGTCGGAGCCGCCGACCGGGGCCGCGTGGCTGCCATCGTCGAGCAGGCGGTCCCAGAAGTCGCGGGCGTCGGCGCCGAAGATGAAGCCGCTCTGGCGATAGCCGCCGGTCGCCACCTCGACGGCGTCGACCGCGTCGGGGATGGCCTGCGTCCACGCGCAGCCGATGCAGACGTCGCCCAGATCGAGCACCGGGTGGTTGATCGAAAACAGCGCCCCTTGCGCGTGGATGGCGTCGACGGCGGCCTGCAGCGTCGTCGACAACCCCACCTTGTGGTCGACGTAGTCGGTGACGCCGAAGCCGCCGGCGTGGCCGTTGTACGTCGTGAACTCGACGCCGGGCACTAACAGCAGGCCGGGGTGCCTCGCCTGCGCCTCGTCCAGGTGGGCGACCTGCGCGTTCGTGTTGTGATCGGTGATCACGACGAAGTCGAGCCCGCGGCCGCGCGCGAACGTCGCGACCTCGTCGAGGTCGGGCCGCGCGTCCCCCGAGTCGCGCGAGTGCACATGAAGGTCGCCGGCGTACCAGCGCGCCTCGGTGGACAGCGTCGTCGGCGCGACCTGCGCCTGATCGCCGTCGTCGGGCAGCGTCGGCGTCGCGCGCAGGAAGAACTCGAGCAACACCCGCGGCGCCGTCGACGACAGCCGAGCCCTCCCCACGACGACGTGCCACGTGCCTTCGGGCAGCGGCCCGGCGATGTAGCCGCGCGACGCCGCGCGCACGCCGACCGTGGCGGGCTCGGGGTTGCCACCGCCCCAACCGCGATAGGCGCCGGCGGCGTCCTGCAGGCCGAAGTCGAGGACGTCGTCGTCGTCGCCGTCGACGACGGCGTGGCGCACCTCGAGCTCGGCGACGCCGGCGCCGACCGAGAACGGTACGAGGAAGAACACGACGTCGCCGCCGGGCACCGGCTCGTCGACGACGAGCGCGGGGGACTCCTGCGCGGCGACCGGGCGGCCTGCCACGGCACACACAAGCAGCAGGGACGCGACGGCGACACGACGCTCAGGGCGCATGGCCCATGCTGCGCCGCCCTGCTGGTCGTCGGCAACGGCGCGCCGCGCGTCGCTCGGTCTGGAAACGGCGCCGGCGCCCGAAGGCGCCGGCGCATCCCGGGGGACGTCAACGGGCCGACGCCCGGAACGGGCGTGTCAGCCGCCGCGGACCACCTTCAAGATGGCGCGCTGCTTCGTGCCGGCGTCGAACTTGAGCATCGCCTTCTGCGCGGCGGCCTCGTCGGCGCCGCCCTTGCCCGCGCCGGCGAGGCAGTCGACGAAGTTCGGATCGCTGTCGCCGTCGTCGCCGCCGCCGAAGCGGTGCTCGCCCTCGAACTCGTTGACGGTGCGGGCGAGGATGCCGTTGCCGGGCTGGTTGTCGAAGCCCTCGTTGCTTGCGACGAGCACTTGCCAGCCGACCTTCGCCGCGTCGAAGCCGGCGCCCAGGTCGGCCTTCTTGACGAGCGCGGTGACCTTCTTGCCCTTGGCCGAGACCTTGGTCGGCAGCACGACCTTGTCCTTCATCGCCTTGGCCTTCTGGTCGAGGCGTGTCGTCACCTCCTTGTTCGCCTGGGGCGACACGAAGATGACCTTCTCCCAGCGGCTGTCGTCGGCGAACGTCGCGTTCATGCCGGGCAGGGCGTCTTTTTCGCCCGAGCCGGCCTTGCCGTCGACGTCGATGTAAAGCTGGAACATCTGCAGTGAGAAGCCGTTGCCCGGCGTCGGCCACTTGGCGCTGTCCCACGGGTCCTCGATGCCGGCGTTCACGCCCAGCGTGATCTCGAGGTCGGCGCCCTTGTCCTTGATCTCGATGTCGGTGAGGTCGAACGAGCCCTTCTTGTACTCGGCCTTGGTCGGGTACGTGTAGGTGCCCGGGCCGGCGTCGTCGCCCCTGGGGTCGGAGAAGGTGACGTTGCCGGCGACGGCAGGCAGGGCGGCGAGCGCGAGCGCGAGGGAGCAGACGACGTTCTTCACGGGGTGACCTCCAAAGATGGATGCGCGACGACCAGACGACGAGCCAGGCTTCGTTAGGAGCAGCGCGGAGGGCAGGCAAGGGCCGCCGTCGCGCCGGGCATCGGACGTCTGACGGGGCCGATTGATTCGCTGGGGCCACGGAGAGACATTCCCCTCCATGCCCGTCACCCGCCTGAAGGAACGCCGCCGCCCCACCGTCGCCCTCGAGTCGACGATCTACGCCTTCGGGCTGCCCTACCCGCAGAACGTCGAGCTGTGCTGGAAGCTCGCCCGCACCATCGCCGCCGCCGGCGCCGAGGCGAAGACCTTCGCGGTCATCGACGGCGCGCTGAAGGTAGGCCTCACCGACGAGGAGCTCGCCCGCATCGCCCACGCGCGCGAGCCCGGCGCCGACAAGGACGGCGCGGTGCTGAAGCTGAACGCCAGCGACCTTGGCCCGGCCATGGCGCTGGGGCTCACCGGCGCCACGACGGTGTCGGCGACGATGGCGCTGGCGGCGGGCGCCAAGGTGCGCGTGTTCGCCACCGGCGGCGTCGGCGGCGTCCACCGCGACGCCCATGTCACCTTTGACGAGAGCCAGGACCTCACCGCGCTGTCGCGCTACCCCGTCGCCGTCGTCTCGGCGGGGGCCAAGGCGATCCTCGACCTGGGCGCTACCCTCGAGCGCCTCGAGACCCTCGGCGTGCCCGTCGTCGGCTTCGGCACCAACTGCTTCCCCGGCTTCTACACGCGCGACGGCGGGCACCCGCTGGCGCTGTCGGTGCACGACGTGCCGACCCTCGCCCGCGTGCTGCGCGCGCACTGGCGCATGCACCCCAACGTCGGCGTGCTGATCGCAAACCCCATCCCCGCCGAGCACGCCCTCGACCCCGCGCTCGTCGAGCGGGTGATCGTCCGCGCCCTCGACGACGCCCGGGCGCAGGGTGTGCGCGGCAAGGCGTTGACGCCGTTCCTGCTGCAGCGCCTCGACGAGCTCACCGATGGGCGCAGCGTCGAGGCCAACGTCGCCCTCGCCGAGAACAACGCCCGCCTCGGCGCGGAGCTGGCCGTGGCGCTGGCCGAGCTCGATCCCGAGGCGACGGCGTGACGGCGCCGTCCACGTCGTCCACGTCGTCCACGGCGCGGTCGTCGCTGGTGCTCGCGTCGGGCTCGGCGATCCGCAAGAGGCTCCTGCAGGACGCCGGCGTCGCCTTCGTCGCCGACCCCGCCGACCTCGACGAAGACGGCCTCGTCCACGGCGTCGCCGATCCGGCGGCGCAGGCGCGCCTGCTCGCCGTGGCCAAGGCCCGCCACGTCGCCCGGCGCCACCCCGGCGCGTTCGTCCTTGGCGGCGACCAGGTGGGCGTCCTCGACGACGGCACCCCGCTCGTGAAGCCCCGCGACCCCGAACACCATGTCGCGACGCTGGCCGCGCTGAGCGGCCGCCGACACACGTTCCACCCGGCGGTGGCGCTGGTCAAAGACGACGTCGTGCTCGCCGAAGGCGCCGCCGTCGTCACGGTCACGATGCGCCCGTTCAGCGCCGCGTGCGCCCGCGCCTACGTCGCCACCGGCGAGGGCCGCGGCAGCTGCGGCGGCTATGAGAGCGAGCACCGCGCGGCGCAGCTGATCGACGACGTCGCCGGCGACCTGCAGGCGGTGCTCGGCTTCCCGCTGCGCCTTGTGCTGCCGATGCTGCGCGCCCACTGCCCGGGCGCCGCCGGGCTGCTGCCGGACTGAACCGCTGACGGACCATCGGCGCGCCGATCGAGCAGCGGCCCTCGCTGTCGACGAGCGGCGTGCCTCCTGCGCGGCGCTCGTCGGAGTCCGACAGTGGCTTCATCCAGCGCCGCGTGGTCGTCACTCGCCGTGCCGGGTCCGGACGTGCGACGATGACGTAGCCCATGCCCGGCCCCGTCGCGCCCTCCGAAGAAGCTATCGCTCTCCTGCGCGATCAGGCGCGCCAGCTCGATGTCGAAGACCTCGTCGACCTCTGTTACGCCCGCGCGTCCGAGTCGCTGCGCACGTCGGTGTACCTCGAGGCGCTGCGCGGCCGCCCCGGCGAGCAGGCGCAGGTGGCGGCCTGCCTGCTGTGCTTCGACCTCGCCCGACGCGGCGACGAGCGGCGCGAGGCCGAGGTGCAGTTCCTGCTGCCGACGCTGGAGCACCTGTTTGCCTCGTCGACGGAGGGGCTGCCGCCGCGCTCGGTGCAGGGGCTCATCGACAAGAGCGTCGTGGTCGCCGACCTGTGGCAGGCGCTCGCCGACCACGCGAGCCGGCGCGACCCGCGGATGCACGATGCGATGCCCGAGCTAGAGGTCGAGGCGATGGTCGAGCTCGACCTCTTCGACGCTGACGAGATCGCCGAGCTCGAGGTGGGCCTCGACGACTTCGACGTCGACCTCATCGTCGATGACGCTGCGCTTGCCGCCTTCGACGGCGGCCTGAACCGCTTGATCCCGCCGCCGCCGGCCGCTTTGTTCTCGTCCGACAACGGCCGCGACATCGACCGGCTCGAGCGGCTGCGCGACCACTGCGCGAGCTACGCCGCGCCGGTGCCGGCGGCCGCGGGGCTGCACGCCATGACGCAGCTGTTTCTGGCGACGCACACGCGCGCGGTGGGGCTCTTCGGCCGCCGCAACAAGCGCCGCGACCGCGCCCTCGTCGAGGGCCTGACGGCGTTCCTGTCGCTGCCGTCGCCGCCGGCCGAGGCGGCGGCGTGGTTCGCGGCCTCCGACGTCCCGGGCGCCGAGCCCCAGGCGTGGACGAAGCTCGCCGAGCTGCTGCTCGATGTGGCCGCGCAGGTGGGCGCCGAGGGCGAGCGGCAGCACGGTGGCCGTCCCGCCGCCGCCGGGCCATCGCCGCGGGCGCCGAAGGTCACGCGCAGCG
>VGSZ01000087.1 GCA_016874845.1 Deltaproteobacteria bacterium
CGTGGGGCTGGACGTGGGGCTGGACGTGGGGCTGGACGTGGGGCTGGCCGTGGGGCTGGACGTGGGGCTGGACGTGGGGCTCGAGGTCCGCCGCCACGATGACAGCGTCGACAACAGCGACAGCGTCGGTGACGGCGCGGCGCTGCTCGCCACGTGGAACGAGGGCGCTGTCCTGCAGCAGGCGGCGGCCCGCGCGCGCGAACCGCTGCTCCAGGTGCGGACGCGCCTCGCTGAGCTAGTCGTGCAACGCGTCGCTCGGGAGTCCGAGGTGGGCGCAGCCGAGGTCGCGGCCCACGAAGCTGCGGCCGCGGTGCAGGCGGCCGCGCTCATGCGGCGCGACGCGCTCGCCGCTGACGACGTCGACGCCTACGTCACCGCGCTGGAGAGCGCCGAGCGTGACGCGCGTGCGGCCCTCGAGGCCCTGCTCCAGTCCCGCGACGAGGCGCGGGCAATCGCGGTGCAAGCGCACAGCGCCCACGCGCAAGCCGCGGCGCTGCTGGCGCAGCAACACAGCCAGCTCGAAGATGCCCGCGCCGCGCTGTGGGCGGTGCTGGCGCCGGCGCTCGCTGCCCTCGGCGAAGCAGCGTCGAATGTCGTCGACGACGACGTCCTGCGCAGCCACGGTGAAGCGATCGCCAGGATCCCGCGCAACCTCGACGAGCAGCTGGCGGCCTGGCAGCGGCGCGAGCGCGCCGTCGACGAGCAGCGCGCCCGCGTCGAGACGTTGCGCGCCCAGCAGGAGGCGTGGCGCGCCGAGGCGAAGACGACCGAGACGCGCGCGGCGTTGCAGGCGGCACACGCCGCGGTGGTCGCGCGACAGCCCGAGGCGAGGGCCAGGGCGACGGCGGCGTTGCAGCGGTTGGCCATCGACGACGCAGCGCGCCGCCGCGCGACCGAGCGTGAGCGCGCGGTGGGCGTCCAGCGCCAGCTGCTGCGTCGTTGGGAGATCCTGCACGAGCTCATCGGATCGAACGACGGCAAGAAATTCCGGCTCATCGCGCAGCAGTACTCGTTGGACGTGCTGCTCGACGGCGCCAACCAGCACCTGCAGGCCCTCACGCCGCGCTACCAGCTCGAGCGCGGTGAAGAGCCGTTGTCGCTGCTGGTCGTCGATCACGACAACGCCGGCGAGCGCCGCAGCGTGCACTCGCTGTCGGGCGGCGAGACCTTCCTGGTGTCGTTGGCGCTGGCGCTGGGGCTCGCGTCGTTGTCATCGGCGCGGGTGCGGGTCGAGTCGCTGTTCATCGACGAAGGCTTCGGCAGCCTTGACGGCGAGACTCTGCAGGTCGCCATGGCGGCCCTCGATCGGCTGCAGTCCGCGGGGCGCCGCGTGGGCGTGATCTCTCATGTCAGCGAGATGACCGAGTGGATCGGCACGCAGATCCGCGTCGTGAAGCAGCCCGGCGGTGCGTCGACGCTCGAGGTAGTCGGCCCCTCGCTGTGACCGCCGGCGTCTTAGAAACGAACAGCAGTGCGCCGCTTATCGACAACCTCCCGGACGCCGGGTTACTGGCGGACGATGATTTGTGTCGGGAGGACTCGATGAACACCACGACAGTCTCCTCCGCGCCGGCGGTGCGTCTCGTGCGTCATGCCCTGAACCTGCCGGGCATGGACCCGGCGTTTACCCCCAAGCGCGAGGGGCCCATTGTCGGCATCGACCTCGGTACGACGAACTCGTGCGTGGCCTTCGTCGACAAGGGCAAGCCGGTGATCATCAAGTCCCGCGACGGCTACGCAACGATGCCTTCCATCGTCGCGCTGGCGGCCGACGGTCGGCTGATGGTGGGGCACGCGGCGGCGGCGCAGATGGTGACGAACCCGGCCGACACGATCCACGGCGGCAAGCGGCTGGTCGGGCGACCGTTCGACTCGTCCGTCGTCGCCGAGGTCAAGGCGCGCGCCCACTACCAGATCGTCGCCGGCCCGAGTGGTCAGGCGGCGGTGTGGCTCGGCGGCGTGGGCCTGACCCTCGAAGAGGTCTCTGCCCTGATCCTGAAAGAGATGAAGGACACCGCCGAGGCGCGCCTGAAGACGCCGGTGCACCGCGCGATCATCACGTGTCCGGCGTTCTACAGCGAGCACCAGCGCGCCGCCGTGCGTGAGGCCGGCCGGCTGGCGGGACTGCACGTCGAGCGCGTGCTCAACGAGCCCACCGCCGCCGCCCTGGCCTTCGGCTACGGCAAGGCGCTGAAGAAGAAGAAGCTCGCGGTGTTCGATCTGGGCGGCGGCACCTTCGATGCCACCGTCCTTGACGTCGACGGGCAGACGTTCGAGGTGAAGTCCACCGGCGGCGACACGTTCCTTGGCGGCCTCGACTTCGACCACGCCATCGTCGCGTTCTTCATCGACACGTTCAACACGCAGCATGGCGTGGCGTTCCAGGGTGATTCCGTCGCCCTGCAACGCCTCGTGGTCGAGGCCGAGCACGCCAAGCGCGCGCTCAGCGAGTACACGACCTACAAGGGCCACGTCCCGCACGTCATCATCAAGGACGGCAAGCCCTACGACCTGAACTACGAGCTGACGCGCGAGAAGCTCGACGCGCTCGTTGTCCCGCTCGTCGATCGCTCTCTCGCCGTGCTCGATCAGGTGCTGAAGGAGCCGGGGCTGACGCCGGCCGACATCGATGATGTGCTGCTGGTGGGTGGCGCCACGCGGATGCTGTGCGTGCGCGAGCGTCTGCTCGCGTACTTCGGCAAGGCGCCGCACAAGGGCGTCCACCCCGACGAGGCCGTCGCCGTCGGCGCCGCCATCCTCGCCCACGCGATCGAAGCCAGGGAGGGCATCCGACTCATCGACGTCAACCCGATGTCCATCGGCGTCGGTCTGCCGGCGGGCCGTTACAAGAAGGTCGTCGAGCGCAACACCGCGCTGCCGGTGTCCAAGAGCTACACGCTGGCCACGACGAAGGACAAACAGACGAAGCTGGAGCTGCAGATCTTCCAAGGCGAGGCCGACACCACCGAAAAGAACGAGCTGCTCTGCAACCTCGGCTTCGACGAGCTGCCGAAGAAGCCGCGCGGCGAGGTCAAAGTGCAGGTGAACTTCCACGTCTCCGACGAGGCGATCCTCACGCTGACAGCCCTCGAGCTGACGACGGGCCGCGAGGTCAAGACGACCATCGCCACCAAGGGCACGCCCGCCGTCGTGCTGCGGCGGCTGCACACCCGCGGCGGCGTGCAGGGCACCGGCAGCGCGGCGAACGACGGCGGCTTCGTCGCCTGGCTCAAGCGCCTGTTCGGCCGGGACTGACGAGCGACTCTCTCGCCCACGGCGGACGAATCACCCGCTGCAGACGCGGGCGCACAGCTCGGCGTCGGTCGCGACCGAGCCGACGTCGCACGCCGCCGCCGCCACGTCGCAGGTAAACGGGATCTCGCAGGCGCGCTTCTGGCCGGTGGGGGCGCCGTTGAGGTCGACGACGTCGCACTCGAGGCGACGCGTGCAGTCGGCGTCGGACCGGCAGCGCGCGACGCCGCACAGCGCGTTGGCTTGATAGTCGGCGCAGAGCTCGTCACAGCTCATCGTGTCGTACGCCTCTTCGCACAGGTTCTCGGCGCCCTCGCAGACGAAGGCCAGCGAGCACTCGTTGCGGGTGTCGGTGGCGGTGTTCAGACAGTCGCAGGTGCGTCGGCAGTTCTGGGCGTTGTCGCAGGCGCGCCGGCACGACGACGACACCGTGAGCAGCGGCAGCCAAAGCGACAGCACGGCGACGACGACGAAGGGGCTTCTCACCATGGCCCGCTCGTGCCACGCGCGCTGCCCGGAGACAACGTGGACCCAGCCCGCGCCCGCACCCTGACCGTCGTGCTGATCGTTGCCGCCACCCTCGGCGCGCTGGCGCGGCTGCCCGCGGACGGCGCGCTGCCGGCGCCCTGCGCGCTGCCCGCCCGCGCCGGCGACGTTGTCGTCTGCGACGGAGCCGGCGTCGACATCGGCGGCCGCGCCTGGCTCTTTGGCCGCAAGCTCGACGTGAACCGGGCGACGGTGGCCGACCTCGAGCGCGTGCCCGGCGTCGGCCGGACGCTCGCCACGCGCATCGTGGCCGAGCGCGATCGGCGCGGCCGCTTCGCGCGCCTCGCTGAGCTCGACGAGGTCGACGGCGTGGGGCCGAAGCTGCTCGCGCGGCTCGGGGCGCTCGCCGACGTCCGCTGAGCGCATCGCCATCGCCAGGGCGACGCCGCACCAGGCGCGCGCGGGATCCGCCCGCCGCTGGTTTTCCTCACGTCGACGGCGCGCTATCCGCCCCCGCCATGAAGGGCCCCGCACCTAGCACGTCGTCGGCACCTCCCGCCCCGGCGGCGTCCGTCGCGCCGACGCGGGCCCGCTCGACCCCGCAGGCGGCGGGCGACGCGGTCGACGACGACGATCTTGTGCGGCGCGCCGGCGTCGCGCTGCCGGCCGGCGCGCGGGTGACGCCGATGCTGCGCCAGTGGCTCGCCGCCAAGGCCAAGTCCCCCGACGCGGTCCTGCTGTTTCGCATGGGCGACTTCTACGAGCTCTTCGGCGACGACGCCCACGCCGCCGGTCGCGTGCTCGACCTCGCGGTGACGACGCGTGATCGTGACAAGGGAGACGACGCGATGCCGATGGCAGGGTTCCCGCACCCTGCGGCGCCCGGCTACATCGCGAGACTGATCGCCGCCGGCCTGAAGGTCGCCGTGTGCGACCAGCTCGAAGACCCCGCCCTCGCCCGCGGCATCGTCAAGCGCGGCGTCACCAGGCTCGTCACGCCGGGCATGGTGCTCGACGAAGAGAGCCTCGACGCCCGCAGCAACAATTTTCTCGTCGGCGTCGTCGATGACGGCGAGGACGGCGAGCACCGCTACGGGTTGTGTGCCCTCGACGTCTCCACCGGCGAGCTCCTCTGCACCACCGCCGCCCACGAGGCCGCTCTCGTCGACGAGGTGCAGCGCCTCGCGCCGCGTGAGCTGATCGTCGCCGAGGGCCTCGCCGCCGCGTTCGTCGAGCGGCTGCGGGCGACCAGGCCCGGCGAGGCGCCGCGCCGCCTCGAGACGCGCCGCCTCGAGAGCCGCCCCGGCGAACGCGCGCGTCCCGGCGGCCGACGCAGCCTCGTCGACGCGCTTGGCACGCCCGATCCGCTGCTGCTGGAGGGCGACCGGCGACACGCCCTCGTCGCCGCCGAGCTGTGCCTCGGCTACGCGCAGGAGACCGCGCAGGGCACGCTGCCGCGCCACCTGCAGCCGCCACGCGGCTACGTCCTCGACGAGCGCCTGCTGCTCGACGCCACCACCCGCGCCCACCTCGACCTGTGCGGCCCGCCCGGCGACAGCCGCAAGCCCGGTACGCTCTTGTGGCACGTCGACCGCACAAAGACGGCGGCGGGCGGGCGGCGCCTGCTGCGCCTGCTGCTGCAGCCGTCGGCGACGCTCGACGACGTCGAGGCGCGGCTCGATCGCACCGCGGTGCTGGTGGCCGATCCGGCGGCGCGCGCCGCGCTCGGCGAGCTGTTGACCGCCACCGCCGACGTCGAGCGGCTGGTGGCCCGCGCCAGCAACGGCCGCGCCGGGCCGCGCGACCTGTGGCGCCTACACCGGGCGCTGGAGCGTTTCCCCGGGGTGGGCGAGGCCCTCGTCGAGCACGCGGCGTGGATGGCGGTCCTCGCGCCGCTGACCGCGCACATCGAGCGCTGCAGCGTCGTCAGCGAAGCTCTGGGCCGCGCGCTGCACGAGCAGTCGCCGACGGTGCTCGGCGACGAGCCGGCCTTCCGCCCGGGCTACGACGCCGGCCTCGATGAGCTGGTGGCGAACAAGGACGGCGGAGCGGCGCAGATCGCGGCGCTCGAGGCCGCCGAGCGCGAGCGCACTGGCATCCCGTCGCTGAAGATCAAGCACAACAGCGTCTTCGGCTACTACCTCGAGGTCACGAAGACCCACCAGTACAAGGTGCCGGCGCACTACCAGCGCAAGCAGACCATCGCCAACGGCGAGCGCTACGTCACCGATGAGCTGCGCGCCCTCGAAGAGCAGGTCGAGGGCGCCGACGGGCGACGCCGTCGCCGCGAGTTCGAGCTGTTCGCCGCCCTGCTCGAGAGCGTCGCCGCCGACGCCGCCGCGCTGCTCGCCGTCGCCGCCTTCGTCGCTGACGTCGACGCCACGCTGTCTTTGGCCGAGGTCGCCGTCGCTGATCGCATGGTGCGCCCGCGGCTGTTGCCCCGCGAGCGCCGCGCGCTCATGCTTGAGGACGCGCGCCACCCCGTTGTCGAACGGCTGTGCCGCGAGCGCGGCGAGAGCTTCGTGCCGGCCACCGTGACCCTCGACGAGGAGCGCCAGGTGCTGGTCGTGACCGGCCCGAACATGGCCGGCAAGTCGACGGTCATGCGCGAGGTGGCGCTGTGCCAGATCCTCGCGCAAGCCGGCAGCTTCGTTCCGGCGCGTTCCGCAACCCTGTCCCTCTGCGATCGCGTCTTCACCCGCGTCGGCGCCTCCGACGACATTGCCTCGGGCCGCTCGACGTTCATGGTCGAGATGACCGAGACCAGCCACATCCTGCGCGGCGCGACGCCTTGGTCACTGGTGCTGCTCGACGAGATCGGGCGCGGCACGGCGACGTTCGACGGGCTCGCCATCGCGTGGGCCGTCGCTGAGCACCTGCACGACGTCACCGGCGCACGTACGCTGTTCGCGACCCACTACCACGAGCTCACCGACCTCGCGCTGCACCTGCCGCGCCTGAAGAACGTCCACGTCGTCGTCAAGGAGTGGGGTGACGACGTCGTCTTCGTGCGCAGCCTCGAGGACGGCCCCGCCGGCCGCAGCTTCGGCGTAGCCGTCGCCCGTCTCGCCGGCCTGCCCGGGTCCGTCGTCGCCCGCGCCCGCGCCGTACTCAACCACCTTGAGGGCGATCAGACGACGGCGCCGGGGCCCGGCGCGGCGGGCGAGGCGTCGACGACGAAGCCCGGGCTGCCGCGCGCCCATCGACGGCCGCAGCGCGGGTCAACGCCGCCCCAGCTGGCCCTGTTCCAGCCGCCGCCCGCCCCCGAAACGGCCGCCGTCGCCGACGATCGCGCCGCGCGGCTGCTCGAGCAGCTGTGCGCCGTCGACGTCATGCGGCTGACGCCGCTGCAGGCGATGAACACGCTGGCGGCGCTCGTCGACGACGCGCGACGCTCCTGAACGTCGCGCCCATGGTGTCGCGCGGTCCGCGAGCCCGCCTCGTCGTCAGAAGCGGCCGGCGACCACGGCGCCCAGCGGCGCCTCGGCGCTGCCCGGCAGCGGCGAGAACGCCGTCCACGACAGCGCGCCGAAGACGATGTCGTGACCGAGCACGGCGACGGCGCCGGGCTGCACGAGCCACGCATCGGGCAACAGCCACCCCGCCAGCGCCGCGCCAGCGACCTCGCCAGCGAGACCCATGCCGCAGGCGACCCGCGACGCCACGTTCAGATCGCGCGGTACGACGAGGAAACCAACGGCGGTCAGCAACCCACCGCCAGCGAGCCCGCCGGCGGTCACGGCGGCGAGCCGCGGGCCAGCGACGTCGACGAACGGAGACGCCACCACCGCGCCGAGCGCCGCCGCCCCCGCGCCGGCGAGGCCGGCCCCCAGACCGAAGTCGGTGCGCTGGGCGGCGCCGACGCTCTCGACGCCGACGGGCACCGCGGAAAACGCCGCCAGCGCGCCGCCCATCGTGCCGAGGGTCGCCGCCGACAGCACGAGCGCGGCGTCGTCGGCGCCCACCTTGCCGACCCGCCGCCCGCCCCACGTCGATGCCGCACCGACGCCAACGCCAGCCAGCGTGCCCACAGACAACGTCAGCGCCTGGCCACCGCCGTCGGCGCCGAGCACGAGCCCAAGGCCGGCGCCCAGCGCCGCCCCGGCGCCGCTGGCCCCGGCAAAGACGATGGCCTCGTCGTCGCCAAGGCGCCCCCACAGCTGCTCGCCGCCCCACGCGCCCACGCCGAGCAGCGCCGCGCCGACGACGCCCGCCCCCGCCTGGGTCAGGAACGAGACCTCCTGCCGCGTCAGGCGCGAGGCGTCGTCATCGTAGACCAGCACGTCCCGCGACGGCACCACCGCGCCCGGCAACGCCGCGCCGGCGAGGAGGCCCGCGCCCGCCGCCGTGGCCACCACGATCCAGTTCGCGGCCGGCGCGCTCAGCGCCGCGGGTTCGCCCACCGGCTCGGTCGACCCCGGGGTCGCTGTCATCGTCGAGCCCGGCGTCAACCCCGACGGCGTGGCCGACGGCGCGCTGTCGCCGGGCAGCGGGGGCATGTACACCGGCCGCATCGGCAGCCCGCCGAAGCGCGCGTAGCAGGTGAAACGCACGTCGGAGGCGACGTTGCCGCGCACCTCGAACGCCTGCCGCGCCGCCGGCGCGTCGACAGACACCAGCAGCTCGGCGGCGACGCAGGCCACCTCATCCTCCGGGTCGTCGAGCAGCGCGATGGCGACGGTGCCCACCGCCGACGCCCGCTCCGACGGCAGTCGTCGCGCCAGCGACACCAGCGACTGCGCGGCGCTCGCCCGCACACGCGCGTCGGCGTCGCGCGTCGCCCGCACCAGCGGGTCGGTGGCCACCGCCGGATCGAGCCACGCCAGCACCGCCGCCGCCACCGCCCGTGCCCGCGCCGAGCGCGCGCGCTCGATCGCCGCGACCAGCGCCTCGATGTCCGCCGACGTCGGCGGGAGGCCGGCGGCGAAGCGCGACTCGCGCTCGCGCAGCGACGCAACGTCGCGCGCCTCGTGGTCGTCGGTCGTCGCTGTGGTGACGGGAGCTTGGACGGGCGCAGCGGCGGCAGCGGTCGCCGACCCCGTAGGCGCCGCGGCGCCCTCGGCTGCCAGTGACGACGACGACGACGCACCGCCGACCTGCAGGGCGACGAACAACAGCGACGCGACCAGCGGGCACATCGCGGTCAAAGCTGCCTGCGACGCCGCCAGAGCGCAAGCAACGCGAGCCCGACGACGCCGGCAGGCGCGTCCGCGACCGACTGACAACCGGCGGCCGCCCCGTCGTCGTCGTCGCCGCCGTCGTCGCCCTGCCCGCCTTCGCCCTCGCCCTCGCTCGCGTCGGCGACGCAGGCGGCGACCTCGTCGTCGTCGCCCAGGCAGAGGCGCGGACGCGCGCCCTGCCCGTCGGTGCGGGTGTTCACGATCAGGGCGAGCACGGCGTCGGTGGTGCCGTCCTCGATCGTGACGTGCCCACCGGCGACGACGTCGTCGATGGCCACGAGTGTGCCGGCAACGCGATCGCCTCGCACCGGCAGGAGGAAGGCGCGCACGCCGTCGATGGCCGTGCCCTCGCCGACGAGCCGCAGGGCCACCCGCGACCGTTCGTCAGCAGCGGCGACGACCAGCCGCGAGGCCGACGTGAACACGAGGAAGCGGTCCTGCGCCGCGGGCAGCGTCAGCGGCTCGGCGTCGCGCAGCGCGAAGTCGTCGCCGTGAGCGAAGCCCTGCGACGCGTCGGCGCGGCGGCCGGTGAACAAAGTCCAGGCGCAGAACTCGGCGAACGCGTCGGCGTAGCCGGGGCCGCCCTCGGCGCGCAGCACGCCCTCGAGAGTGTCGAACCAGTCGGGATCGGCGACGCCGCCGGCGCCGTCCTCCACCGACTCCCACAGCCGCAGGAGCAGCGCGGGGCCGAAGCGCTCGTCGAGAAACTGGAAGAACACGCCGGCGCCGTAGCTGAACGGGTCGACGGGCCCGGTGGGGTTCGCGTCCAGCGAGCGGGTGGCGTCGTGGAGGTAGCCCGATGAGAAGCCCTCGAGGTCGAAGAGCGACGGGTCAAAGCGCTCGCTGGCCCACACCGCCGTGCCCTCGGACAGCACCGCGCCCTGGTTGGCGTCGTAGGCCGCCTGCACGGCATGAAACAGCTCGTGGCTGGCCACGGTGCGGTTGCCCACGTCGACGGACGGGTAGCCATAGCCAGCGAAGTCGTTCTCCTGGACCGTGTAGCCGCTGCAGCGATCGCCGTCGCAGACCTCGGCGCGGTAGGCGCCGTCGGCGGAGCGGGCGAAGTCGACGAGGTACACGTCGAAGCGGCCGTCGCCGCCGTCGCGGGCGGTGCCATCGTCCGTCAGCGGCGCGCGGAAGCCGAGGGCGACATAGGCGCTCAGGGCGCGCTCGTAGATCTCGCCGAGCCGCACGACGTGAGCCGGGATCGTCGCGGCGTCGCCGTCGCTGCCGGGCACGCGGTGCGTGCCAGCCTCGACATAGTGCACCCGGAAGCGCTCCGTGTCGTACGCCAGCACGTCGTCGCCGACGTCGAACGTGAACAGGTCGCTGCCGGGCTCGTCGGGCCGCGCGCGCGCCGACGACGACGCGCCCACGGCGACGAAGAAGACCAGGAGCGGCAGCATGGAGCGCATGGGGTTCGTCCGCCGCGCGTCAGTCGAGGAAGCCGTAGCGCAGGTGGATGCGCGCCGACCCCGTGCCGGGGTTTCCCTGCTCGTTGCAGCCATCCTGCCCCGACGCGTAGTACTGCGTGACGACGAGCTTCACGTGGCGGCCGTTGGCCAGCGACAGCACGTAGACGTTGCCGGTGGTCTTCACGCAGCCGGGGTACTCCCACCAGTTCTGCAGCACGACGCCCGGTGCACCGAGGCCCGAGCCGTCGGGGACCAGCTCGCACGTCTCGGCGTCCGACATGAACTGCTCGGCGTTGAACGTCAGGCCGTCGGGCACCGCAGCGAGCGCGTCGAAGTCGGTGGCCGGCGCGGTGCGCGCCGCCGTGACGCACGACGGTCCCGACGTGCCGCTGTTCACCCGGATGACGAACCGACGGAACGCGATGTCCCAGTCCATCGACGCGAAGCTCGCGTCGTCGAGCAGCTCGACCTTCAGCAGGCCGTCGTCGGTGAAGCGGCCGTAGACGAAGCCGCCCGGCGCGTCGATGCTGCCCGGGGGCGCGCCGGCGGTGGCGTCGACGTCGACCTCGAACGTGCCGGCGCCGTCGCTCTCGCTGACGATCGCGCCGTCGGCCGCCTCGGTCAGGTTCATGCTCAGCGCCTGGAACGCGTCGTCGACGCACGGCACCTCGGTGGGCTCGGCGCACTTCGGCCCCTCGGCTTCGCCCTCGCCTTCGCCTTCGCCACCGTCCTCCGGCGTGACGACGCAAGCCGGCGCGGCGGCGGCGCACGCGAAGAAGGACAGCGGGACAAGGCACGAGCGGAGCGGACGCAGCATCGAGGTCTCCTGGGCAAACGGCGAAGAGAGGCGCGGGTTCGGGGGGTCAGTCGACGGCGGGCCGCAGCGCCGTAGCCGGCGACAAGAGCAGCGCGAGGTCGCCGGTGACGGCGTCGTCGACGACGACGAGGTCGTAGTCCTTGGCGAACGGCGGCGTCGTCGGCCACGCCACGTCGGCGAGGTCCTCGGCGGGCGTACGCAGCGCGGCGTCGTCGAGCTTCAGGAACAGCGGGCGCGGCGCGGCGAGGTCGAGGGTGGCGGTCGCTTCGACCGTCTCACCGAGGCTGCCGTCGGCGCGGTCGATGGGGCGCCGCGACACGGCGACAGCGGCGGTGTCGTCGTCGCCGCGCGTGATGGTCACCGTCGCCAGCGAGAACGCCGTCGTCACCATCGTGAAGGCCCGGCCGTCGACGCGCTCGAGCGCGCCGAGCGCGCGCCCGTTCTCGGGCAGGTCGCGGGCGAAGCGGGCGAAGTCCCAGTCGGTGGTCGTCGGGTCGGCGGGCGGCGCCTCGGCCAGCATGGCCACCGACGCCGGGTCGGGCAGCACGTCCAGGGCCAGGGCGGCGGTGAGGTCGACGCGGGCGGCGACGACGTCGTCGGCGAGGAACAGCGCCGGCTCGGCGACGGCGAACCCCGCGGCCACCGACAGGCGGCTCTGCTGCACGAGGCGCAGCTGCCAGCCCGGCGGCGCGCAGTCGCGCTGCGCGGGCGAGACGAGGTCGACGCACAACGGCGGCCCGTCCTTGACGTTGCCATCAACGACGAAGCGCTGCGGGGCCGACCACCCGGCGCCGGCGCGGCGGACGTGCTCGAGCGTGAAGCGCCCCGACGCGCCGGTCTCGGGGTCGTAGACGCTGACGATGCGGAAGCCGACGACGTCGCCTTCGCCGGTGCGCAAGAGCCACGCGTGGGGACGCGGCGTCAGCACGTGCCCGTCGACGGTGTACTCGTACCACTTGCCGCCGATGGCCGGCCGGTCCTGCACGAAGGTCGACACGTCGACGATGTCAGGGTCCTCGGGGTTCGGGGCGGGCGGATCGACGCCGACGGGCGGCCGCTCGCAGGCCGCAGCCACGGCGGCAGCGACGACGACGACGGCAGGGAGCGGGCACGTCCGGACCACGGCGGGGACTGTAGCCGGCGGACCGGACCGGTCCAGCGGGACGGACGGCCAAGCGGAGCAGACGAGCCGGACGACGTGTCGCGCGGGACCGTCACACGCGGCTTCGGCTACGGTGCAAACATTCGTTGGCATGCGATCCGTCGCGCCGACGGCACGGAGCCGCCCATGACGCCCATCGACTACACTGACTTGCTCACGCGTCTGGAGTCGGGCCAGTACGACAAGAGCCTCGCCCACAACGCCGCGACGCAGGTCGCGACGTTCGGCGGCGCGAAGGTCGCGCTGGCGACGCGGCGCGGCGACGCAGCCCTTGGCGCGCGCGCCAGCGACGACGGGCCGCCAGCGACGGACAACACGGACAAGACGGACCAGACGAACCAGAGCGGGCAGACCGACTAGATTGGAGGGCGTGAACCTCCTGGTCGCCCTCGCCGTCGTCGCTCCGCTCCTGCCCGAAGCCGGAGCCGCTCGTGTCATCGACGCCAGCCCCGTCGCCGACGCCGGCCCCGTCGTCGACGATGGTGGCTTCGACGGCGCGTGGTCGTTCCTGTTCGTCGACGGTGGCGCGCCGCGCGTGCTGCTGCGCGGCCCCGTGGCGGGCACCGACGCTGCGCCGGCGCCGGGCCGCTACGTCGACCCGGTGACCGGCCGCAGCGCCGCCGTGGGGATCGCCAAGGGCGTGATCGCGCGTGTCCACGACGCCGACCGCGCGCGCGCCGCCGACGTGCTCGCCGACCTCGGCCTGGTCTTCGCGCGCCCGCTGTTCCGCCACGCCGGGCTGTGGCTCGCGCAGAGCCCCGACGAAGACGAAGACGGCGCCGCGCTGGCCGCGCGCCTGGCCGCCGCCGGCGTCGTAGGAGGCCTCCTGCGCGAGGCGTTCCCCGACCTGTGGCTGCGCCACCGCCTCGCCAGCGCCGACGCCCCCTCGATCCCCCCCGACGATCCGCGCTACGCCGGGCAGTGGTTCTATGGCGACCTCGAGCTCGAGGCGGCCTGGGCGCTGTCGCAGGGGGCGCACGACGTCGTCATCGCCGTGGTCGACAACGGCTGCGACGTCGACCACCCCGACCTGGCCGCCAAGCTCGACCCGGGCCACGACGTCGTCGACGACGACGACGACCCGACCTTCGGCGGCGGCCTCGGCAACGAGCACGGCACCGCCTGCGCCGGGCTTGTCGCTGCGCTGACCGACAACGGCGTCGATGTCGCCGGCACCTGCCCGCGATGCCGCGCCAGCTGCACGCGCCTGCTCGGGGGGGGAACGGCCGCCGCCGTGCCGCTGAACGCCGACGTGCGCGCCTTCGCCCACGCCTTCGAGGACGACGTCGACGTCGTGTCGAACTCGTGGGGCTTTGTGGATGCGATCCCGGTGCCGCAGGCGCTGGCCGACGCCATCGTCGACGTGCAGCAGAACGGACGGGGCGGGCGCGGCGCGGTGGTCGCGTTCGCCTCGGGCAACGACAACCGCGAGGTCGGCGACGACGAGCTGCTCGCCGTGCCCGGGGTGCTCGGCGTCGGCGCCGTGAACAACCTCGGCGAGCTGACGCAGTACTCGAACCGCGGGCGCGCGGTGGACGTCGTCGCCCCCACCGGCACCACCACCACCGACATCGCCGGCGCCGACGGCGCGAGCGACGGCGACGTCACCACGTCGTTTGGCGGCACGTCGTCGGCGTGCCCGATCGTCGCCGGGCTGGCCGGGCTGGTGCTCGCCGCCGCGCCCGCGCTGACCGCCGACGAGGTGAACGCGCTGCTCGAAGACACCGCGCGGCAGTCGATCTTCGCCACCCCCGACGACGACGGCCACGATCTCGCCTACGGCTTCGGGCTGGTGCAGCCTGTGGCGGCGCTGCGCGCGGTCCTGCCCGATGAGCCCGGCGAGCCCGGCGACGCGGACGACAACGACGACGACGATGATGCCGCGCCGGGGCCCGGCGGCTGCGCGGCAGCCAGCGGCCTCCCCTGCGGGTCGGCGTGGGCGCTCGCGGGCGCCCTCGCGGCGCTCAGCCGTCGACGGTGGCGAAGACGGTGAGCTCCTGGCGGTTCGACGGCAGCTGCGTCGCCTGCGTGGGCATGCGCAGCATGCGCTCGATGCGCGACCGCCACTGCGGGAGCTCGGCGACGAGCCGGTAGTCGCCCAGCTTCAGCGTGAACAGCGCGCCGCGCAGCGTGCCCCGCACCGCGCCAGCGACGGCGTTGAGCGCCGACAGCGCGCTGCGCGGCGGCAGGTTCACGTCGACGACCAGCAGGCGCACGGGGCTCGGCGCGACGGTGCGCACGAGGCTCGGCTCCACGTGGCGCGCCGACGTCTGCACGTGACGGAAGCGCGGCTCGGCGAGGATGCGCGGGTCCATCGCGTTGCGGTCGATGCCCACCACGTGGGCGCCCCGGTCGAGCAACGCGCGGGTCATTCCCCCCGGCGCGCACCCGATCTCGACGACGGTGTCGCCTTCGACGAGCGGCACGGCGAACACGCGCGCGGCCTCTTCGAACTTCAACCACGCGCGCGACGGCGCGCGCTCGGGCACGACGAGCTGCGCGTCGCCGCACGGATCGCGCGACAGCCCGGGCCGCTGCCGGTGGACGCCGACGAAGGGCCGGCCGCGCACGACGGTGGTGACGACGACGTCGCCGTCGTCGGCGGGCGCGCCGCGGGGCTCGCCCGAAGCGGCCTGCTCATGGTGCACCCGCGCGCGCACGCGCGCCGCGAGCAGCTCGCCGTCGTCGACATCGGCGAGGGACAGGCACAGCCGGCGCGCGAACACCAGCCGCGGCAGGGTGGCCAGCGACAGCGGCTCGCGGGCCTTGGCCGTCACGAAACCCGTGGCCGAGAACGATGGCGACAAGCCGTGCTGCGCGAGCTCGTCGCGGACGACGGCCTCGGCGCCCGGCTGGCAGAGCGCGAAGACGAACGGCGAGCGCAGCGCGTCGGCGTCGACGACCGCCGAGGGCGACGAGGGCGGCGACGTCGCGACGGGCGGCGGCGTCACGCGGTCACACGCCCTTGCGCGGGCGCGGCATGTTGAACTGGTCGAGGCGGTTCAGCAGCGTGCGTCGGGAGATACCGAGCATCTCGGCGGCCTTGGTCTGGTTGCCGCCGCAGGCACGCAGCGCCTCCGTGATCCGCTCGCGCTCCAGGTCGCTCACCGCGCCCTTCAGGCTCTCGACGTCGGCGCGGCGCAGCGGACCGGTGGGCATGCTGAGGTCGTCCTGCGGGGCGCGCAGCGCGGCGGCCCCGGGCATCCGCGGCATCGCCGGTCGCGTGTTGACGCCCGGATCGTCGTCGGCAAAGCCCGCGCTGCCCAGCGGACGGGCGTGGGCCGGTCGGGTCGGGAGCGGCGCGACCGACGGCGCCGGCGGGGAGCCCATCGACGCCGACGGGCGGGTCGGCGCCGGCGACAAGGTCGGCGCGCGCGCGCGCAGCATCCGCTCGGCGGGCAGGTGCTCGGCGGTGATGCGCGGGCCCGAGCACAGCAGCACCGCGCGCTCGATGACGTTGCGCAACTCGCGGATGTTGCCGGGCCACGCGTAGGTCTTCAGCAGCTGGATGGCCTCGCGGGAGAGCGTCGGCACATCGCTGCGGCGGCTGCGCCGACAGCTGTCCGCGATGAAGTTCGCGCACAGGCCCTCGATCTCGCTCGTGCGCTCGCGCAGCGGCGGGATCTCGAGCGTGATGCCGTTGAGGCGGAAGTAGAGATCCTGCCGGAACCGCCCGGCGGCGACCTCGTCCTCGAGGTCCTTGTGGCTGGCGGACAGGAACCGCACGTCGATGGGTCGCGGGTGCAGGCCGCCGACGCGCAGCACCGTGCGCTCCTCGAGCACGCGCAGCAGCTTGGCCTGAATGGCCGGCGAGGTCTCGCCGATCTCGTCGAGGAACACCGTTCCCTTGTCGGCCACCTCGAAGAGCCCGGGCTTGGTCGCCACCGCCCCCGAGAAGCTGCCGCGCTCGTGGCCGAACAGCTCGCTCTCGAGCAGCGTCTCGGTCAGCGCCGCGCAGTTGAGCCCGACGAACGGCTTGCCGGCCCGGGGCGACAGCCGATGCAGCTCGCGCGCCATGACCTCCTTGCCGACGCCAGTCTCGCCGTGGACGACGATGGAGATGTCGCTCGGCGCCACGCGCTCGACGAGCTTCTGCAGACGCTCCATCGGCGAGCGGCCCGCCTGCGCGCCGGACTCGGGCGGCGCCACGATCAGGCTCGGCTCGTCCTCGCGCTCGCTGGACAGTCGCGCGTTGGCGGCGGCCAACAGCGACGAGGCGGTGCGCCCATCGCGAGGGAAGAAGCCGAAGCCGGTGCGACCGGCGACGCCGGCGTCTTTCAGCCGCGTCCACAGCTGCTCCACGGCGTCCTCGACGTCGTTCCACTGCTGGCCGACGAACAGCAGCTCGAGCTCGCGTGGCGCGTACTCGGCGGCGACCACGGTGCGCGGCAGGACCTCTTCGAGGAGGCCGGCGACGACGCCCATGTCGACGTCGCGCCCCCGGGCGTCGCGGGCGTCAAGGTGCAGCCGCGCGAGGATCACCGGCCGCCCCGCCAGGTCGGAGCGCAGCGTCAGCGCGGAGTCCTCGGTGCCGCCGCGGGCCGTGGCGGCTCGTGCAATCTCCTCGTCGATACGGGTCTCGAAGTAGCCGTGGTCGTAGAGCTGTCGTCGCGGCTTCTGCGCCGCGCGACGACGCTGCAAGACGAGGATCACGCTGTCGCGCTCGGTGCCGAGCTCGAAGCTCTCGCCCGGCTGGATCTCAACGGCGACGCCGGGGCGCAGCGCGCGATCGCGCACCCGCGTACCGTTCAGGCTGCCGAGGTCGGTCAGCGTCACCTGCTCGCCGATGGACAGGAGCGCGTGGCGCCGGCTGACGCTGTCCTCGTCGATGCGGATGCCGGCGTCGCCGCTGCGGCCGATGACGTGCTCGCCCTCGTCGAGGACGTAGGACTGCGTGCCGCGCTTGCCGACGATGCGCAGCCGCCACGCCGAGGCCTCCATGCTGCGCAGCTCGTGCAGCCCGACCAGCGTGATCGACGCGTTCGTGGCCATCGACGTGTCGATGGTGGGCTGTACGCCGCCCTCGTCGGAGTCGTCATCGCCACCGGGAGGCTTGCGCCCGGCGTTCACTTCGCACCTTCCTTGGCCGTGGCGGCCACGGGTCCCGGCGCCACGGGGTTTGGTCCGGACTGTCCGCCGACGCGGCGGCGGTCGAGGGTGTCGCGCAGCCGGCGCGTCAGCACCTTGATGATCCCCTGCGCAATCTCGCCTTTCTCGGTGAGGATCTCGTTGAAGTCGTCGCGCTCGATCTTCAGGCAGACGACGTCGGTGACCGCGGTGGCGTTCGCGCTGCGCGGCTCGCTGTCGAGGAGCGCCATCTCGCCAAAGACGGCGCGCTCGCCGAGCTGGGCCAGGTCCTCGGCGGCGTCGAGGCGGTGGATGCGTACCCGGCCTTCGAGGACGAAGTACAGCGTCTGTCCCGGCTCGCCCTCGCGAAAGATCTCGTCGCCGGCGTCGAACAGCACTTCGTCGGTGATGAGGGCGATCTGGCTGATCTCCTCGCCGGGGATCTGCGAGAACAGGTCGATGCTCTTCAGGAAGAGCACCTTCTCGACGGTGGAGATCATTGCCGGCCCCCTGGTGTGCCTATCGTGCGCTGCGCATGCGCGCACCGCAGGCGGACGTACACCGACGACGACAGGCGGAGCGACGGGCAGGACAACGGAGACAGCGGAGACAAGGGCGATGCGTCCGGTTCGGTAGGGCGGCGTTCGGGTTCCGATCGAGCAGGTTC
>VGSZ01000088.1 GCA_016874845.1 Deltaproteobacteria bacterium
GCCGCGCTCTCGACGACGCCCGCCCGCGCACGGTGCGCGTCGGCGAGACGCGCGCGGTGCAGGTCCCGCCGCGCACCCGCGTTGTCGTGGTCGTGCCGCCGATCGGGCGCGAGCGCCGCGTCGACGTGGAAGGTGACGCCGGCGTCGTCCGGGTCGGCGACATCGACCGGCCCGGGCTGCACCGCGTGTTCGCCGTCGACGGCGCCGGCAATCGCACCGCGCTGGCCGCCGAGCGCTTCACCGCGCTCATCGACCCGCGCGAGAGCGACCCGACGCGCCTGGATGCCGGCCGCACGGGCGACGTGCTGCCGCGCGGCGCCGTGGTGCGCCGGGGCGGCGACGACGCGCCGGGCACGCCGCTGTGGCCGTGGCTGTTGCTCGGTGCCGTGGCGTTGCTGTTGGCCGAGTCGACCCTCCTGCGGCGCAGCGGGGCGGCGTGATCGAGCCCGCCGCCGACGACGTCCACGTCGACGGCGCCGGGTCCAGCGCCCCGGCGCGTGTCCGCAGGGCGCCTCGCCCCGTCGGCTCGGTGCGGGGCGTGGTCCTCGGCGCGGCGCTCCTTGCCGCGGCGTTCGTCTCGTCGCCGCTGCACCTGCCCCTGAACAACCCCAATGAGGGCGTGCGCGTCTTCGCCACCCGTGCGCTCGTCGAGCACGGCACCACCGCCATCGACGCCGTCGTCGCCGACTGGGGCTACATCGACGACAAGGCCACCCGCGACGGGCGGCTGTACTCGTCGAAGGCGCCGCTGGTGACGCTGCTGGCCGCGGGCGCCTACGCCGTCGTGCATCCTCTCTCCGGCGACCTCGATCGCGTCGCGCTGACGCGCCTGTGCCGCGTCGCCGGCAACGTCGTACCGACGGCGCTGCTCGTGGGCGTCGCGTGGTGGGCGCTGCGGCGGCGGCGGCGCGATCCGGTACTCGCTGACCTCGCCGTTGTCGGGCTGGTCACCGGCACCGGTCTGCTGGCGTCGCTCCACGTGTTCTCGGGCCACGCGCTGGTCGCCGCGGCCGGCGCGGCGCTCACCGCCCTCGCCCTGCTCGACGAGGTGCCATCGACGCGCCGGCTCGTGGGCGTGGGGTTGATCGTGTCGGCGGCGGCCTGCGCCGAGTACCCGGCGGCGCTGCTGGCCCCGCTCGCGTGGCCGGTGCTCCGCCGCCACCCGCGACGGTGGCGCGCGCTGCTCGTCCTGATCGGCGCAGCGTTCGTCGCCGCGCTGCCAACGATGGCGGTCCATGCGGCGAGCTTCGGCGCGCCATGGCGCACCGGCTACTCGTTCCTTGAGAACGCGCAGTACCGGCCGCTCGTGGCCGGCACGCTGATGGGGATCGGGGCGCCCGACCTGGGCGTGCTCGGCACGGCGCTGCTTTCGCCCGAGGTGGGGCTCTTCTTCTTCGCGCCGCTCAGCGCGGTGGGCGTGGCGACGCTGCCGCGGCTGCCGCGGGCCGATCGCCTGGTCGTGGTGGTCGTCGTCGCGCTGTTCGTGCTGTTCATCGCCGGCTTCCGCGGCTGGCGGGGTGGCTGGTCGGTAGGGCCGCGCTACCTGAGCGAGCTGTGGGGCGTGCTCGCCGTCGTTGCCGCCGTGGGCCTCGAGGGGTGGCGACCGGCGGTGGCGCGCGCGGCGCTGGTCGCCGTCGTCGTAGCGGGTGTCGTGCACAGCGGCCTCGCCGGCGCGCTGTTTCCCCACCTGCCCGACCTGCTACAGAACCCCGTCGGTGAGCTGGTGCTGCCGCTGGTGGTGCGCGGCGTCGCCCCCGACTCGGTCCCGCTCGCGCTCGGGCTGTCACCCGGCCTCAGCGTCGTCGTGATCGTCGTCGTCGTCGCGCTGCCGCTCGTCGTCGCCGTCGCGTCGCGAGCGCCCGTCTCGCTGCTCGGGCTGCTGGTCGTGCCGCTGCTCGTCGCCGTCGACCTCGCTCTTCCCGGCACCGAGCCCGGGGCGCGCGGTCGCGAGGTACGGCGGGCGCTGGACAACTGGCGCCCCGAGCGCGGCGTGCCCTACCTCGAAGACGGCGCCCACGATCCGCGCGTGCTGTTCGCCGTCGATCGCGGGCGGCTGGCGCGCAACCCGACGTGCCCGCACGAGCCGCCGCGCCCCCGTCGGTCCGACATCGGTGAGGGCGCGCGGGTGCTTGATCGCGCGCGGCTGCCCGACGACGGCCTCGTCGTCGTCGACGACGCGCTGGCCGACGCCATCGCCCCCCGGGGCGGCGGCGCGCTCATGGTCGCTGCCCGCGACGTCGACGTGCACCTGCGCGGGCGCCTGCCGTGCGTGGGCGACATCATCGTCGTCGTCCGCGCCGGCGCACCGTGGCCGGCCTCGCTCCGCGCGCTGCGGGTCGTCGATGACGAGGACCTGGGCGGCGGCTGGCGACGGCGGACCCTCGCCCGCGGCGATGGGGTCGCGCCGTGACCGCCGTGGCTGAGCGGGCGAGCGAGGCCGCGTGGTCGACGGGGCCGGCGCTGTCGCGCCGCGCGGCCATCGTGGCCGGCGTCGTCGTCTTCGTCGTCGCCGCCGTCATCCGCGTGGCCCTGCTGCGCACGGCGCGCTTCGGCGGCGACGAAGCGTTGTTCTTCCAGATCGCGACGGGGATCGTCGACGGCGAGAGCTGGCCGCTGCTCGGCACGCAGATCACCGACGGCGCCGCGCGCCTGCCGGGGCCGACCTTCCTGTACTTGATGGCGATGCCGCTGCTCGTCTGGCGCGCCCCCGAGGCGCAGTTCCTCTTCGTCGAGCTGTTGGGCGCGGTCACCGTCGTCGTGCAGTGGCACGCGCTGCGCCGGCCGTTTGGCGAGCGGGCAGCGTGGGTGACGGGCCTGCTCGTCGCCTGCTCGCCGTGGAGCGCGCTGTACGCCGACCGCACGTGGAACCCCAACGTGCTGCCGTTCTTCGTCGCGGTGGCCCTGCTTGCCGCCGGGCGCGTGCGCGCCGACCCGGCGTCGCGCTGGGCAGTCGCGCTGGGGCCGCTCCTCGCGGTGATGCCGCACCTGCACATGGCGGCGCCGGTGGCGTGGGCCGGCGTGCTCGTCGTCGCCGGCCCGGCGCTCCGGCGCATCCCGCGGCGCCACGTCGTCGTCGGGCTCGGCCTGGTGGCGGCGCTGTACGTGCCGTTGGCGGTGCACGAGCTGCAGACGGGCTTTGCCAACGTGCGCCTGATCGTCGCCGAGACCGTCGGCCGGCAGGGCGGCGAGCGTCACCCGTGGGGCTTCGTCTGGGTGCCGGTCTACGCGCTACGGTTCCTCACCCTCGACGTCACCTACCACGAGCTGTCGGGCTACTGGGGCGGCCCCGACGAGCTGCGCAGCCTGCAGGCGCTGTGGCAGGGAACGGCGGCGCGGCCCTTCCATCCGTTGCGAGCGCTGGCCCTCGGCGCGTCGCTGGTGCTCGCCCTGGCGTCGATCATCGTCGTCGTACGCGGCGCCTGGCGCGCGCGGACCGTGGGCGTGTACGGCGCTGCCTTCGGCGCCGCGCTCGCCGTGAACACGCTCCTGATGGGCGCGGCGGCCAAGCAGGTGTTCGGCCACTACGTGAGCTGCCTGTACCCGTTCGTCGTCCTGGTCTGGGCGGCGCTCTTCGCGCGGCTCGCGTCACGACCGGCGCCGTGGGCGTTCGTCGGCGGCGTCCTGGTCGCTGTGGTCGTCGCCGTTGGCGGCGTTGAGGCGACGTGGTCGGTGAGCCGGCGCGTCGACGCGAAGATCGGGCTCGGTGTCCACCGCTGCGTCGCGCCGGTCCTCGTCAACGCCGCCCGCGCGCAGGGGACGCCCGCGGGGCCGGTGCGCCTCGAGTTTCGCGGGCTGCACAGCAGCACCTTCGACTGGCAGGTGTTCCTGCGGCACGCGCTGTCGTCGCCGCTGCGGCTCGATACCCGCGCCCGGGAGCTGCGTTTTGCGCTGCAGCCCGCGAGCCTTCGTCGCCCGGCTGACGCCCGCGACGACGGCGCCCGGCTGGGGAGGCTGCGGTGAGCGGCGCCGACGGCCGCAGGCACGACGGCGCCGACGAAGCAGCCGACGGGCGCCGCGCGCTGCTGGTCATCGGCGTGCTCGCCATGGCGTCGACGCTGCCGTTTGCGTGGGCGCGCTTTCCGGTGGGGCAGGACCTGCCCGCGCACGTCGAGACGGCTGCGCAGATCCGCGCGCTGTGGAGCGGCGACATCGAGCTGGCCCGCAGCTACGTGCTGCACGGACCGCCGTGGCCCAACGCGCTGCCGACGTTCCTCGTCGCGCTGCTCTTGCCCATCGTCGACGGCCTCGTCGCTGGCAAGGTCGTGACCGCGGTGGGCATCGTCGGCTGGCCGCTGACCCTCGCGCTGCTTTGCCGTCGGCTGGGGCGCTCGCCGTGGGCCGCGCTGCTGGCGCTGCCGACGTGCTTCGACCTGTCGCTGTCGTACGGCTTTCTGCACTTCGTCGTCGGCAAGCCGCTGTTCGCGCTCGCCCTGGTCGCCGCCGTCGACGTCGCCCGTCGTCCCGATCGCCGCCGGGGCGCGACACTGGCGCTGGCGCTGACGGCGCTGTTCTGCACGCACCTGATGCTCTTCGTGGTCGGCAGCGGGCTGGTCGTCGCCATGCTGGCGATCTTGTCGAGGGGCGCCCGCGGCCGGGTCGTGTCGGCCGTAGCCGTCGTCGCTGGCGCCGCACCCGCCGTCGGCTGGTGGCTGCTGGCGCGCCCAGCGGCCACGCCCGGGGGGGCGACGATGTTTGCGCCGCTGCCCGCGGCGCTAGGCGCGCTCTGGTCGAACCTCGGTGATCGCCACGACGACGTCATGGACGTCGTGCCGTGGCTCGTGTGCCTGCTCGCCGCCGTGGTGGCCGCCGTCGTGTCCGACCGCGCGTGCGCGGCGCCGCGCCGCGAGAACGCGGCGCTCGTCGTCGTGTTCATCGGCGTCGCGGGCTTCGCGCTCTTCGGCCCGGTGCGCACGCCCCACGTCGCCATCGTCGCTGAGCGCTTCACGGCGCCGGCGGTGGCGCTGGGCGCGCTGCTCGTGCCTGTCGCCGGCGCGCGGGCCCGCGCCGTGGCGGTGGTCGCCGCGGTCGTCGCCACCTGTGTCCTCGTCGTCGACGTCGGCGGCCGCTGGCGCGCGTTCTCAGCGACGGACATGGGCAACTTCGACGCGCTCCTCGACCGCATCCCGCCGGGCGCGCGGGTCGCCACGCACTACGTCACGCCATTTTCGCCCCACGGACGCCACAACGCAGCGTGGCACTGGCCCAAGCTCGTCGCCCTGCGCGGCGGCAGCACCGACGACAGCTTCGCCTGGCGCTCGACCTGCGTCGTCGGCCTGCAGGACGGCGTGCGGCCGCCGCTGCAGCCGCGCCTCGTCGACGGCGAGCTGGCTGCGTGGGACTTCCTGCTCGTGCGCGGGCGCGCAGCGTCGACGGACCGCGCGCTGGCCGCGCTGGCGCTGACCCCGGTGTTTGCGACCGGCACGTGGCGGCTGTTTCGCGTCGACGACGCGCGAGTCGACGACGCCCGAGTCGACGACGTCCGAGTCGACGACGCACGCGCCGCCGGCGAGCTCGCGCCGCCCTCGACCGGCAGCGCGTCGCCGGTCGCAGGCGAGCGCCCTGTCGCGCGGTGAACGACGACCGCGCGTTCGACGAGCGGCGGTGCGAGGAGGCGCGGAGCGCTCGGCCCCCCGGAAGTCGCCCCACGCACCCGACGAAGGCCAGTGTCAGTCCGCCTGTCCGTCAACAGGCGCACGGAGCGACGACCGCTCGGACTCATGGATGCCGCCTTCGAAGGCCCTGATTTTTCATCGCAACTCAAGCCAGCACCGGACCGCGCGACGTGCGCGCGGGTGGGTCCGTGTGGTTTGACTCCCGGGAGCCGCGCGCTAACGCACAGAACGCTTGGGAGGTTGTTCATGCACGGGCTGGCTCATCGCGTGACTCGGTTCTTCGCCCTCGTGGCCGCGACGTGGATGGTCGCAGCCGCCGCGGGCTGCGGCGACGAGTGCGACGCCGCCGGGATCGACTTCGACGAGCCGACGGAGGCCGAGGCGCCGATCGTCGCCGCCGACTCGCTCTACAGCATCACCATCAGCGACCGCGCCACCTACGCCGTCCGGGGCGGTGTGCCGGTCATGCTGCTGCGCGGGTCATCGACGCGGGACCTCGCCGCGGTCTCGATGCTCCTCGCCGGCAAGCCGGTGGGCAGCACGGTCCTGTCGACGCCGCGATCGTTCGAGCTGGTCGTGCCGCGCGGCCCGAACACCGACGCGATCTTCAGCGGCGAGCCCTTGATCGCGGTGCTCAAGCCGAGCGTCGCTGCCGACGCGGTGCGCTCGGTGAAGATAAACATCCAGCTGCGGCCGGTCCGCCCCGTTGGCAGCACGAGCATCGTGCCGCAGTCGCCGCTGCTGCCGGTCTACGTCGGTGGCCCCGAGCCACTGCGGTTCCGTGACCGCGTCGTGCTGGGCACCGGCGTCAGCCTGACGCGCGCGCGCATCAACGGCTTTGACACCCAGACCCTTCGCCTCTCGACCGGCATCCACTGGCAGGGCAGCGCCGCCGACGTCGCCGTCGCCGTCGCCAACGCCGGCACGCCGGTCAGGCTCGACGGGCGCAACAGCACCGGCACCGTCCGGTCGAAGAGCTTCGGCCTCGACACCCGCGTCGCATCGCTGGTGATCACCACGCTGCCGCCGGCGACGGCGTGGCCGGCGTCGACCTGCAGCGCGACGGTGGCGGCCTGCCTCTCTGTCGATGGCGACTGGGGCGCCTGCGGCACGTATCGGCAGGCGATGGCCTGCCTTGCGCCGGCGTCGCCGCCGCCGCCCACCGATGGCAGCGGGGGACCCACGACGACCGAGCCGCCGCTCGCCGGCACGCAGCGCACCACGGCGCTCGGCACGAACCTCGAGGTCGTCGAGGACTACGCCGTCGCCTACCCGTTCGCCGACTTCTTCAAGCAGTCGCGCCCGTGGTTCACCGCCCACCCGGAGCGCTTCGACACCGGCCAGAACGACCAGCTCGCCCTCGACGCCAACGGCTGGGTGACCTCGCTGCCGGCATGCACCGCCGACTCGTCGCGGTTCTGCTGGGCGCGCACGGTCTTCAACGCCGCCGAGAACCCCTGGCCCACCGGCCACTACACCGTGACGTGGGAGGGCGACGGCTCGCTCAGCTACGGCGGCGGCGCACGCAAGATCGCCGAGGCCTCGTCGACCGGCCGCGACGTCGTCGAGATCACCGGCAACGCGCTGTGGTTCCTGACCCTCGAGGCCACAAGCTCCGCCAACCCGCTGCGCAACCTGCGCGTGCTAGCGCCCGGGATCGACCCCGCCGCCGCGCCGCTGTTCCACCCCGACTTCGTGCGGCAGCTCGCGTCGTACCGCACCATCCGCTTCATGGACTGGATGCGCACCAACGGCAGCGGCTTCGGCGGCGAGCCCAATACCCAGCAGGAATTCTCGCAGCGTCCGCTGCTTTCTCAGGCACAGTGGACGCGGGAAAACGGCGTCCCGCTCGAGGCGATGGTCGAGCTCGCCAATGTCTCGGGCACCGAGCCGTGGTTCACGCTCCCCCACCGGGCGTCGGACGCCTACGTCGACCAGTTCGCCGCGATGGTGCTCGCGCGGCTCACCGCCGGCCGCCGCGTCTACGTCGAATACAGCAATGAAGTCTGGAACGGTGCGTTTCCACAGGGGTACGAGATCGAGCAGAGAGGCAGCCAACTCTATGGCACGCGCGGCGACGCCTTCATCCGACGGCTGAACGCCCACGGGCAGCGAAGCGCCGAGGTGTGTCGGGCGTTCAAGGCGCGCTTCGGCACGCAGGCCGGGCGCGTGACGTGCGTGCTGGGGGCGCAAGCGGCAAACGCCTTCACCGCCACCGAGGCGGCCGACTGCCCGCTGGCACTTGCAGTGGGCGCGCGGACCACGCCGTGCTCCGCCGAGCTCGACGCGGTCGCCATCGCCCCCTACTTCGGCAACTACCTCGACCTGCCGGCGAACGCCGACGAGGTGCAGGGCTGGACGCCGACGCAGCTGTTCGCCGAGCTGATGACGGGCAGCCAGTTGCGCCAGACCTACCCCGACGTCGCTACGCCCTGCACCGAAAAATGGCCGCCGCAGGAGACCGGCACGTGCGCGACGTCGGCCCTCGCCGAGGTCGTGCCGTGGATCCGCGCGCACGGCGAAGAGGCCCGCGCCCGTCGCCTCCGTCTGCTCGCCTATGAGGGCGGCCAGCACCTGGTCGGCGTGTTTGGCGTCGAGAACAACGACGCGATCACGAACCTGTTCGTCGCCGCCAACCGCGACCCGCGCATGGCCGGGGTCTACTCGGCGTACCTGCAGTCGTGGCGCGACGCGGGCGGCGAGCTCTTCGTCCACTTTACGCTGTCGTTCTCGTCAGGAAAGTTCGGCAGCTGGGGCGCGCTCGAGGCGCTGACGCCGACGACGCTGCCGCCGAAGGCGCAGGCGCTGTTGTCGTGGTCGGCGGCGAACCCCTGCTGGTGGACGGGCTGCATCGAGTGACGGGCTGACGACACGCCCGCGCCTCGGCGACATCGTCCCCCGGCAAGGTCAGGAGGCGGGCGTGATCGTCGGCGTCGACTTCGGTGCGTCGCGGTGGGTGCGCGAGCAACGGCGCAAGATCGTCGCGCTCGCCGCGCACCGCACGAGCGAGCGCAGCTACCGTATCGACGGAACCGGGCTCAACGCGCGTCTGCTCGGCGACGGCGCGCCGGGCTACGGTGCGGCCGAGCTCGCCGACCGCTTGCTGGCGCAGCCGGCGCGGGTCGTCGGCTGCGACTTTCCGTTCGGGATCCCCGAGGCCTTGCTCGTCGACGAGCACTTCGCCGCGTCGGCGGGTTACCGCGATGGCGCGTTCGGGCAGTGGCGCTCGTTCCACCGGTTTGTCGCCACAGCCCTGCCACTGGTCGACCCCCTCGACTTCAGCCCCTTTTCGGCGTGGCGCGAGCCGTCGCGGCGGGACCGGCTGTGGGCCAGGCGCGTCACCGACGTCGTGGCCGGCGCCCAACCGCCGTTGAAGGACCGCTTCCAGGCCACGTTCCAGATGACGCTGCTCGGCAACGCGGTGCTCGCGCGCTTGTCGGCCTCGGGTCGCTACCGGGTGTCGCCCTTCGCCGACGACGATGCAGCCGATGCCGGCGCCGGTGAGCTCATCGAGGTGTATCCCGGCGCGACCCTGCGCAGGCTCGGGCTCGCTCGCTACAAGGACCGGCCCGCCGAGGCCCTGCAGCGGGCCCGGAACGCCTGCGCGGCGGCGGGGATCATCCTCGACGTCGACGAGCGCATCCTCGCGGTGTGCCGCACGTACGACTCGGGGGGAGCTGCGCCCGACCACGACGCCGCCGACGCCTTCGTCGCCCTGTGCACCGCGATCCTCTACGCCCACGGCGCCTGTCGCCCCGCGCTGCCTGCGAGCGAGGAAGCCCGCGCCGCGCGCGAGGGCATCATCTGGCTGCCGGCGGCTGCGCCGCGCTGACGTCGACGTTGTCGTGATGACCGTCGGTGCCTACGCCGGCGGTCGCGGTCACGCGCCGAGGGAGCCGCCGCGCCGCGGTGCCGCCGCCGCACCACGCGCACCGCGCGTGGCGTGGCGGCGATCGCAGCTCTCGGCGCGGAATGCGCGCTCCGTCAGGGCCTGCGTCCCGAACAGCGCCGGGCCGGCGCCCAGCCCACCGGTGCGAGGGTGACGTCGACAATGTCGATGGCGTCCAGGGCGAGCAGCTGTGCGGCGAGCTCGCCGCCGCCGCACAGCCACACGCGGCGAGCGCCGCTCGCGCGCAGCGCGTCGACCAGCGGCGGTCGCTCGCCGGTCACCCGCCGCAGCGGCGCGTCGATCGAGCCGAGGGATGCGACGAGGGTGTCGTCGTGCGTGACGGCCCACGTCGGCCTTCGCCGTGCGGCCGGCCGTGACCGGCCTGTACGAGCCAGCGCAGCGTGCCGGCGCCGACGACGATGGCGTCGACAGCGGCGTAGAGGCGCGGAAAGACCTCGGCGACCGCGCCGCCGTCGCCGAGGGTCTGCAGGAAATCAAGACTGTGACCGCTCGAGGCGAGCCGCCCATCCACTGCGATCGCGGTGAAGCGGACGAGTTCCGTCGCCGCATCGTCTGCCGGCGGTCAGCCCGCCGCCAGGGCGGTGACGAGCGCGCGCGCCTCGTCGTCGGCGGGGGCGAGGGCCAGCGCGTGCGCGGCGAGCTCGCGCGCCAGCCCCCGGTCCGAGTCGGCGAGCAGGGTCGCCAGCGCCTTGTAGGGCTCGGGGTGGTCGGGGTCGTGCTCGCCGGCCTGCACCAGCATCGCGCGCGCTTCGTCGACGGCGCCGCGGTCGGCGGCGAGTTGGGCGGCGAGCAGGAGCACGTCGATACGATCGCGCGGCGCGGCGGCGAGGGCGGCAGCGGCCTCGACGGCGCGGCCCGCCCGGCGCAGCGCCCGCGCGTGGGCGACGGCGACGTCGCCGCGCTCGTCGGAGCGGGCGTGGCGGGCGGCTAGCGCGTAGCTTTCGAGAGCGGTGGCTACGTCGCCGGCGTCGAGACCCACATGCCCGAGCAGCAACCAGGGCGCGGCGGTGTCGGGGGCCAGCCGGGCCGCGCGAGCGGCGAGCTCGGCGGCGCGCGCGCGCTCCCCACAGGCGGCGAGCGCGTGGCCAAGGTGCACGAGCACGTCGACATCGTCGGGGGCCAGCCGCAGGGCCTCGCCCCACAGCGGCAACGCCTGCGCGAGGCCGCCGCGCTGGGCGGCAGCCAGCGCGGCGTCGTGCAGCTCGCGGGCGCGGCGCGGGTCGGTCATGGCGCGGTGACGGCGTCGAGGCGGCCGCGGTGGCGGATGGCGTCGGGCGGGATGGGCTGGTCCGAGATGTAGAGCAGCACGCCGTCGAGGACGCGGCGGTAGAGGCGATCGGGGTCGAGCTTCGTCAGGTCCACCTCGATGACCTCGGTGGCGGCGTTCATCTGCTCGGCGAAGTTCAGCGCGCGCTGCAGCGTGCTCGGGGGCCGCGGGAACATGTAGACAGCGTCGCGGCACCATGACGTCAGGTTCTTGTAGTGGCCGACGGTGGGGCGCAGCCCCTCGGCAAGGATGGGCTCGACGGCGGCGGGCAGCGTCAGGTGCACGGCGGTGCCCGTGCGGGCGATGTCGTCGGCGCTCATCGGCACCCCGCCGATGACGCCCAGCGCACGCCCGGCGCGGGCCAGCAGCGAACGCCCCGATGAGTTCAGGGCCTCGCGCTCCGCAGGCCCGGCGGCCGCGGCCGACGACGACGCGGGCCTTGCGGTCATCGCCTGCGTCCGCACGCTCAGGCCCGAGCCACCGACGGGAAGCGGCGCGGGCGATGGCCCGGGCTGCGGCGTCGTCCGCGCCCTCGTCGCAATGTCGCGAAAGTACGCCGCGTCGGCCCACGCCGGCGCGGGGCTCGCAGGCTCGCGGGCTGTCATCGACGACGACGGCCGCGTCGTCGACGGAGTGCGTGCGACGCTCCGGTCCAGCGTGTCGACAGGAGACCTCCGGGCGCCCTCGGTGCCGTCGACGCTGCCGTCCAGACCGGGGCGCGGCACCGGCGCGCCGACGGCCACCGTCGACGACGTGGCATGGCGTCCTTCCCTCGCAGGAGCGGGACCCGACTGCGGTGGGCGGCCTGCGATCCTCACGGGTCGAGGGTAGCAGGCGCCGTCGCCTTCGCCATGGCCTCGCGCGACGCCGGCCCGACACCGGTGTGACGACGGCCCTCCCCCGGACGACGCCCGTCCGCGCCGCGCGGTCTTCGTCGGTGTCACGGCGCCAGCCAGACGCACCCCGTCGCCGCCTGCGGCTGGGCGGCCAGCCGCACCGTCACCGTCGCCGCGGGCGGCAGATCGCGCACCGCGCTGGAGCGCTCGAAGCGGTCGTCGACGGCCAGCTCGATGACGACGCGGCCGGCCTCGACGGTGGCGCGCACGGCGCCCTTCTTCGCGAAGCGACTGGCGTCGTCGATGCCCACGCCCACGAGGCGCGCCGGCGGCTGCAGGCCGGCGAAGCGCACGACGCGCTCGACGTCGGGCGACGTCGAGAACGGCACGCAGCGCCGCTCTATGTTGAAGACCCGGACCGGCGCGGTGGCCAGACCGTTGTCCACAGCGGCGCGCTCGAGCCACGCCGCCTTCTGCGGCAGCGCCATCAGGATGGCGCGCTGGCGGGCGGCGAAGCGGAGCGCGCGGGCCCGCTCGCGCGCGGCCACGGCGGGGTGCACGGCGGCGAGGTTGGTCTGCTCGCCGGGATCGGCGCGCAGGTCGAAGAGCTCGTCGGTGCCCGAGGCTGCGTCGTACACGAGCTTCCACCGCGGACCGCGGACGCCGAGGCGCGTCGTCGGCACGGCGGTGTGCAGCGGGGTGATGCGCGGCTGATACCCCGCGCCGACCAGCGACTGGCCCTGCGTGGGGCCCGCCGCCGGGGCGACGCCGAGCAGGTCAAGGATCGTCGGTGCGACGTCGGCGTGGCTCGATGGGCGCGCCGACGAGGCCCCCGGGGACAACGCCGTCGCGGTGAGCACGAGGGGCGCGCGCAGGTTCTCTTCATACAGGAAGCTGCCGTGCAGCCGGTTGCGCGGGTGCTCGTCGAACGCCTCGCCGTGGTCGCCGACGAAGACGAACAACGTGTCGTCGAAGAGGCCGCGGGCGCGGTAGCCGTCGACGAGGCGGGCGTAGACGTCGTCGGCGAAGCGCAGCGCGTTCTTGTAGCGGTCGACGACGCTGCGGGTGCCGAACGGCCGGGGCGCGTCGGGGGGCAGGAAGTACTCGTAGTGGGGGATGAGCGGGACGACGACGAGCAGGCTCGGCCGCGCCGGGTCGCCGCGACCGTCGAGCCACTGCAGCGCCTCGTCGACGACAGCGCGATCGTCGATGCCCCAGCCGTTGGTCCATGCCGTGGCGCGGCGTGGGTTGTTCTCGCCGTCCATCAGCACCGAGAAGCCGCGGTCGCCGAAGAACGCGAGCTTGTCGGTGAAGGCGAAGTAGCCGCCGTGAAACAGCGCGGCGTCGTAGCCGCGGGCGGTGAGCGTCTCGGGCAGCGAGGCGCAGGCGACGCCGGGGATGGCGTGGGTCTCGAGCGTGTCGTCGGGCAGCGGGTGCAGCCCGCACAGCAGCGCGAAGAGTGCCTTGATCGAGATTGGGCTCGGCGCGACGTGGTCGGTGAACGTCAGCGAGCGCTCGCGCTGCAGCGCCGTCAGGCGCGGCATCGTCGTGTCGTCGACGAAGCGGGCGGCCAGCGACTCGGCGACGAAGAGCACGACGTGGCGCGGCCGGTGGGCGGCGTCGACGACGGCCTCGCCCAGGGCGTCGTCGGCGCGCTGGTCGGGCCCCGGCTCGAGCAGGCGCGCGACGTCGACGTCGTCGACGCCGTCGACGCCGTGGGGAGCGCCGTCGACGCCCGACACAGGGGCCGACGGGGTGGCTCCGTTGGCGCTCGCCAGCGGCGGCCACGGCCACAACGCCAGCACCGGGCTGTCGTCGAGGCCCGCCTGCCGGCGCGCGGCCCCGCCGTCGACGGCGCGCTCGACGCTGCGGCCGACGAGCGCGAGCACGCCAAGGGCAACCAGCGCGACGGCGACCCGTCGCGGACGCGGTGGTCGTCGCCACAACCCGACGGCAGCGGCGACGATGACGACGACGGCAACGACGCCGGCCACGAGCGGACCGCGGGCGACGAGCGACGGGTCGGCGGCATGCCCCCAGGCCCGCTGCGACAGCGTCAGCGGCCCACCGAACGTCAGCGCAAAGACGACGTCGACGGCGCCGACGAGACCGGCGACGAGGCCGAGCGCCGCCACGAAGCGGGGCGCGAGCCGTGCGACGACGAGCAGCAGGGCCGCGAGGGCGGCGTCGGCGCCGAAGCCCGACAACGCGCGCAGGCCGGTCGCGCCTGACGGCGCGCCGGCCTGCACAAGCCCGACGAAGGTGGCGACTTTGAAGAGCGCCGCGCCGACGAGGGCGAGCGCGGCACCGACGGCAGCGCGCGACAGGCGGGGGGCGTCGTCCCCCCGACGAGACGGCTCAGCGGGCGCGGAAAATGACACGGCCCTTGGAGAGGTCGTACGGCGACAGCGCGACCTTGACCTTGTCGCCGAGCACGATGCGGATCGTGAACTTGCGCATTTTGCCGGAGGTGTAGGCGATTACCTCGTGGCCATTCTCGAGCTGCACGCGGAACATGCCGCCCTGCAGCACTTCCTTGACGGTTCCATCGATTTCAATCTGATCTTCGCGAGACATCCAGCATCCGGGAGAGGGGAAATTGTCGTGCGGTCGGCGACCCGCCGGCGGACCCTAGCCTCTGGCGGCGGGCCGTCAACACGACGACACCGACGCCGGGGCCATGGGCCCCTGCGACGACGACGCCGGCGGGCCTCGGCGTCGACGAACACCGGCCGCTACGTGTCGAGGGCGCGCGCGCGCTCGACAGTGTGCACGCCTTTCACCGCCTCGAGCGCTTTGACGACCTTGCGCAGCTGCTCGAGGCTCGTGATCCCGCACTTGAACGTGTTCACCGCCTGACCGTCAGCGACGACCTTGCAGTTGGCCTCGCTGATGCTGATCGAGTTCTTCGAAAACACGCCCGACAGGTCGGCCAGCATGCCCTCGCGGTCGTCGGTGACCACGCGCAGATGGATGGGCCGCGCGAAGGTCGACGACTGGTCCCACGACACGGCGATGCGCCGTTCGGGATCGAGCTCGAGGATCTTGGGGCAGCCGTTGCGGTGCACGATCAGCCCGCGCCCCCGCGAGACGAAGCCGACGATGGGGTCGCCCTTCACCGGGCTGCAGCACCGCGCGTAGTGCACGAGCATGTCCTCGATGCCCTCGATGCGCACGCCGGTGGGGCTGCGCCGGGCCACGCGATCGATGAGCTCGCCGAGCCGCGACCTCTTCTGCTCCTGGTGCGGCTTGTCGCGCAGCTCCTGCGGCAGGACCTTCTCGACGACGACCTGCGGCGACAGCTTGCCGTAGCCGACGGCGACGAGCACGTCGTCGACCTCTTTGTACTTCTCGGTGGTGAAGACCTTTAGAATGTCTTCGTTCTTGATGTACTTCTGCGCGCTCTCGCCGAAGCGTTTGAACTCACGCTCGAGCAGCTCGCGCCCGATGGCGCTGGCGCGCTCGCGCTCGAGGGTGCGGATGACGGCGCGGATCTTCGTGCGCGCCCGCGACGTCTGCACGAACTCGAGCCAGTCCTTGTTCGGCCGCTGCTGCTTGTTGGTGATGATCTCGCACGTGTCGCCGTTTCTCAGCTCGTAGCGGAGCGGCACGATCCGGCCGTTCACCTTGGCGCCGGCGCAGTGCATGCCGACGTCGGAGTGCACGGCGAAGGCGAAGTCGACGGGGCAGGCGCCGCGCGGCAGCTCGAGCACGTCGCCGTTGGGCGTGAAGACGTAGACCTCGTCGGAGAACAGCTCGAACTTCACCGAGTCGAGGAACTCGCTGGGGTCCTTCAGGTCGCGCTGCCAGTCCATCAGCTGGCGCAGCCAGCGGAAGCCGGCCTCACCGTCCTGCGGCTGCTTCGTGCCGTCGCTGCCGCGCTCCTTGTACTTCCAATGCGCGGCGATGCCCTCTTCGGCGACGAGGTGCATCTCGGGCGTGCGGATCTGGATCTCGATGCGCTCGGCCTTCGGGCCCACCACCGTCGTGTGCAGCGACTTGTAGCCGTTTGGTTTTGGCAGCGAGATGTAATCCTTGAAGCGTCCGGGAACCGGGCGATAAAGACCATGCAAATGCCCCAGCGTCTCGAAGCAGGCGCCGACGTTGTCGACGACGACGCGGAAGGCGATCAAGTCGGTGATCTCTTCGAGCGGCACGGCTTTCTTGGCCATCTTCTTGTGGATCGACCAGAGGTGCTTTGGTCGCCCCGAGACCTCGAAGTTCTTCATGCCGGACTTCTTCAGGGCGCCGCCGATCTCGGCGACGACGTCTTCGATGAACCGCTTGCGCTCCTTCTCGGTCTTGCCGAGCGCCTCGGCGAGCTCGGCGAATTCGCGTGGGTGCAGGTACTTGAAGCTCAGGTCTTCGAGCTCGATCTTGACCCACGACAGGCCAAGGCGGTTCGCCAGCGGCGCGTAGATGTCCATCGTCTCGCGGGCGATGGCCTCCTGCTTCTCGGGCTTCATGTGCTCGAGCGTCCGCATGTTGTGCAGCCGGTCGGCGAGCTTCACGAGCAGCACGCGGATGTCGCGGCTCATCGCCACCAGCATCTTGCGGAAGTTCTCGGCGAGCTTCTCTTCGGCGGTGGTGAACTTGACCTGACCGAGCTTGGTGACGCCGTCGACGATGTCGGCGATGTCCTTTCCAAACAGCTCCTGCACCTCCTCGAGCGTGGCCAGCGTGTCCTCGACAGTGTCGTGCAAGAGCCCGGCGCAGACGCTCGCGTCGTCGAGCTTCAGCTGCGCGAGAATGTTCGCCACGGCGAGCGGATGGATCAGGTAGGGCTCCCCCGTCTTGCGCACCTGCCCGGCGTGGACCTTGGCGCAATAGACGTAGGCCTTCTTGATGAGATCGACGTCGGCCTTCTGGTGATACGCAGTCACCGCGTCGAGGATGTCGTTCAGGCGTAGCGCGGACTGCATGGCGTGCTGGTTCGACTCCGTCGTGCCGTCGCTGGACGCAGCGTCGGCACGCTTCGTCAATGTAGCCGCCAGCACTGCGCGGTGCGTAATTCGCGACGCACCCGGAGATCCACCCGATCGAGCCCCATGTAGGCCCCTGTGGTTACGCTCGTCGCAGGTGAGTCAGCCCATCGAAGCGCCGATGACCAGACGGCACGGCGGAGTTAGGTTTCGACCCATGCATGGTACCGGCGATCCCCTCGGGCGCTTTACCACCGAGACCCCCGCGGGGGCCCACGAGCAGGCCCACGCGGTGGCCGCCGCGCTGGCCCCGGCGCGGCGCGTCCTCGTCTGTGGCAACACCGGCGCCGACGGCGACGTCGCCGGCTCGAGCCTGGCGCTGGCGCTGGCGCTGCGGCGGCTTGGCAAGGAGGTCGTCGTCTACAACGACGAGCCCTACCCGGCCGCCTTCGCCTGGCTGCCCGGCGGCGAGGACGTCGTGGGCGCCGTCGCCGCCGACGATCGCTTCGACGCCACCGTGGTCGTCGACGCCGCCAGGGTCGAGCGGCTCGGGCGCACGTTCCCCGACGCCGCGCGGCGCGGCACGTTCTGCTGGGTCGACCACCACCGACACGACGCGCCGCCGGGCGACGTCAACTACGTCGACCTGACCGCCTGCGCCGTCGGCGAGCAGGTGGCGTTGATCCTCGACGAGCTCGCTGTGCTCGCCGGCGCGCGCTTGATCGACGCCGACGTCGCCCGCTGCCTGTACGCCAGCGTCGTCGCCGACACCGGCGGCTTCCGCTACGGCGGTACGTCGGCGCGCGCGTTTCGGCTGGCGGCGCGGCTTGTCGAGGCCGGCGTCGACCCGTGGGAGATGACCGAGCGCATCTACGAGAGCCAGGACGAGGCGCGGGTGCGCCTGCTCGGCCGCGCTCTCGACGGACTGTGGCGCTCTCCGTGCGGCCGCGTGGGTCTGGTCGCCGTGCGCGTCGCCGACCTGCACGAGCTCGGCGCCGCCGAGGAGCACGTGCAGGGCCTCGTCAACCACGTGCGCGGCATCAAGGGCGTCGAGGTCGCCGTGTTGCTGCACGAGCTCGGCCCCGATCAGGTCCGCGTCGTCTTCCGCTCGCGCGGCAACGTCGCCATCGAGCCCATCGCGCGCGCACTCGGCGGCAGCGGCAAGAAGAACGCTGGCAGCGCCGTGCTGACCTGCTCCGTCGACATCGCCCGCGCGATGGCCACCCGCGCCACGCTGGAGCTGCTGCCCCCGGTCGACTGCACGCCGACGATGCCGGGGGCCCACGCCGAATAGACGGGCTGCCGTACGGAGCGCGGCGGCGTCGCGCTGGTCAGCGGGGCTTTGCGACGAGCTCGTCGAGGGACGCCCGCGCGGGGCGGAAGCGGTTGACCGGGGCGTCGGTGGCGTAGCCGAGGGCGACGCCGCACACGAGGGCCCAGTCGTCGCCGACCTCGAAGCGCGCGCGCACCAGATCGGGGAAGCTCGCGAGCA
>VGSZ01000089.1 GCA_016874845.1 Deltaproteobacteria bacterium
GCGCGTGGGAGTACCGCGCCCGCACCCGCGTCTTCCCGCTGTTCTCGACCTTGGAGCCCCGACCATGAAGCTCGCGATCCTCGGCGCCTCGGGCGGCATCGGCCGCCACCTCGTCACCCAGGCCCTAGCCGCCGGCCACGACGTCACCGCCGTCGCGCGCGCATCGTCGCGGCTCGAGGCGCCTCCCGCTCTCTCCCTCGTGCGCGGCGAACTCGATGACGTCGCCGTGCTGACCGCGGCGTTTCGCGGTGGCGACGCGGTGTTGTCGTCGCTGGGGTTGAAGCTGCCAGGGCTCGCGCCGTGGATGCAGGCCGAGGACCCGGGCTTCCTCGACCGGTCGAGCCCTGCCATCGTCGCAGCGATGCAAGCCGCGGGGGTGCGGCGGCTGCTGTTCGTCAGCTCGTCGGGGGTGGGCGACAGCGCGGCGCTGCTGCCGGGGTTCTTCAAGGCGTTCATCGCGGTGACGGCGATGCGCACGGTGTTCCCGGCGCTGCAGCGCATGGAGGACATCTTCTTTGCCAGCGGCCTCGACGTCTGCGCCGTGCGGCCGACGGGGCTGTCGGACGGTCCGGCGGCGGGCAAGGTCGTAGTGCCGAAGAGGCTGGTGGGGCAGGCGCAGATCGCACGCGCCGACGTCGCCGCGTGGATGCTACAGACGGTGGCGCAGGCGGCGGTGCCCAAAAGCACCGTGCTGACGACGACGGGAGCCGGCTGACATGACCGCCATCGACAAGAACAACGACAAGAGCGTCGACAAGAGGGCCTTCGCCGCCAAAGACGTCCAGGTGAAGAACGAGGCCGGCGTCGTCGTCGTGCAGTGGGCCGACAGCCACATGAGCACGATCCCCGTCGAGCGCCTGCGCGGGTGGTGCCCCTGCGCCGTGTGCCAGGGCCACGAAGCCGGCGCACTCAAGCACGTCCCAAACACCTGCAAGGCCATCTTCGACGCCGAGCTGGTCGGCCGCTACGCCATCCACTTCAAGTTCGCCGACGGCCACGACACCGGCATCTTCCGCTGGGAGCACCTGCGCAAGCTCGACCCCGCCGAAGCCGAGCGCTGGGGTCCGCCGGAATCGTCGTTGCGGTTCTGAGCGCGCCGCGGCTCGCACGACGTCGACGACAGGCGCGATCGAGGGATCATGGAGACGATTCTCGGCTCGTCGGACCAGGACCGCCGGTACCTCGTCCTTTGCGTGCTCGCGGGATTCCTGCTCGTCGTCGTCCACGACCACCTCGAGGCGCGCACCAGCCTTGGGCCGGCGGCGAGCTTCCTCGTCGTGTTTGGCGTCTACGCCGTCGTCTTCGACGGCCCGCACTTCTTCGCCACCTACGCCCGCACGCTGCTCGATCGCGACTTCATGAAACACAATGGTCGCTGGTACACCGCGGCCTTCACCGTCATCGCCTCGCTGCCTGTCGCCACGCTGTGGATCCTGACCGACGACGTCCGACCAGCCTTCAGCAGCCAGCTCGTGCTTGGCATGCTGCTGCGCCTGGCCTACGTCTTCGGTTTCTACCATCTGGTGATGCAAAACTGGGGATTCATCGTCCTTTACCGCAAGAAGGCCGGCGAGCCCGACGACGGCACCGAGCGTTGGGAGCGCCTGTTGTTGGTCGCGGGGTCCTTCTTCCCGTTCCTGCGCATGGCGCGGGACGCGCCGGTGTGGTTCGGGGTCGACCGGCTGGCCTTCGCGCCAGCCGCCGAGGACCTGCCCTATGTCGTCGCTCGCTGGCACTCGATGGCTGACGTGCTGCTGCTCGTAGGCGTCGGCCTGCTGCTGCTCGGTGTGTTGGCGCGGGCGAGCGCGCCGCTTGGTGCGCCGGCGCGGCACACCGGTCTGTTCTTGGTCGCCTGCGCGGCGCTGTGTCGACTGATCCTGCGCTTCGGGGCCGAGGCGGTGCTCGACCCGCTGATCGCCGCCTGCGGCGTCGTCGTCCTCATAGCCGCCGTCGCGCTGATCGTGGCCGTGGCCCGCCGGCGGGCCCTGCCACGCCCTCACCCGGGCAAGTGGGCGGTGCTGGCGTCGACGCTCGTGCTCTACAACGCGCTGCTGGCGCTGCCGATCGACAACAAGCAGATCGTCGCCATCGGCATCACGATCCCCCACAACATCCAATACGTCGCGTTCTGTCGACACTTCGCCGGCCGGTACTACGGCGCGAGCGCGGGCGACCACGGCGTAGCCGCCACGCTAGCCCGCAAGGCGTGGCTGCTCGTCGGAGCGTCACTGCTTTACGGCCTGGTGTTCGAGGGCCTCCGCACCGGCGCCATCCTCGTCACCGGCGACGACCCGACCGAAGGCTGGGCCCGCTTGCGCGACGTCGTCGGCGCGCTCTTCGTCGGCGTCGTGCTGCACCACTACTACCTCGACTCGGTCATCTGGAAGGTCCGCAAGGACCCGGTGATCGGCGCTGCGGTGTGACCGCACGCGTTGCCCGAGGAGCCATCGCCGCCGCAGGGGACCGGGTCGACCGGTCGACCCGACCCTGACGATCGCCGCGCTTGGCCCTCGCGTGGCGCGTCATGGTCTTCCGCTCGGGCGGCGGGTCGCTATTGTGGCGGCGCTTGGTGTCCCCGATGACCGGGGTGGAGGCGACCATGGCCGAGGCGACGTCGACGCAGCAGATCCCCGCGACCCTCTTTCGCGCCCCCGACGTGCGCTCGGCGTGGGTGACGCCGCGCCTCGCCAGCGGGCGCAAGAACGTCACCCAGATGCGCTACGCCCGCGAGGGCGTCGTCACCGAAGAGATGGCCTACGTCTCGCGGCGCGAGTCCCTGTCCCCCGAGCTGGTGCGCGGCGAGGTCGCCCGCGGTCGCCTGATCATCCCCGCCAACGTGAACCACACCGAGCTGCAGCCGATGGCCATCGGCGTCACCAGCCGCTGCAAGGTCAACGCGAACATCGGCAACAGCGCCGTGACGTCAGGCATCCACGAAGAGGTCGAGAAGCTCCTGCTGAGCGTCAAGTACGGCGCCGACACCGTCATGGACCTGTCGACGGGCAAGCGCATCCATGAGATCCGCGAGGCCATCCTGCGCGCCAGCACCGTGCCCATCGGCACCGTGCCCATCTACCAGGCGATCGAGAACGTGAAGGACCCCCTCGACCTGTCGTGGAGGGACTTCCTCAACGTCATCGAGGAGCAGGCCAAGCAGGGCGTCGACTACATGACGCTGCACGCCGGCCTGCTGTGGGAGTTCGTGCCGCTGACGAAAAATCGCCTCACCGGCATCGTGTCGCGCGGCGGTTCGCTGATGGCACAGTGGATGATGTACCACGGCAAGCAGAATCCGCTTTATACCCACTGGGACATGGTTCTGGACATTTGTGAAAAATACGACGTCAGCCTGAGCCTGGGCGACGGCTTGCGGCCGGGCTGTCTGGCCGATGCCTCGGATGATGCTCAGTTCGCTGAGCTCAAGGTGCTGGGCGAGCTGACGAAGAAGGCGTGGGAGCGCGACGTTCAAGTGATGATTGAAGGGCCGGGCCACGTGCCGCTCGATCAGATTGAGATGAACGTGAAGAAGCAGAAAGAATGGTGTCACGAGGCGCCGTTCTACGTGCTCGGGCCGCTCGTCACCGACATCGCCCCCGGCTATGACCACATCACGTCGGCGATCGGCGCGGCGGTGGCCGGCTGGCACGGCACGGCGATGCTCTGCTACGTGACGCCGAAGGAGCACCTCGGGCTGCCGAACGCCGAGGACGTGCGCAACGGGCTCATCGCCTACAAGATCGCGGCCCACGCCGCCGACGTCGCCCGGCACCGAAAGGGTGCCCGCGACCGCGACGACGCGCTGTCCCGCGCCCGCTACGCCTTTGACTGGAACGAGCAGTTCCGTCTGAGCCTCGACCCCGAGCGGGCGCGCGAGTACCACGACGAGACCCTCGACCACGAGCACTTCAAGACGGCGAAGTTCTGTTCGATGTGCGGCCCGAAGTTCTGCTCGATGCGCATCAGCGAGGACGTGAAGAAGATGGCCGACGCCAACGCGCTGGCGCCGCAACGGCTGCTCGGCCTCGACCGTGCTGTGCCCGGCGGCGACGGCGGCGGCTGCGTCACCGACGGCGGCGGCGACGTCGAGCTGGTGCAGCTGGCGAAGAAGCCGACGGCCGCGACCACGGCCGCTGAATAAGGCAGGCGCACGGCAGCAGGCGCACCAGAACGCTCACGCCGACGAAGGGGGTCCGGCACGTGCCGGACCCTCTTCGCTGTGGAGCTCCTTGCCCATCACGTGCCCCGGTCAGACATCCCCGACGGGCGCCCGCGTCAGGCGTGCACGTTGGCGCCGCCCTCGCCGCCAGGTCGCACGAGCGGCGTGACGTCTTTTTCGAGCGCCAGCTCGAGCACCTCGCGCATATCGCTGACGAGGTGGATCGACAGCTTCTCGCGCACGTCGGCGGGGATGTCATCGACGTCGCGGGCGTTCTGCGCCGGCAACAGCACCGTCGTGATCCCGGCGCGGTGGGCCGCGAGCACCTTGCTCTTGATCCCACCCACCGGCAGCACCTTGCCGCGCAGCGTCGCCTCGCCGGTCATCGCCAGGTCGCTCTTCACCTTGCGGCCCGACAGCAGCGACACCAACGCCGTGAACATCGTGACGCCCGCCGACGGGCCGTCCTTGGGCACCGCGCCCGCCGGGATATGCACGTGCACGTCGCTCTCGGCGAGGAACTTCGGATCGACGCCGAGCTCGACGGCGTTGCTGCGCACGTAGGTCATCGCCGCCGTCGCCGACTCCTTCATCACGTCGCCGAGCTGCCCGGTCAGCGTGACGCTGCCCTTGCCGGGCATTCGGCTCGACTCGATGAACAGGATGTCGCCGCCGACGGGCGTCCATGCGAGGCCAATGGCCACGCCCGGCAGGGTCGTGCGCTCGGCGCGCTCGTCGAAGAAGCGCTGCTTGCCGAGCAGGCCCCTCAGCTTGTCGGGGGTGTCGACGATGAGCGGCTCGATCCTGCGCTCGCTGGTCGGGTCGGCCTGCGTCTGCCGCACGACCTGCAGCGCCACCTGCCGGCAGAGCTTGGTGACCTCGCGCTGCAGCTGCCGCACGCCGGCCTCGCGCGTCCAGCCGCCGATGATCGCCTGCAGCACATCGTCGCCGACCACCAGCTGGCCCTCCTGCAGCCCGTGCTCCTTCAGCTTCTTCGGGATCAGGTGGTTCTTCGCGATGGAGAGCTTCTCGCGCTGCGTGTAGCCCTCGATGTCGATAACCTCGAGCCGGTCGCGCAGCGGCGCCGACAGCGCCGACAAGTCGTTCACCGTACAGATGAACAGCACCTCGGACAGGTCAAAAGGGAGCTCCATGTAGTGGTCGGTGAAGGTGCCGTTCTGCTCGGGGTCGAGGACCTCCAGCAGCGCCGCCTCGGGGTCGCCGGCCCAGCCCTTGCCAAGCTTGTCGATCTCATCGAGCAAGAAGACCGGGTTCTTCGCCCCCGCTTTCTTCAGCGCGTGGATGACCCGGCCGGGGATGGCGCCGACGTACGTACGGCGGTGCCCGCGGACCTCGGCCTCGTCGCGGACGCCGCCGAAGCTGACGCGCTGGAAGGGCCGGCCGAGGGCGTCGGCGATGGACTGACCAAGGCTGGTCTTGCCGACGCCGGGGGGACCGGCGAGGCACAGGATGGTGCTCTTGCTGCTGCCGGTCATCTGCAGCACGGCGAGGTGCTCGAGGATGCGCTTCTTGACGTCGTCGAGGCCAGTGTGGTCGTCGTCGAGCTTGCGCTGCACGTCGTCGAGGGTTGCCTTCGCCTCCGCCTTCACCTTCCATGGCAGATCGACGATCCACTCAAGGTAATGGCGGATGACGCCCTGCTCGGGCCCCGACGCCTGGCCCTGCAGGCGGTTCAGCTCACGCTCGGCGACCTTGCGGACCTCGTCGGGCAGGTCAGCCTTCGCCACGCGCTCCTTCAGCTTCTCGACGTCATTCTTCTCGTCGTCGCCGAGCTCCTTCTTGATGACTTTCATCTGCTCGCGGAGGATCGCCTCCTTCTGGCCCTTCTGGAATTCCTTGCGCACCTCGCTGTCGATCTTCTGGCGCACCTCGCCGGCGGTGCGCTGCTCGACCACCAGCTTCAGCACCTCCTCGAGGCGCTCGCCGACGTCGACGGCGCAGAGCACCGTGACCTCCTTCGCCACCGGCAGGCCCATCGCCGCCGCAGCGCGGTCGGCGAGGCGGCCGTCGTCAGGCTCTTCGAGCAGCGAGTCGATGGCGCGGGCCAGCGGCCCGGTGGCGTGCTCCTTGGCCTCGACGAGCTCGGCGCGCAGCGCGGCGCCGAGCTCGCGAGCGGCGAGCTCGTCGGATGCGCGCTCGGGCAAGCCGACGACGCCGGCCTGCAGGAACTGCGGGCTGGGCGGCAGGTGATCGAGGCGCACGCGCGACAGGCCCTCGAGGGTGACCTGGTAGCCGCGGGCCATCCGCTGCACCTTGGTGACCCGCGCGACGGTGGCGATGGGGTGCAGGTCGTCAAGCCCCGGTTCGAGGATGCTGGCGTCCTTCTGGGCGGCGACGGCGACGAGGCTGCCCGGCGGGTGCGCGTTCACCAGCGCGACGCTGGTGGGGCGGCCGACGGGGATGGTGGCAACGGTGGCGGGCAGGAGCACGCCGTCACGCAGCGGGAGGAGGGGGAGTATCTGGACGTTGCCGGGGCTGGCCTGCGGGCTCACGGGGACTCCTTGCCGACTGCCAACGCATGCGCCGCGGGGGCGGCGGGTGTCGTCGACGTCATCGCGGTCGGCAGTGCGCTCGACCGGTTGCCACGCGGCCCTGTGCCGAGCGGATGGTGCATACGTAACCCCGGTCTGCGGGGCGACAAGCACGCCGGTCTTGTCGGTCGCGCCCGGGCAGCCCGACCGCGGTCGGCCAACAGCAGCTCCTCACGTTCCGGCGAGCCGCACCGTCACCGCCTCGTACACGCCGGCGGCGAGGTCGGCGGCGTCGATCATGAATTCGAGCATCTGCTCGTCGCCAAACGACGGCCCAGGAAAAGCATCGCTGGCCACCGCTAGCAGACGGCGCGGCCCCCCCTCCCCGCGGCCGGCTCCGGCGCCGTCGCCGTCGCTGTCGGCAGCGCCGGCAAAGCGGCCACCGTCGCCCTGCCCTTCTTCGGCGTGACCACGCCGTGCTTCGTCGCGAGCTCGGCGGCGAGCCTGACGCAGGGCAGGACGTGGGCGTTCGGCCGGCCGCTCGCGCGCAAGGCCGAGACGATCTCCGCGCACACCTCGGTGGCGCGGGCGTGCTTCGACGGCCGGAGCGCCAGCCGCGCCGCGTTGTCGGCGCTGGTCGTCGCCGTGACGATGCGCGCGAGGCGGTAGAGGGCCGCCGCGTCGTCGAAGTCGACGAGCAGATCGGCGAGGCCGGGGCTGTCGGGTGCGCGCCACAGGGCCTCGAGGCGCTCGGGTCTGCGGGGCAGCGCCCGCAGCGACCTCGGCGCGACGACGGCGAGCGCGGCGTCTTCGAGGGCGCCGACGAGGATCGGCGCCCGCACCAGCGCCGGCGGGGCGCCGGTGGCCTGCAGGGCCCACAGCGCGCGTGCGCCAGCGTGGGCTTCGTGGTCGACGTCCGGGCCGCGAGCGCCGTCGCGCACGCGGGGTCGAGGCGCAGCCGGGCGGCGAGCCCCCACGGCGACGGCTGGTCACCGGCGTCGCCGAAGTGAACGGCGACGCCGCGCAGGTCGTCAGGGTCCTCCTCGGCGACCAACGCGGCGACGAGGCGCTTGTGCATCTCGGGGTCGCCGCCGAAGCCGAGGGCACGGCGGCGGCAGGCGCGCCCCGCCTCATCCCGACCGAGCTCCTCGACGAGGATCGTCCACAGGCCGAGTCGCGGGTTGCGCCCGACGTCGCGGGCGTTCGCCTTGGCCTGCCGCGCCGCCAGCGCCACGGGAGCAAGGCCGCGCGCCTCGTCGTCGTCCCGGCGGACCGACCCGGTGGCGCTCAGCGCCGCGCTCCACGCGCCCTGCAGGCGGCTGCCAGCCCCGGTGAGCGTGTCGACGTCGCGCAGCTCGCCCGCGCGCCAGATCGCGAGCGCCGTCGTCACGGCGGCGTCCAGGGCGGCGTCGCCGGTGGACGGCGGCGGCAACGGCGGTGGCAGCTCGACCGCGATTCCCCGGGTGGCTATCGATGTGTCCCTTCGCGTGGCGGCGCCGCCCCGCCGACCCGCTCTCCCTGTCGCGCGACCGGCGCAACCCGTGAGGACCCGGCGACGAGGACGACACCTCTGGTAGCCTGCGGCGGATGTCGGTCGTGCTCGCCCGCCTGCGCGCCACCCCGCCCCGCACGATCGGGGCAAGCGCCTTGGTCTTCGTCGCCCTCGGCTTCGTCATGAACGCGCTCGGCCACGCGCTGTCCCTCGCGTGGTTCCGGCACTGGGGGCAGGTGCTGCCCTGCTACCTGGGCTACGTGCTGCCGCTGGCGCTGCTGGTGCGCGGCCGGCCGCTCGCCACGGCGTGGACGACTTCGATCCTCGCGTTCATCCCGCTCGAGCTGTGCGGCTACGCGCTGGGCACCAGCGTGATCGCCGACGGCAATGTGATCGCGCGCCTGCTCGGCCCGCACAACTTCACGCTGGCCATGGTGCTGCTGGTGAGCCCCACGCCGCTCGTCGGCAACGCCGTCGTCGACGTCGCGCTGCGGCTGTGGCCGCCACCGCCGCCGCCGTCGGCGCCCTGAGCGCACTCCGTCGTTGCCGTCGATGCTGCGCTTCTCGCCCCCGGCCCGCATCAACGTGATCGATGTCTACGACGACCGTGCGCAGGCGTGGTGGGACTTCACCGACCCGATCTTCGAGCCGCTGCACGCCATGGTGCCGGCGCGCGCGGCCTACCTCGACCGTCACGGCCTCGCTGTCGACGGCCGCGTCGTCGTCGACGTCGGCTGCGGCGGCGGCTACGTCTCGGGGCTGCTCGCCGCACGCGGCGCCCGCGTCCTCGGCGTCGACCTCGCCCGCAACGCCCTGCTCGCCGGCCGCGCCTACCACGCCGCCGAGCCGTGGGCCACGCGCGAGGCGTTCGCGCAGGCGTCGGCGACACGGCTTCCCGTCGCCGACGGCAGCGTCGACTTCGTCAGCTGCACCGACGTGCTGGTGCACGTGCCCGTCGAGGCGGGCGGGCCGCGGGCGGCGCTCGCCGAGGTCGCGCGGGTCCTGAAGCCCGGCGGCGCGCTGTGGTTTTCGACGATCAACAGCACGTGGCTCGCGCGGTTCGTCCTGATCACGCTCGGCGAGGACGTGCTGCGCTTCGTCCACAAGGGCACCCATGACCCATCGACGTTCCTGTCGCCCACGACGATGCGCGCACTGCTGCACGACGTCGGGCTTGCGCTGGTGGCCGCCGAGGGCGTCGGCCCGGTGGGACCCGCCCGGGGCCACCGCGGGCGCATCACGCTGAAGATGGGCCGCCTGCCGACGACGCAAGTAATGTGGCAGGGACACGCGATCCGGAAACCATCGTGAGCCGCTCCCCGCCGGCGTCATCGCCCGCACACCCCTCGGCACACCCTCGGCGAGCGGCGGCGAGCGCGGCGGGCGCGGGCGTGCCCACCATCATCGGGCGCGCCGCGCGGCGGCTGCCCGGTGACTGCGGCGACGAGCGTGTCTACGGCGACGACGGCACGCTGACGATCCGCGCTGGCGCGCCGATCCAAGGCGCCGAGCCCGCCGAGCACCGTCCGACGCTGCTCGGCGTCGATGGCGTGTCGTGGCGTCTCGACCGCCACACGCGCGAAGGCGCGCGGCATGTCTATGCCCTGACCCCGTGGAGCCCGGTCCCCGTAGACCGCGAGGGCCTCGTCGTCGCCTACGACCCCGACCGCGTCCACCACGCCCGCGTCGAACAGCTCTCGCTCGTCCTGCGCGCCGCGCTGCTGCGGGTCCTGCTGCCGGTCTCGCCCCTCGCCGGGCTCCTGCCGCAGGACGCCCGGAGCCGGCTGCGCGAGCGGGGCCTGCTGCCGCCGGCGACGCCGGCGACGTCGCTGCTGTGCGAGTGGGAGCTGATGTACCTGCTCGCCGCCGGTGAACTGCTTTGCGCGCTGGGCGGTTCGCCCTGGCTGGGCGCGGCGTTCGGGATCGCGGCGCTGCTCGTGATCGTCGACATCCTCCACCGCGTCACGCTGCTCGCCGAGAGCCGCGATGTCGGCATGTTGTCGTGGCCACGCGACCTCTACCGCGCCGTGCGGCAAAGCTCGCCGGCCGGGTTCGAGGCGTCGTCTACGCCCCAGGACAAGACGCCGCTGCCATGAGCCCCTCGCCCGACGACGTCGTGGCGTCGCGCATCCGCGTGGGCCTGCGGCGCGTGCTGCTCGAGGGGGCGCACAGCGTCGACGTTGTCCCCGCGCTGCTCGGTGGGCTCGACGACGACGGGCGGCGCGCGGTCAAGGACGCCGTCTTCGGGGTGGCCGTGCAGCGCCTGCGGCTGCTGCGCGACCGGCCGCTGCCGGCGAGCGACCACGCGCTGGACGCCCTCGTGCGCCGCCTGCACGACGAAGACGACGGACCGTGGCCAAACGACCCCGTCGCGCGGCTCGTCGTCCAGCGCAGCTGTCCCCGCTGGCTCGTGGAGCAGCTCACCGACGCCCTCGGTGAAAAAGGCGCCGAGGCTTTTCTGGTTGCGAGCAACCAGCCCGGTCCCCGCACGCTGCGCGCGAACACGCTGGTGAACGATCGCGACGGTCTGCGGCGCGCCCTCGCCGACGATGGCATCGCCACCGTCTTGAACCCGCGCACGCCGTGGGCGGTGGACGTCGTCGGCCGGGCCAACCTGTTCGGCTGTCGCGCCTTTCGCGACGGCCGCTTCGAGGTACAGGACGCCTCGTCGCAGGCCGTGGTCGTTGCCGCCGCCGTGACCCCCGGCGAGGTCGTCGTCGACATGTGCGCGGGGCGCGGCGGCAAGACGCTGGCGCTCGCCGCGGCGCTGCACGATCGGGGGACGCTCTGGTTCGACGACGTCGACGAGCGAGCGCTGGCCGACCTGCGCGGCCGCCTCGGCCGCGCCCGCGTCACCGGCGCCCGGCGAGGCCTGCCGGCAGACGGCACCGCCGACGTCGTGCTCGTCGACTCGCCGTGCAGCTCGGTGGGCGTGCTGCGCCGCTCGCCCGATCTCCGCTACGCGCTGCGCCCCGAGGACGTCGCGGCGCTCGGGCCGATGCAGCTCGCGCTGCTCGCGCGCGCGGCGCGGCTGGTGCGGCCGGGGGGCCGCATCGTGTATGCGACGTGCAGCGTGCTGCGGAGCGAGAACGACGCCGTGGTCGACGACGTCCTCGCCGGCGATCAGACGCTGGTCGAACGCTCGCGGGCGCTCCTGTGGCCGCGCAACAAGGACGACGGCGACGGCTTCTTCGTCGCGGTCCTTGGCCGAGCACCGGACGAACGTTGAAGGCAGTCAGGGCCGCCCGAAGAGGCGCGAGGGCGAGTCGAGGTCGACGAAGCAGGGGTTGGGTCCGCGGAAGCTCGTCAGACCGCAGCCGGACTCTCCCGTCACGAGCGGTGTTCCGCTGAACGCGGGGAAGAGACCGACTCGATAGGCCTCTATCGGGGCGGGGAAGAGCGGGGACCCCGGGGCTGTCGGCGCGGGCCGAACCTGGCGCGCGCCCGGCGAGGATCGAGCCCGCCAACGCGAGGGCAGGCAGGGCGACGTCGCGCAGGGGCACGCCGCCGGTTTGGCTGTCGACGATCGACAGGGTGCCGCCCTCGGTCGCCAGCTTCGGGAGCTCAAGCAACACGAGCGCGCCGTTGTCAGCGACGGTGCGCGAGCCACCCACCGTCAGGAGCCCGGGCAGCGTGAGCGAGGCGCGGGCCAGCCCGCTGAACGTCAGGTTGCCCGTGATGCGCTGGCACTGCGCCAGCGCCTGCACCAGCGCCGGCTCACCGACGACACCGTCGAACTGCAGGTTCCCCCGCACCACGCCGCCGGCGCCGCACAGCACCTGCGGCCTCTCGCCGGGCGGCGCCTGCTCCACCACGATCCGGGGCGGACACGCACCGAAGACGGCGACGGCGCCGCGCGCGAAAAGGATGTGGGCGGCACGACGACGATGACGACGCTGGCGGCTCATGCTCATGACCTCTTCAGGACGCCGCCGCGCGCGCGTGGACGCGGGCAGACCGGCGTCTGGGGGCGCGTCTGCCACGCCCCCCGCGCGCACGAAGGACCCTGCTTGGCAGCGCACGACGGCGCAGCACGCAACGGCGCAGGACGCGACGGCGCCGGGCGCGCGACGCCCCGACTACCGACGACGACGACGACGCGCTAACGCAGCGGCCGTGCTCGACGCCCTCGCCCGGATGGCCCTGCGCGGCCGCGCTGCGATCGCGGTCGTCGCCGCGATCCTGCTGCCCGTGTGCGCGTGGGTCAGCCGCGACGTCTTCACGGTGCTGAAGCCCGGCGGCTTTCGCGACCCCGACGCCGAGAGCACGCGCGTCGACGCCGCCGTACGCAGCTTCGGCGGCAGCGCCGACCTCGTCGTCCTGCACCGCGCGACCGCCGGCACCATCGACGACATCGAGAACCTGACCGCGCTGATCGCCGTGAGCGCCGCCGCTGCCGGCGACCCTGGCGTCGAGCGCGTCGTCGGCTTCCCGTCCACGGGGGCGCCGTTCCTGCTGTCGAAGGACAAGACCACGGCGCTGACCCTGCTCACGCTGCGCGGCACCGACCCCGAGAAGCGCGTGCATGCCGAGCGCGTCAAGGCGCTGCTCTCCGGCGACGACGACGAGCGCGCCCGGCTGCAGGCGTCCTTCGGCGGCTACATCGAGCTGTTCGCCGCCATCCCCGAGACCGTCGAGAGCGACCTGCGCCGCGCCGAGGCCCTCGCCCTGCCGCTCACCGCCGTGCTGCTGCTGTTGCTGTTCCGCTCGGTGGTGTCGGCGGCGCTGCCGCTCGTCATCGGCGGCGCCGCCATCGTGTTGACGTTCGCCATCCTGCGGCTCCTGTCGCTCTTCACCGAGATCACGGTCTTCGCCGCCAGCCTCGCCTCGATCCTCGGGCTCGGCCTGGCCATCGACTACGCGCTGTTCGTCGTCGCCCGCTTCCGCGAGGAGCGCGCCCGCGGGCGCGGCGATACCCGCGCGGTGCTCATCGCGCTGCGCACCGCCGGCCGCGCCGTCGTGTTCTCGGGCGCCACCGTCGCTGTCAGCCTGCTCGGCCTGCTGGTGTTCCCCCACGGCGTGCTGCGCAGCGTCGCGCTGGGCGGCGTCGCTGTCACCGCCGCCACCGTCGTGCTCGCGCTGACGCTGCTGCCTGCGCTGCTGTCGCTGCTGGCGCCGCACCTCGAGCGCGGCCGGTTGCCCTTCGGCTGGTCCACGAGCGACGACGACCATCCGGGTGCGTGGGCGCACGTGACCCGCCTGGTCGCGCGCGCGCCCGCCGCTGTCGCCGTCATCGTCGGCGGCGCGCTGGTCATCACGGCGGTGCCGTTCGCGCGCTTCGAGGCGTCGGTGGCCGACGAGCGCACGCTGCCCGACGACGCCATGGCGCGGGTGGTCAAGGGCGTCATCGACCGCGACTTCTTTCCGCACCAGACGACGCCCGTCGACGTCGTCGTCACCTTCGCTGGCGACGCCCGCGTACCGGCGCACCTGACGACGCTGCGCGCGCTGTCACAGGCGCTGGCGAAGCACCCGGCCGTCGCGCGCGTCGACGGGCCCTGGTCGTTCGTGGCGGGTCGGAGCGACGACGAGGCGCTGCGCCTCCTGACGTCGGCGGATGCCGCGACCAGCGAGCTGATCTCGCTGTTCATGCGCGGTCCGCGGGCGCGGCTGTCGTTGACCGGCGTCGCCCGCGCCGACGACCCGCGGATGCTGTCGCTGGTGCGCGAGCTGCGGGCGGCGCCGCTGCCGCCGGGGGCCGTGGCGATGGCCATCGGCGGCCAGAGCGCGTGGGTGCTCGATGTGCGCGGCGATCTGTTTGCGCGCGCGCCATGGATGGTGGCGTTCATCGCCGTCGTGATGTTCATCGTGCTGTTCGCGCTGTTCTCGTCGGTGGTGCTGCCGCTGAAGGCGCTGCTGATGAACGCGCTGTCGCTGTCGGCGAGCTTTGGCGTGATCGTGTTCGTGTTTCAGGACGGCCGCTTCGCCGACGTGCTCGGCTTCACGCCGTCGGGGGTCTCCGAGGCGGTGGTGCCGGTGTTGATGCTCGCCATCGTCTTCGGGCTGTCGATGGACTATGAGGTGCTGCTGCTCAGCCGCATGAAGGAAGAGTGGGAGGCAAGCGGCGACAACGCCCGCGCTGTCGAGCAAGGCGTGTGGCGCACTGGGCGCCTGATCACGGCAGCGGCGCTGGTGTTCCTCGTGGTCGTGCTGTGCTTCGCCACCAGCCGCCTGCTGCTGGTGAAGACGTTGACGATCGGAATGGCGGTGGCCGTCTTCCTCGATGCGACGCTGGTGCGGGCGCTGCTGGTGCCGGCCACGATGCACCTGCTCGGGCGCTACAACTGGTGGGCGCCGGCGTGGTGGACGACCCGCCGACGTCGTACCGACCGTTGATGCCCAGCCCGACGCCACGACGCGACGGCGCGGACCGTTCAGGCCTGATCGAGGGCGCGCGGCGGGCGATAGCGCTCGAAGCGACCGCGGTCGGCGGCGCGGCGGATGGCGTCGTCGAACAAGATGACGCCGTCCTTCAACAGCTGCTCGAGGTGGTCGTCCATCGTCTGCATGCCAAGCGCGCGGCTGGACTGCATCAGCGTCGTCAACATTGGCACGTTGTTCTCGCGGATGATGTTGGGCAGCGCCGACGTCTTCAGGAGGATCTCGTTGACTGGCACACGCCGCGTGCCGTCGGCCGAGGGCACGAGCAGCTGGGCGACGACGGCGGCGAGGCCCTCGGACAGCATCAGCCGGACGTGGCCCTGCTCTTCGGCGGCGAAGGCGTCGACGAGGCGGTCGATGGACTTGCTGGCGCTGTTCGTGTGCAGCGTCGAGAACACGAGGCAGCCCATCTCGGCGGCCATCAGGGCGAGGCCGATGGTGTCGGGGTAGCGCAGCTCGCCGACGAGGATGACGTCGGGATCTTGCCGGATCGCGGCGCGCATGGCGGCGGCGAACGAAGGCGTGTCGCGCCCGATCTCGCGCTGCGAGAACACCGACTGCTTGGGCGAGTGCAGGTACTCGATGGGGTCTTCGATGGTGATGATGTGGCGGGCCGCCGTCTCGTTGATGCGATCGACGATGGCCGCCAGCGTCGTCGACTTGCCGGCGCCGGTGGGGCCGGTGACGAGCACGAGGCCCGATCGCAGGTGGGCGAGCTGCTCGATGGCCGGCGGGACGCCGATGGTGTGCAGCGGCTGCACGCTCTCGGGGATCAGGCGGAACACCGCCGAGGGGCCGTTTTCCTGCTCGAAGCAGTTGACGCGGAAGCGGCCGGCGCCGTCGAGGGAGTAGGCGAAGTCGACGTCTTTTTCGTTGCGGAACACCATCCAGTGATGCGCGTCGGCCACCTCGGCGAGCCAGTTGTACAGGTCGTCCCTGGAGAGCGGTTGCAGCCCGGGGATTTCTTCGAGCAGGCCACGCACGCGCACGCGGGGCACGAGCCCCGAGGCGAGGTGCAGGTCGCTGCCGTTCTTGCTGCTGAGGTGATGCAGGAGGGCGTCGAGGTGGGCCACGGTCAGGCTCCGACGGGGGTGGGCGGGTGTGAGGCGGTGCGCGGCAGCTGGGTGAAGCTGCGGGGGTCGTCGGCTACGCGGCGGGCGTCGTCGGCCCCGACGACGCCTCTGGCGACGAGGTCGGTGAGGGAGGCGTCGAGGGTCTGCATGCCCAGCGCGGCGCCGGTCTGCATGACCGAGCGCAGCTGGTGAGTGCGGCTCTCGCGGATCAGGTTGGCCACCGCCGGGGTCGCGCGCAGCACCTCGACGGCGGGGACGACGCCGGTGCCGTCCTTCCTCGGCAGCAGCCGCTGGCTGACAACGGCGCGCAGGCTCTCGGACAGCATCCCGCGCACCTGCGGCTGCTGGTTCGGCGGGAACTCGCCGACGACTCGGTTCACGGTGCTGACGGCGCTCTGCGTGTGCAGCGTCGCGAGCACGAGGTGGCCGGTCTCGGCGGCGGTCAGCGCGAGTTGGGCGGTCTCGCGGTCGCGCATCTCGCCGATCACGATGACGTCGGGGTCTTCGCGCAGCGCGGCCTTTAGCGCCCGGGCGAAGCCGCGGGTGTCGCGACCCGCCTGACGCTGGTTGACGACGCAGCGGATCGAGGAGTGCAGCACCTCGATGGGATCCTCGATGGTGACGACGTGCTCGGACCGCTCTTCGTTGATCATGTGCACGAGGGCCGCCAGCGTCGATGACTTCCCCGACGCAGCCGGGCCGGTGACCAGCACGATGCCCTGGGTAAACGTCGTCAGGGCCGCAAGCTCGGGAGGCAGGTGCAGCGTCGGCAGCGTCGGTGGCCGCAGCTTGACGACGCGAAAGACGGCGTCGGTGCCCTTATGCTGCCGGTAGACGTTGGCGCGGAAGCGTCCGACGCCGGGCAGCGTCAGGCTGCAGTCGACCTGGCCATGTCGATCTAAGACGACGCGCTCGTCCTCGGGCAGCAGCGCCCGCAGCCCGAAATGCACGACCTCGGCGGGCAGCGGCTTGTCCGAGATCGGCCAGAGCCGCCCGAAGCGACGCATGCGCACCGACTCGCCCGCGTGCACGTGCACGTCGGAGGCTCCCTGCCGGACGGCAGCGCCGAGCACCTCGACGAGCCAGGCGCGCGCCTCGGCGGTCAGGTCAACCAGCGCGTCGGCGGCCAGCGCGTCGGCGGCCAGCGTGGCCGGCGCCGTGGGCGTCGCGAAAGGGTCGTTGGGATCGTCGTAGGGCAGCGCCCACGACTCGAGGACCACACCCTCGGAGCGCCGGCCAGGCGACGGCGCATGCACCGCTGCACGTGTTAGCACTGACGAAGCCGCGCGGGCCGGCACCGCTGGCAGCGCGGCGGCCAGCGCGGCGTGGTCGTCGAAGACCGCGATGGGGATGCGCACCGAGGCTGTCGGTGAACGCTCCACCGGCGCCGGAGCGGGATCTGGCTGCGACGAGCGGTGGGTGCCGGTGAAGACCGCCGATTGCGCGCGTACGGTCATCGTCGCAGTGAGCACCTGCGCCCACGGGTCGACGTTGGCGACGCTCTCAGGCACCGCGATCTGCTCGGGCACCGGCGCGGCCACGCCCACCGCGGCCTGCTCGCGCGCCCGTACCGCCTCGTCGGCCTCGCGCCGCCGCACGACGTCTTGCTGCTCGCGCTCGACCTCGGCGAGCTGCTCGCGGCTCAACAGCTCAAGCTCGACGAACAGGTCGCTCAAGCTCATCCGGCCGTCGCAACGATCGAACTCGGTAGCGGCGCGAGCGAACTGCTCGAAGGTCACGAAGCGCCGATTCACGGCGAGGCGACCAAGCAGCGAGTCCTGCGGAGACAGGGGCATGGGTTCGACGCTGCCCCGCCGGTCAGCGCGCCGTCAAACGCGGACGCGTCGTCGGGCGCGCCGTCCACCTCAGGGCATCGTACCCGTCACCGTCAGGTGGCGGTCGCTGGCGACGTTGACGCGCAGCCCCGCGAGCCCCGCCGCACGCAGCTGCGCCTCAACCTCGGCGGGCGAGAACGCCGCGCACAATGACGCATGGAAGTCGCGCCGCAGCACGTCGGGCTCGCCACGGGCGTAGCGCTCGACGAGCTCGTCGACGTTGGCGAGGTTGGGCGGGCGCATCAGGTCCATCACGAAGACGTGGGCACCGGGCGCCGCCGCGCGCCACAGGGTCCGCCACAACACCTGCGGGTCGTGCAGGTGGTGCAGGATGCTGTTGCTGGTGACGACGTCGTAGGCGGTGCGCGGCAGCGGCTCGCCGGGCAGGAGCGCGCGGTAGAGGCGCACGCGGTTTTGCAGTCCCTCGCGCTGCACCCGCGCGCGCCCGAGGGCGAGCATGTGCAGGGCGCCGTCGACGCCGTCGACGACCAGCCCC
>VGSZ01000090.1 GCA_016874845.1 Deltaproteobacteria bacterium
CGTTGTTGACGACGATGTCGATGCCGCCGAACTCCTTCACGGCGGCGTCGACGCTATTCGCGACGCTCTCTTCGAAGCGCACGTCACACTGTACGGGCAGGGCGTTTCCGCCGGCGGCGCGGACCTCCTCGGCGACGCTGTGGATCGTGCCGGCGAGCTTGGGGTGCGGGTCCGACGTCTTGGCAGCGAGCACGACGTTGGCGCCGTCCTTGGCGAGGCGCAGCGCGATCGCGCGGCCGATGCCGCGCGAGGCGCCGGTAATGAGTGCGGTCTTGCCTGCGAGCGTTCCGGTGGTCGTCACGTGTGTGCTCCTACGGGTGAGGCCGCGCATTGACATGTCGTCGACGTCGACGGAAGCCCCGCCCACGGTTCGCCGCTGTCCCCGAGGAGCCCATGAAAATCGCCGCCGACGCCGCCTTTGCCACCCGCTGCATCCACGCCGGCCAGAGCCCCGACCCGACGACGGGCGCCATCATGACGCCGATTTTCCAGACGTCGACGTACGTTCAGGATGGTCCGGGCGGGCACAAGGGCTTCGAGTACTCGCGTACGCAGAACCCGACGCGCTTCGCCTTGCAGGACAACCTCGCGGCGCTCGAGGGCGCCCGCCACGGGCTGTGCTTCGCGTCGGGGTGCGCGGCGACGACGGCCATCGCGCTGTGCCTCGAGGCGGGCGACCACGTCGTCGCCTCCGACGACCTGTATGGCGGTACGTTTCGGCTGTTCGACAAGGTCTTCAAGCGCTTTGGTTTGACCTTCTCGTTCGTCGATATGACCAACCCCGAGAACGTGAAGAAGGCGATGACGAGCAAGACGAAGCTCGTGTGGGTGGAGACGCCGACGAACCCGATGCTGAAGCTCGTTGACATCGCCGCCGTCGCCGCCGTCGCTCGCGCCTACGGCGCCGCCAGCGTCGTCGACAACACCTTCGCCACGCCTTACCTGCAGCTGCCGCTGGCCTTGGGCGCCGACCTCGTCGTTCACTCGACGACGAAGTACCTCGGTGGGCACTCCGACGTCGTTGGCGGCGCTGTTCTGACCAACAGCGACGACTGGCAGAAGCAGCTGGCGTTCGTCCAGAACTCGGCGGGCGGTGTGCCGGCGCCGATGGACTGCTTCCTTGTCCTGCGCTCGACCAAGACCCTGCACGTGCGCATGCAGCGGCACGTGGAGAACGCCATCGCCGTCGCGGAGCTCCTGACGAACCATCCGAAGGTCGAGAAGGTTTATTACCCAGGCCTGCCTAGTCACCCGCAGCACGCGCTCGCGCGGCGGCAGATGAAGGCGCCCGGGGCGATGATCTCGTTCGTGGTGAAGGGCGGGCTCGACGGAGCGCGCCGGCTGCTGACGACGACGAAGATCTTCGCCTGCGCCGAGAGCCTGGGCGGCGTCGAGAGCCTCATCGAGCACCCCGCGATCATGACCCACGCGTCGGTGCCACCTGAGAACCGCCGTGCGCTCGGCATCGACGACGGGCTCATCCGCGTGTCGGTGGGCATCGAGGACGTCGACGACCTGCTGCGTGACCTGCGTCAGGCCCTCGACGCCGCCTGAACGGCAGCGGCGAGTCACGCGGTCTGGGCCCGGAGGTGTCGCGTCGGCCTCGGCCGGACCACCGGCGGTACTTCCCGACGGGCGGGTCAATGGGCAGGTCGACGGGCAGGTCGACGGGCGGGTCGACAGGCAGGGCGACGGGCATTTCAGCGTGATCTCGAACACTGCCGAACGTGGGTCTAAACATATCGCTTGCGCATCCGGGAGCGGGCCCGAGTGGCTTGCCGCACGAAGAACGAGAGGCTAAGCGACTGTACAACAAGTTCGCGAACCCCCCGCCTCACGAGGATGCACATGGCCAGCAAAAAGAGCCCCCAGAAGCGCTCGATCGTCTCGTTCAAGGACCTGCAGATCGCCTACCTGCTCGACGGCATCGGCGGTGTCGAGAAGCTGGTCGCCGGACGCAAGAACGCTGGCTCGATCCTGAAGCGCGCCCTGAAGGAGATGACCGAGCAGGGTCGCAACGTCGAGACGCTGCAGGCCTACGTGGCCGAGCGCTACGGCTCGTCGGGGCGTGGTCGCGCGATGCCGAACGTCGGCGAAGAACGTCGCTACAAGGCCCAGCAGATCGGTGACGGCGGCACCTTCCTGCGCCTGCCCCTGACGCCCATCGGTGTGAAGAAGGGCGGCGTGGTCAAGGTGCGCTTCGAGGCCGACCGCGTCATCGTCACGCGCACCTGAGCGGCGAAGCGAGCGACGCGCGACGAGGGGCGCCGCGGGCGCCCTTCGTCGTCTCGAGCCACCGGCGCTCTTACGAGCAGACCACGAAGACGACGACGGAGGAACAGATGGGCCTGTACGACGACATCACCGCGGGCTGGAAGGAAGCGATGAAGGCGCGCGATCCGAAGAAGGACGCGCTCGCCTCGATCCGGACCGAGGTGAAGAACAAGGTGATCAACGCCCGCACCGACGGCGGCGGTGACATTTCTCCGCCCGACGCGCTCGTGCTTGAGGTGCTGAACAAGATGGCCAAGCAGCGCAAGGAGTCCATCGGTGAGTACGAGCGCGGCGGCCGCGCCGATCTCGTCGCGCAAGAGGCCTTCGAGCTGGCAGTGATCGAGTCGTTCCTGCCGCAGAAGCTCGGCGACGACGAGATCGCCGCGATCGTCAAGGCGGTGATCGCCGAGACCGGCGCAGCCTCGATGAGGGACATGGGCAAGGTCATGAAGGCGGTGATGGTGCGGGTTGCCGGCCGCGCCGACGGTGGCGCCGTGCAGACCGCGGTGAAGGCTGCCCTCGCCTGAAGAGAGCAGTGAGCAACACCCGTGCTGCTTGACGCCCGGGGGGATCGGGCGCATCATCGCCCTGCTTCCGTCGAGCGCCACCCCCCCTCTTGCGCCGATGGGAGCGGGACGCCGGTCACGCCCCCCCGTGCCGGCGTCTCTTTTTTTTTTGAAGTGTGCGGCTCGCGACCCGTCACCTTCCGTGTCCTGCAGGTCGTGCATCCCGCAGGTCGTACGACCGTGCGACCCGCGACCGTGGAATCCGACGGTTCTGCCCCGTGACCTCGCCACCGGTCGTCGCCCTGCAGGCGCCGTCGGGTTACGCCTCCCAGGTCAGGTAGCCGGCGCCATAGACGAGGCAGCCGACGCCGTCGTCGACCCGCGCCGTGGGCACCATGCGCGACGGGCGGCTGACGTCGCGCAGCCCGTAGCGGCTGGCGAGGTCGAACGCGAACACCCCGGAGGCGCTGGTGTCGTCGAGGGCGACGACCAGCGCGTGGACCCGCGAGAGACCATCGTTCTCGTCGAAGCCGCGGCCGAGCAAACAGCGGCGCGACCGGCCCAACAGCACGCCGCGCATGATCTGCGCGGCCGTCAGGTCGATGCGCGCGATCCCCGTCCGCGCCCGCAGCACCAGCGACCCTGCCACGTCGTCGGCGTCCAGACGCACGAGCGCCGGCACGGCGTGACCGCCGCCGCTGCCGTCACGCGCCGGCCCGGCGATCGACGACACCGAGCTGCCCACGCCGCGCACCGGAGGCTCCGTGTGGAAGGCCAGCTGCTCGCCGAGCGGCTGCACGTCCAGCACGTCGGGCACGCCGGCGCCGTCGACGGCGACGTCGAGCACGAAGCCGTCGAACGTGACGCGCAGGGCGTTCCAGCCCTCGACCCCGCCGGTGGCGGTCTCGAGCCGCTCCAGCGCCTCGATGGAAGGAAGCGGCCCGTCGGGTGGCAGCACCGCGAAGCCGCGCTCGGGGTGCAGCGACACCGCCCGCAGCAGGGTGCCGCTCGGCAGCGGCAGCACGAGCACCGCGAGGTGCCGCGGCAGGAGACCTTCGCCCGCTTGCGATGACATTCCGCCGGGCAGCGGCACGGCGTCTCCGCCTACCGCGACGTCGACGCGCTCGCCGGTGCCGACGACGATGGCGCGCGGTCCGTGCCCCTCGACCCGGCTCGACGCCACCACGACCGGGGTGGCGCGTCCGCCGGGTCGGCGGACAACAATCTGCAAGGCGAACCCCCGCCCCGCGCGTCGTCGCTCGAGCGAGTGTACCAGACGCAGCAGGGGACCAGGACGAGCCACCCATCCATCGTAGCGGGCCGGCAGCGACGACACACGTCCCGCGCAGGTCGCGGACGGCCGATGGCAGCGGCGGCGCCCGACCTGCTACCACCCTCCAATGCCCGCCGCCGCCGCCATCGCCGCCTTCTTCAGCGCCTTCGTCACCGCCGCGAGCCCCGTGCGCATCTCGGGGGTGTACTTCGATGGCTACCTGCCCGGCACTCCGGAGCCCGACAGCGCCATCCGACTGACGAACACCGACCCCGACCGGCCCGCTGCCCTCGGTGGCTATCTGCTGACCGAGCGCTTCACCCCGCGCCGCAAGAAGGCCGTGCTGACGACCACCAAGTCATTCGAGAAGAACGCCAAGGGGCGCGAGCGCGAGCGCGGCGACGAAAACCTCGAAGGGGTCCGCTTCCCCCAGGGCGCGATGATCCCCCCGGGCGGCGAGCTGTGGATCGCGGCGACGGCGTGGGGCTTCGCGAGGGTGTGGGGCCACCCGCCGGCCTTCGAGGCGGCGTCGACGTCGCCCGAGGTGCCCGATCTCGAGGGACCCGGGGTGTTCCTGAAGCTGCCTAGCAACCGCGGCACCGTCGCTCTCGTCGACGACGGCGGCAACGTCCTCGACTTCGTGCCCTACGAGAACAACAAGGAACCCGAGTTCTCTGTCGACGAGTTCAAGGGCCTGCCGTGGCGCGGGGCGGCGGTGCAGCTGTGGAACGCGAGCATGTACGGCTGGACGGGGCAGGTGCTGGCGCGCGACCGCGACGAGGCGGGCCGGCTCGTCGCCGACACCAACACCGCGGCCGACTGGGACTCGGGCTCGACGAAGAAGAAGCTCGGCGAGGACAGCACCCACCGCGTTGAGCGCGCCGGGCAGTCGCGGTTCGTGTCCGCCCCGGTGCGTGGGCGGGCGAAGCTGCTGGCCACGTCGGCGCCCGACAACAACTTCAAGGAGCTGGTCGCTGCCCTCGACGGCGCGCAGCGGTCGATCCGCGTGCGCATCTACGAGCTGACCAACCCCCGGATCGTCGAGGCGCTCGTGCGCGCGAAGCTGCGCGGGCTCGACGTGGTCATCTACCTCGAGGGCGCCCCCGTCGGTGGCATCGCCGATCAAGAGCGCTGGTTGCTCGACCGGGCGCACAAGGCGGGCATCCCCTGCTACTTCCTCGGCAGCACGCCGAAGAACCCGATCAAGCCGCGCTACCGCTTCGATCACAGCAAGTACGTGATCGTCGACGACGAGAAGGTGATCATCGGCAGCGAGAACTACGGGCGCAGCGGCGTCCCCATCGTCAACTCCTGGGGCAACCGCGGGTGGATGGTGCACATCCAGCAGCCACAGCTCGTCGCCCAGCTGAAGGCGGTGTGGGACGCCGACCTGCGCCTCGACCAGGGGACGCCGCTGGCGGGCGACATTGTCGCCATCGATGCCAGCGCCACCGACGCCTACGGTCTGCCGTACCGCGATCCGTCCTTTGTCCCCGACGACAGCATCCGCCGCGGCCGCTACGACGCGCCCGCCGACCCCGTGCTCGTCGACGACGAGATGATGCTCGAGCTCGTGCTGTCGCCCGACACGAGCCTGAACGAGCACAGCGCGATCATGGGCGTGATCGAGCGCGCCGACCACACGCTGTTCATCGAGCAGAACTCGATCCGGCGTCGCTGGGGCAAGAAGAACGACGACGACGACACCGAGGGTGACGTGCCGAACCTGCCGCTGCAGGCGGTGCTCGCCGCGGCGCGCCGCGGAGTCAGCGTGCGCGTCCTGCTCGACAGCACCTGGTACAACGTGCAGGGCGACGAGGACCGCGACAACGACAACACCGCGCTGTTCCTGAACAATCTGGCCGCGCAGGAGGGCCTCGACCTGATGGCGAAGGTCGTCAACCTCGAAGAGACCGCGCTTGAGAAGATCCACACCAAGGGCGTGATCGCCGACCCCGACGACAAGGACGGCGAGGTCTTCATCGGCTCGATCAACTGGACCGAGAACTCGTTCAAGGGCAACCGCGAGGTCGGCGTCGTCGTCGGCCACCCGAGCGTCGCCGGCTACTACGCGAAGCTGTTCCGCCGCGACTGGGCCCACAGCCGCATCTACCAGGTGCCCGTCGTCGTCGACAAGGCGACGGCCCACGAGCGCCCCGACGACAAGACGCCGGTGGTCTGGCGCCTGGGCCGAAAGGACCTGCTGACCGTCGTCGGCGAGCACACCGCGCGCGGCGCGCGCTGGCTCGAGCTGCGGCTGCCGCCGACGCCGCAGCGGCCCGACGCGACGGCCTTCGTGCCCATCCACGTCGCCGGCACGCCGTTGGCGCGCCCGGGCGAGGCGCTGCACGTGATCGGCAAGACCGCGGTGGTCGAGGGCGTCGTCGTCGTCACCAACGTCTCCGAGAAGCGCGTGCAGCTGCGCTTTGCCGACGCCAAGCGCCCGCCGTTCGTCGCGGTCATCTTCGACGGCGCGTTGAAGCGCTGGGAGACGGCGAAGGAGCCCGTCGACCCGCGCAGCGCCTACCAGGGGCGGCTCGTGCGGGTCACCGGCGCGGTGAAGTCGTACCGCTCGCCCGAGATCATCGTCGACGGTCCCGAGCAGATCACGATCCTGAAATAGCCGGTCGCCCACGGCGACGTCGTCGGCAGGCAGCCGCGCGCCGGTTGACAGCGCCGGCCGCGCTGTCGAGACCGACGCCATGCTCTCGCTGCTCCGTCTCGTCGCTGCCCAGTCCGCCGCTGCCGACGCCCCGGCCCCCACGGCCGCCACCGGCGGGGCCGGCGACGTCGTGATTGCCGTCGTGCTCGCCGGCTTCTTCGTCGCGCTGTTCGCCTTCGGCTTCTTGTACCTGCGGCGCGCCCGGGCCCAGCGCATCGAGGCGCTTGGGCGCGAGCTCGAGCGGCCGCTCGCCGAGCCTTTGGCCGGCGCGCTGCCGGAGCCGGGCGAGGCCGCCGCCGTGCCCGCGCCCCGCGCCGCCGACCTCGTCGACGCCGAGAAGAAGGCGCTGTTGGCCCGCGCCGAGGCCGACGCCGCCCGCCGGGCCGCCGAGCGCGCCGCCGAGCGGGCCGTCACCGCCGCCGACGACGACGCGCGCGCGCGCGCCGCCGCGGAGGCCGCGGCGCTGAAGGCCGCCGAGCAGTCCGCTGCGCAGCGCCTCACAAACGCGGAGCAGCAGGCGAAGGCGCTGCGCCTCGCCCTCGGCCGCACCCGCGACGGCATCATGGGGCGGCTGGCGACGGCGCTGGGCGGCAAGGCCATCGATGCGTCGGTACTCGACGACGTCGAGACGGTGCTCTTGTCGGCGGACATCGGGGCACGCACCGCCGACCGCCTGCTGCAGGCGGTCAAGGCGAAGCTGTCGAAGAAGGAGCTGTCGTCGGTGGACCGCATCCGCGACACGCTGCGCGACGAGGCGACGGCGATCCTCGCGACGGTGCAGGCGCGGCCGCTGACCGCCGACGGCGCGCCCCCCCGGGTGGTGCTGGTGCTCGGTGTCAACGGCGCCGGCAAGACGACGACCATCGGCAAGCTCGCGGCGCAGCTGAAGGAGCAGGGCCACAAGGTGCTCATGGGCGCCGGCGACACGTTCCGCGCCGCGGCGGCGGACCAGCTCGAGGTCTGGGCCGAGCGCGCCGGCGTTCCCATCGTCACCGGCCCCGATCAGTCCGACCCGTCGAGCGTGCTGTTCGACGCCGTGAAGAAGGCGAAGGCCGACGGCTGCGACGTCGTCTTGTGTGACACCGCTGGTCGTCTGCACACGAAGACGAACCTGATGGAGGAGCTGAAGAAGGTCGTGCGCACGCTGCAGAAGGCCTGCGACGGCGCGCCCCACGAGGTGATCCTCGTCCTCGACGCCACCGTCGGCCAGAACGCCATCGCCCAGGCGAAGCAGTTCGGCGAGTGCGCGCCGCTCACCGGCATCGTGCTGACCAAGCTCGACGGCACCGCCAAGGGCGGCGTCGTGCTCGGGATCGTCGACGAGCTGAAGGTGCCGGTGCGCTACATCGGGGTCGGCGAGCGGATCGGCGACCTGCGGCCCTTCGATCCCGCCGCCTTCACCGAGGCGCTGTTCTCCGACGACGTCGGCGCGCCGCGCGCCGGATGACGTCGGGGTCCCCGCGCCGTCGGAAACTTGAGCGACACCGTCCCGTGTGGAAACCACGGGAAATGCTCGTCGCTCGATCGTTGCTGCTCGTCGTGTCGCTGGTCTCCGCGCTCGGGTCTTCGGCTTGCGCGACGACCTCCACGACCACGACCACGTCGGCGTCGGCGCGGCAGGCGCGAGATTTTCATGCGCTCGCCGTGGGCAACCGGTGGCTCTACCGCGCCAAGCCCGGGTCCCCCGAGCCCCGCGCGCTCACCGTCGTCGGGTTCGAGCGCGGCTACTTCGTCTTCGACCGCGGCGGGCGGCTGGCGCCGCGCACCGATGGCCTTTTCGACGGCGAGCGCTTCCTGCTGCAGGACCCGCTCGTCGTTGGCCACGAGTGGATCGCCAAGCGCGCTGATCAGGGCCTCGAGCGCTACCGCATCGACGCTGACGACGTTGAGGTGACCGTGCCGGCGGGCACGTTCTCAGGCTGCGTGCAGGCCACCGGCCTGCAGCAGGTGACGGACGAGGCGACCGGCCGCCCGGCCACGCTGCGAGTGACGACGACGTGGGCCCCAGGCGTCGGCGCGGTGCGGGTCGCGTTCACGGTGCAGCTCGGCGACGCGCCGCCGGTGACGACGTCCGTGAGCGAGCTGGTGGCGTTCGAGCCGGCGACGCAAGGCGCGTCATCGTCATCATCGTCATCATCGTCATCATCGTCGTCATCGTCATCATCGTCATCATCGTCAGCGGCGTCGTCGCCGACCCCGATGGCGGCGCCGTGACTCTGCGCGAGGTGCTGGCGTTTCCGACCGAGCTCGCGGCGGCCTACGGCCGCAACGACGCGACTCGCACGGCGATCCTCGACCTGCAGGCCGTGCGCCTGCGCCGTCTGGTCGAGGCGGCGCGCACCACCCGCGCCTACCGGGACCTTGGCGGCTGGCGTGATGCGCCACCGCTGCCGAAGGAACGCCTGATGGCCGCTTTCGATGACCACGTTGCACCGGGCGTACCCGGGCTGCAGACGGCGCGGGAGTTCCTTGCCCACGGCCGCCCGGGCGACGTCGTCGAAGGCCGCTTTACGGTGGCGACGACCTCGGGCACCACCGGCGAGGTCGGCGTCTTTGTCGTCGACGACGGCGCCTTCGCGCGGCTGCGGGCGACGGTGTTTGCGCGGATCTTCCGCGGGCAGCTGCGGCCCGAGGGGTTCGCGCTGCTGGCGAAGCGGCGCTACCGTCTGGCCTTCGTCGTCGCCACCGGTGGCCACACGATGACGTCGGCGATGGCGCTGCGGATGCCGCGGCTTGGTCGCGCGTTCGCCGACGTCCGCACCATCTCCATCGACGATTCGCTGCCGCGGATCATCGACGCGCTGAACGACGCGCCGCCGCAGCTGCTGCACTCGTACAGCACGGTGCTCGAGGTGCTCGCGCACGAGGCCCTGCGCGGCCGGCTGCGCGTAGCACCCGAGATCGTCACCGCTGGCAGCGAGGCGCTGACGCCGGGAGCGCGGGCGGTGATCGTGCGGGCCTTCCCGGGCGCGGCCCTGCGCGAGACGTGGGGCGCCACCGAGCACGTGGCGCTGGCGTCGTCGTGCCCGCTCGGCCACCTGCACGTCAACGAGGACGCCGCGGTCGTCGAAGCCGTCGACGCCGCCGACCGGCCGGTGCCGCCGGGGACGTGGGCCGACCACGTGCTGGTGACGAACCTGTTGAACCACGCGCAGCCGCTCCTGCGCTACCGCCTGCACGACCGCGTCTGCATCGATCCCACGCCGTGTCCGTGTGGTTCGCCCTTCGTGCGCGCGCTGCTCGAGGGCCGCAGCGACGACGTGCTGTTTCTGCATGACGGCGAGCGCTTCCAGGCGCACCCGCCGATCCCGTGGGAAACCGCCTTGCTCGGCACCCCGGGCCTGCGCCAGTTCATGCTCCTGCACGAAGCGCAGAACCAGCTGCGTTGGACCATCGTCGTCGACGAAGGCGCCGAGGTCGCCGTGGTGGTGGCGGCGGTGTCCACGCGGGTCCGACGCTACCTGCGCGAGCACGGGCTGCTGCCTGGCGTCGTCTGGTCGGTGGCGGTGGCAGATGCGCTGCCGCGCCATGGGCAGAGCCGCAAGCTGCGCCAGATCGCGAGCGGCGTACCGCCGCCGCTGTCGAGCGTGCCCGCGGCGACGCTGCGCCGCGTTGGCTCCTGAGCGAGCGACCGGCGGGGAACGACCGGGAATTTCCACTCGGGGAGCCGGGTCTCTAAGCTGGCCCGACGATGGACGGATTCCTGACGGCGATGGCGACGGAGACGCTGGGCGCCGTGCCGCTACGGCAGGTGGCCCTGTCGATGCTGTGTGCCTACTTGATGGGGCAGGGCCTCAGCGTGCTGTACGCGTGGATGCGCCGCGGGCAGGACTACTCGCGCAGCTTCACGCAGTCGCTTGTGCTCGGCGGGATCGTCGGGGCGATGATCATGCTGGCCATCGGCAACAGCCTGGCCCGCGGCGTCGGCATCTTCGGCGCGCTCTCGCTCATCCGCTTCCGCACCAACCTGCGTGACCCGCTCGACATGATCTTCATCTTCGCCGCGTTCGCCGCCGGGATCGCCGCCGGCGCCGGCAACATCGCCGCCGGGCTGGTGGGGTCGACAATCTTCGCGCTGGTGATTCTTGCGACCAACGTCGCCGGTGGCGCCCGCGGTCGCGTCGAGGCCGAGCTGCGCCTGCGGCTGGCCGGCGACGGCGTCGAGCCCGAGCAGGCGGTGCTCGCCGTGCTGCGCGAAAAAGCTGCGGGCTTCGCCCTGCTCAAGCGCCGCGTCGTGGCGCCGGGCAAGGAGAAGGCCGAACAGCGCCTCGCCTACCGCGTGGTGCTCGGCGAAGCCGCCGACGAAGAGCCGCTGGTGCGCGCGCTGCAAGCCGTGCCCAGCGTCGTCGAGGCCACCTTAGGCTTCGAGGGATCGACCGCTACGGTCCCCGGTGGCGACGATGACTGACGCTCGCAGTGGCCGTGGCACGCAGCGCCTCGCGGGGCGCGCGCTGCAGATCGGCGCTCTCGGCCTGACGCTGTGGCTCGGCGTCGACGTCGGCGGCGCCGTCGTCGCCCCGGCCGTGGTCGACGTGCGCCGCTCAGTCATCCCGGCGCCCATGTCGACGACGGTGAAGGCCGTGCACGCAAGACCCGGCGACGACGTCGCGGCGGGGGCGACGTTGGTCGAGCTCGACAGCGCGGCGCTCGACCTCGAGCTGGCGCTGGCCGAGGCCGAGCTGGAGCGCGTGCGCGCGGCGGTACGTGCGCGGCAGGTCGACGTCAAGGATCAAGACTTCGAGGTCGGCTTGCGCTTGCAGGCCGACGCCGATCGCGCCGCATCGAGCCTGGCGCAGGCGCAGAGCGCGCTGAAGCAGGACGAGCAGGAGGCCGCGAGCCTCGGCGCCCTCGTGCAGAAGAACGAGCGCCTCGTGCAGGAGAAGCTCGCCAGCGCGGCCGACCTCGATGAACTACGGCTGCGGAGCTCGGCGGTGCGCGAGCGAAGCGCGTCCGCCCGGGCCGCCATCGAGGGCGCCCAGCGCTTGAAGGACACCGCCGACCGGCGCTTCGCCGAGTGGCGCGCGCGGCCCGGGCACGAGGACGCGCTGCTCGCCCCTGACGCGGCGGCGGTGCTCGCGCAGCAGGAGCGGGTCAAGATCGTGCGCTGGCGGCGCGAGCAGCTGACCCTGCGGGCGCCGCTGGGCGGTCGCGTCGACGAGATCGGTGTCGGCGTCGGCGACTCCGTACGCGAGGGCGCGCCGTTGGTGGCGGTCTTCGACACCGCGCCGTCTTCGGCGACGGCGTGGGTCGCCGAGGACGCCGCCGCCCGCGTGCGCGTGGGCGATCGGGCCACGCTGCGCAGCCAGGATGGCACCGGCGCGGTCCGGCAGGGCGTCGTACGGACCCTCGGCGGCGGCGTCGTCGAGCTCCCCGTCCGCCTGCGGGCGGTGCCCGGCGAGCCGCAATTCGGACGCGCGGTGCACGTCTCCCTTGACGCCGGCGGCGAAGCGCCGCTGCCCGGTCAGATCTTCGAGGCCAGCTTCGTGTCGACGTCGGCGACGACGATGGGGCGTTGACGTGGCCGGGCTCGACGTGCGCGGCTCCGCTCGCTTCGTCCGTCTCGCCTTGCTCATCGTGGCGACGGCGGGCCCGCCCTCCCGCGCCCTGCCGTCCTGGGCGCCGTCGTCGCCGTCGCTGTCGCCGTCGTCGTCCGAGGCGCTCTCGCCCGACGCCGCGGTAGCGCGAGCGGTGACGCGCAGCGATGTGGTGCGTCGCGCGCAGCTCGCGGTCGAGGTCGCGCGCGTCGAGGGCGCGGCGTTGACGCTGTCGAGCCCCGAGCTGCAAATCGGACACCGGTCGCTGCAGGCGCTCGGCTCGCAGGTGGACCCGTTCGACGACAGCCAGCTGGGCGTCGCGTGGCAGCCGCCGTCCCTCGACGACCTCGGCTTGAAGCAGGCCATCGGCGCCCGCGAGGCCGACGCGGGGCTGCGCGCCGTCGAGGAGGTCGCCGTCGGTGTCGCTGTGGAGGTTCGTACGCTGCATGCGCAGGTGCTCGCGCAGCGCGCCGAGCGCGCGCTGGCCGCCGAGCGCACGCAGCTGCTCGAGCAGCTGGGCGCCTTGCACGGACGCCGGGTGGCCGCGCAGGTCGGCACCGAGCTCGACGTCGAGCTGACCACCCTTGACCTGCTCGACGCCCGCGCCGAGGTCGCTGACGTCGAGGCTGACCTCGTCCGCGTCGAGCAGCGGCTGGCGCGGCTGCTCGGCGAACCCGCGCTGCCGGCGCTCGCGCCGCCCGCGACGCCGTTGTGTGTCCTGCCGCCCGAGGGCCTCGACGCGCTGCTGGTGGCCGCGCGCTCGCGCTCGCCCCGCTTGCGGGCGCTGCAAGCCCGCGAAGGCGCGCTGGGGCTGCGCGAGCAGCGCGCGTGGCTGCGGCTGGTGCCGTGGATCGAGGGCGTGCAGGTGGGTGGCATTGCGCAACCCGACGGGCGCACCGACGTGCGCGCTCGCATCGACGTGGCGCTGCCGCTGTTTGCGCCGTTGGCGCCCGAGCTGCGCCTCGTGACCCTCGAGCGCGACGTGCTCGCCGCCGAGCGACGGGCGGTCGAGCGCGACCTCGACGAGAAGCTGCGCACGGCCTGGGATCGGCTGGCCGGCTTCGCCCGGCTGGTGGCGCTGCACGGCACGTCGGCCGAGCGCCTGCATGGCAGCGAGGACGTCGTCGGCCGCGCCCTGGCCGCCGAGGTAGTCGACACGCTGCGCGTCGTCGCGGTGCAGCAGCGCGTGCTGGCCGCCCGTCGTCAGGCGGTGCGTTCGCAGGCTCGGTGCGACGAGGCCGCCATCGCCTTCGCCGCCGCCGCCGGTCGGGCGCTGCCCGACGATCTGCCGACGCCCCCCGACAGCCCTTGACCGGTCACGGGCAGGCGGCGCCGTTTTCTTCGCCGCACGTTGTCGTGGCGCAGCTGACGAAGTCGCCGCTGCCATCGGGGAAGCGCGCCAGGGCCTGATCCGCCGTCGCCGTCACCCAAATCACCTCGTCGACGATGGCGCCGTCGATGAAGATCAACAGCTCCTCGCCAGCGGCCGACAGCTTGAACGGCAGGTGGTCGGGCCCCTGCGCCGGCGTGCTGTCGGCGAACAGCAGCAGGCGTCCGCCGGCGGGGATCGACAGTCCATCGAGGGTCGCCTTGTCCCGCTGCGTGCGGTCGTCGCTGATCGTCACGCCGTCGAGTGTGACGTCAACGTCGTCGAGATTCACCAGCTCGATCCAATCGTCGAACTCGCCGGCGGCGTCGGCGCAGCCGGTCTGGTTGCTCACGACCAGCTCGTTGATGCGCAGCACGTCGGCGCGCGGGTCGTCGGTGGGGGGCTCGGGGTCGACGCCGCCGTCGGCGCCGGGGCAGCCCGACGCGAACGCACCGAGCAGGGGAGCCCCGACAAGCGGCACCATGACCAGCGCCGCGGCAAGCGTGGTGTCGAGTCGGGCGAGGCGAGCAGAGCAGAGGCGTGGCATGGGCGCGCAGTCTAGCGACGCTTCGCCCACGCCGACAGCCGGCGCGCGGCCTCGTCGAGCGTCCCTTGCGTCTTGCAGAACGCGAAGCGCAGAAGGCGACGGCCCTCGTTCACGTCGCGGCTATAGAACGCCGACGGCGGGATGGCGGCGACGCCGGCTTCGGTGATGAGCCGGCGGGCGAAGGTGCGGTCGTCATCGTCGGTGAGGCCGCGGATGTCGGCGAGGCAGAAGTACGCGCCGTCGGGGACGGCGACCGCGAAGCCGGCGTCCCGCAGCATGCCGGTGACGAAGTCACGGCGGGCGCGGTACTCAGCCTGCAGCGTCGTCGTGAACGCGTCGTCGCAGCGGTCGAGGGCGTGCCCCATCGCCACGTGCAGCGGCGTCGACGCGCAGAAGGTCAGGAACTGGTGGGCGCGCTGCACGCCGGCGATGAGCGGGGCAGGGCCCGTGGCCCAGCCGACCTTCCAGCCCGTGAACGAGAACGTCTTGCCTGTCGACGACACCGACACGGTGCGTGCCTGCATCCCCGGGCGCGCGCGCAGAGGGTTGTGGGGCACGCCGTAGGTCAGATGCTCGTAGACCTCGTCGCACAGCGCGATCAGGTCGTGGTCGACACACAGCCGGGCCAGCCCGTCGAGCTCGTCGTCGCCGAGCACGCGCCCGGTGGGGTTGTGCGGGGTGTTGACGACGATCATGCGGGTCCTGTCGGTGACCAGCGCGCGCAGCTCGTCGAGGGGGACGCGGAAGTCGGGCCAGCGCAGCGTCGCCACCTTCGGCACCGCGCCCACCATGGCGAGCACGGCTGGATAGCCGTCGTAGAACGGCTCGAGCAGCAAGACCTCGTCGCCGGGCTCGAGCAGCCCGATCATCGCCGCGGCGAGCGCCTCGGTGGCGCCGGCGGTGCAGACGATCTCGGTGACCGGATCGAGCACGAGCCCCGTCGCGCGCTGCTCGTGGCGGGCGACAGCGTGCACCAGCGGCAGCACGCCCATCGAGCGGCCGTACTGGTTGTGACCGGCGCGCAGCGCGGCGACGGCGTCGTCGACGATCGCCGCCGGGCCCTCGAAGTCGGGGAAGCCCTGCGACAGGTTCACGGCGCCGTGGGCGTTGGCCAGCGCGGTCATCTCGGAGAAGATGCTCGTACCGAGCGCGGCGAGGGCGCGGGCGGACATTCAGGCGTCTCCGTCGTCGGGGAAGGGCGGGATCACCGACAGCAGGCCGTCGTCCTCGGCGCTCATCACGAGGTCGCAGTCGGCTTCGTCGGCGACGCGGACCTCCTCGAACCATGACCGGCGCGGATCGGGGTGCGGCTCGCTGCCACCCTCGCTCTGGCGCGACAGCAGGGGGTTGGTGTTGCCTACCTGCACGAGCTCGTTGGTGTTCTGCGCGAGGCCGAGCGCGCGATCGGGGCCGAGCACGACGCCGCGGGTCGTCACCGTCTTGCGCTGCACGATGTAGACGTCTCCCTGCACGGCGCCGGAGATCTGCGCGGTGACGCCGGGGTTTCCGTCGGCGTCCATGTCGACGACGCGGTCGGCGTGGGGGGCCTGCTGCGCCTCCTCGGCGTTGGCGGGCAGCGGCGTCGAGAACGGGTCGGGCAGATCGCGCAGGCCCCACAGCTGCAGGTGGTCGGTCTGCGCGTAGGTGCCGTCGTCGTCGATGGTGACCTGCTCGGCGGCGCTCGCGGGCACGGCGCGGTACGTCGCCTCGGGCAGCGTCGTCGTCACGCCGCCGACCTCGACGTTGTAGCCGCCGCACAGCTGCGACGTCTGGCGGTAGCGGCTGGCGTCGGCGTCCCAGGTGCGGCGCACGAGCCGGTAGTTGGTGCCGCCGCCGGCGGCGTCACCGAGCACCGGGATGTGCACCAGCGTCGTGTTGACGACCTTCAGCGCGAACGTGCCCGCGGCAGCGCCGGGAGCGATGGGCTCGGCGGCGATGCCGATGTCGTCGTCGTAGTGCGGCTCGGGCGGGGTCGCACAGGCGACGGCCAGCCCAGCGACGACGGTGGCGAGGGCTGCGCGCGGACCACGGGCGGCGGCGCTGGCGGCGCGGAGAGGGCGAACGGGCATGGAAGCACTCTGCCGGGCCTGGCCCGGCGACGCCACGACGGGCGGCCGGGACCTGAGAAGACGTCCTTGAGCTCAACCACTTGAATCTACGACGAAATACGCCGTTGTTCCGACAGAAGATGTCGTGATTCGCGCCAAGGGGGAGAGCACCGGAGAACCCATGAGCGCCCCCCGCACCGTCCGCCTCGATCTGCAGACCTTCTCGCTCGATTCGCTCGCCGCGCTGGCCCGCCATTCCCAAGCCAGCGCCGCCGTGCGCCGGTCGTTCGCTGCCGCGCTGGGCCGCTGGGTGCAGACGCGCGTGGCGACGGTGACGCGCACGATGGCGTGCTTCGATGACGCCGATCGCGACGACATCGCGCAGGAGTTCCTGATCGCCTGCCTGAGCCGCCATCTGCGCCAGTGGTGCCCCGAGCGCTCGCCGTTGGCGGGGTTCCTCTTCATCCGGCTGCGCGGCGCGGTCATCGACGCGTGGCGCCGACGCTCGCGCAGCCTGCGCCGCGATCCCTTCGTCGACGTCGACCTCGCCTACATCGTCGATCCGGCCAGCGAGCTCGAAGGCGGCGAGCGCGTCGATGCCCGTGAGTTCGACGATCGCTGCGAGGCCCTGCGCGCTGCCGTCGTGGAGCTGCCGCGCCGCCAGCGAGCGGTGGTCGAGCACCTGCTGCGCGGCGAAACGCTGACCGAAGCCGCGACGGCGCTGCGGGTGCACCCGTCGACGGCGTCGCGGGAGTGCGGGGCGGCGCTGGCGCAGCTGCGGGCGGCTCTCGACCCCGCGAGCACCGACTCCGGTCAGCCGGCGCGGCGCAGGCGCAGCGGCTCGCGCGTCCGCTCGTACAGCGCGCGCAGCGTGTCCACCGACGGGCGCTGCTCGCCGCGCGCGATCGCCTGAACGGTGTCGACGACGGCGGCGTTCAGCGGCACGGCGACACCCTGCTCGGCGGCGAGCCGCGTCACCTCGCCGTTGAGCTCGTCGATGGGTGGCGGCCGGCCGCGCTCGATGGCCGACAGCATCGAGCTGCGCAGCCGGCGGTAGCGCGCGCCGACGGCGAGCAGCACCGTGTGCTTGGCCAGCAGGCCGGGAGATCCCGCGACCTGACGCTCGTCATCGTCGAGGGCGAGCCACTCGAGGTCGATGGTGTTCGACACCTTCTCCAGCTGCACCCCGTGGCGCACGGCGACCTGCACGGCCTCGGTCATCACCTCGAGGCAGAGGCGACGCACAAAGCGATGGCGCATCAACGCGCCCAGCCGGTCGCCGCCGATGGTGCCGAGCGAGGAGATCGCGCAGTTGATGGCCAGCTTCGAGAACCGTGCGCCCCTCAGGTTCGTCGTCAGGTTGCCCCCATCGGCGACCAGCGTGCCGGCGGCGCCCGAGGGATCCACCGGGGCCAGGGTCGCCGCCACGGCTCGTACCGTGTCGTCGATGCGCCCCGAGAGTCGCCCGAACGTGAAGCCGCCCTCGCTGGTCTGCTCGACGACGCCGGGCCCGGTCTGGCTGGCGCCGAACGCCACGATGCCGCCCACGACGCGGTCGTCGCTGAAGCGCGCGACCAGGTGCTCCTCGGGCAGGCCGTTGGACAGCGGCACCAGGACGCCGTCGTCGGCCAGCAGCGCGGACGCCGCCGTCGCCGCCGCCAGCAGGCGGTTGCGCGGCACCG